>NZ_QWKK01000050.1 GCF_009911695.1 Enterorhabdus sp. P55 | reverse complement strand
GACTCCGGAGGAATTCCGAAATCAGTCCTTAGCAGCTTAGTCCTTACTAATTCGTCCAAGTTTTGGGACGCAGTTCAAAGCCTCGGCGGGTCTTTTTCTTCCCAGATGGTGATCAGCAAGAACGCGCTGAAAGCGGAGATCGACTGGATCTGCAAGAAGCACGATGGCATTCCCGCAATGCGCGTGCACGGCCTTCCTCATAGCCATGTCTCCATCCTAATCTGCATAGGTTACAGCGCGACAGCGCCGGTCGGGAGTCGATGGAGATCACGTGTGCGGCGGCAGATGCGCACCCGTTGGGCTTGCCATTAATGAGCTACGTAGTCGCAGTCTTCAATCATGCCGTATCGTCCTACCCAATGTAATCCAAGATTCCCCCATTAAGCTCTTTTCGTATGCTGCGCCATGCCGGCATGAACTCGTCCATTACCGCAATGAACTCGGAACCATGTGACTTCTCAACGAAGTGCGCCAGCTCGTGCAGGATGACGTACTCCAAACATTCTATAGGGTACTTAGCAAGCTGGACGTTGAGCCAAATTCGTCGCGCGTTGGGATTACATGAACCCCAACGCGTTTTCATGTACTTTGTCTTCCATTCAACGCATTTGAAGCCGGTTCGCTCCTCCCAGACGGGAAGCAGACGCTCAACCTCTCGGCAGAGCTCTTCGCGATACCATTCACGCATATGCGCCTCTCGTTGTTCGGACGAGCTGCCTGCGCGTACGGTAAACCTAGCATTCTGCCCGGCAATATCGATGGAATAACTGACTCCTTCGACGACGGCGAGGAAACACTGCTTGCCCCACACATACATGGTTTCACCAGTTACACCTTCGCGTTGCGTCTGACGCATCTGCGCAGCAACATCGGCACGCTGTCTGCGTATCCATGCCAGCTTTGAGGCAACGAAGCCATCGATAGCGGCATCGCTAACAGAATGCGGCACAGAGAGGACAACGCGGCCATCGGGAGGCTGCACGCGCAGGTGCATGTTCTTGATGTCCTTGCGAATTATCTCGACCGTCACATCCGACATCTTGAGCTGCATCAGTACTCTTCCTGTTGCTCGATGATGCCGAACACATGCTCAACCTCGACTTCATCGCGAAGGATTCCCCAAAGCGCCTTCTTGACCCTTCGCGTCTTGGTCGGATCGCTCCGCCATCCATGCTGCAGGCTGCGTCGTGTCGCCTCATCGAGTGCAAGCGCCTTATGCTCGTCGCATCCCGTGTTGTCGTACAGAGCGCGTAGAGGTGCGTTCATGCGGATGCTCTCCGGGTATCTCTCGTCCTCTTCTGGGCGGACAACTCTCTTGGCAATCTCCTTGTACCGTTCGAGCAGCTTTTGGTAGTCCTCGGCACCGTGCTTTCGTTCATCTGCAAGATCCTGCAAGATGGCGGACAGTTGCTCGTAGTACTTGGGATTGATAAGTTGTCGCTCGACAATCTGTCTCCCAATGTTGCCTTCAATGGTCGCGGCGGCTGATTCCTGACCTCCGGGCACGCCGCGGACCAGCCGTTCACCCTGCTGCGCCACGAAGTCGAGCAGCGTGAAGTCATCGAGCGAGGTCAGTTCCTTTGAATCACCCGCATCAATGTAAGTATCGATGAGGTGGCGCATCGCCGGCGCGTATACCTTGAGGTCCAGCGCATCACCGCTGGCAATCATAATCGTCTTCTTAAGATTGTCATAGCGCACGATGCGCTTACGGTACTCTTCGCGCACGCTCTCACTATATCCGAGGTCGTCCATACACTCGGAGAAGTCAGCGAAAGCCCTAACCAACGCGCTCACTAGGCTGTAAAGTCGCCCACGCAGCTGAGAATACTCGTCCATCTTCTGGCCGCCATACTCTCCCTCGCCACAGAAGTACTTGGTGAACTCGATTTCGCCTTGCGGCATAGGCACGCGCTCGCAAAACGCATCAAGCGACTCCAGCACCTCGAGGAACCGCTCTTTCGACTTCTGTGCGAAGTCGCCAAGTACGCCTTCGACATCCTCCTCGTTGTAACCCGAGAAAGCGTTGCCCGCATAGGTTTCCATAGCCTCGCACAGGGGCGAGAAGAGCTGCTTGTAATCGACGATGTAGCCGAAGTCCTTGCTCTCACCGTGGTTGACGCCATCGTCATCGGTGCGGTCATCGATGCGGTTCACTCGACACACAGCCTGGAAAAGACCGTGGTCCTGCATGGATTTATCTATATAGAGGTAAGTGCAAGGTGGTGCGTCGAAACCCGTCAACAGCTTGTCCACGACGATGAGCAGCTTCATTTCATCGGGCCGGTTAACGAAGGCATCCTTCACCTCCGCCTCGAAGTCCTCGACTGTCTTGCCGCCCAGCATGTCCATGTACGTTTGGTACTTGAAGAAGCTCTCGGTATCCTCACCGCCGTCTACATCCACTGAGTCAGTGCGAAGATTGCCCTTATGGGGCTCAAATGAGGTGATGATGGCGCATTTCTTAAAGCCAGCTTGTTGGAATATCTGGTAATACTGACATGCGGAATAAACGGAATCTGCCACGAGAAGCGCATTGCCATCGCCTTCGGAAAGGCGCGGCTTCACCTCGAAGTCAAACATAATGTCGGCCGCAATCCTGCTCAGCCTAGCTCTGGAGCTATACATCTTCTGCAATGTCGCCCATCCCTGCGCGAGTCGAGCTTTAGCGCGAGCAGTGAGACTCTTTGTTTTCACGTCGAAGTATTGATCGATCTTCTCGGGCGAGGTTATCTCCTGCGGCACGTCACGTGGCGTGTACTTCATATCCAGAATGACACCATCTTCGACAGCTTGCTTGTGTTGGTACTTGTGGATAAAGTCACCGAAGGTTTCCATACTCATCGGCTTGTCTTTGACGAGTAGTGGCGTGCCGGTAAAGCCCACGAACACAGCATTGGGCATGATGACCTTCATAGCTTTGTTAAGCTTACCTGACTGCGTTCTGTGGCACTCGTCTACGAACACGAAGATATTGCCCTTGGCCTTGAAATCGGGAGGAAGGCTAGCCTTGACTTCCCCAATGTAGCGTTCATAGCTCTTGTCGTAGTCGAACTCCGTCGTGTTATGGGCGGACTTGCGTCCGAACTTGTGGACAAGGGAGCACAGGAGTGAGTCTTCGTATTGGTTGAGTCTCTGTATGAGGTCGGCGCAGCTCTGCGTGCGTACTATAGACTCGCCCGCGCTTCGGAAGTATCGTTCGATCTGTTCGTCGAGCTCATCCCGGTCGGTAACGAGGAGTACGCGCGAGCCATCGATGTTGGCGAGAATCCATCGGGCGAGGTAGACCATGGTGAGCGTCTTGCCACTACCCTGGGTATGCCAGATGATGCCGCCTTCCTGTCGCTCCATGCGATCCTCGGCGGCTTTGATGCCGAAGAACTGGTTATAGCGTGGCACCATCTTGATGCCACCCTTGAACACGATGAAGTTGTGGAGCAGGTCTATGAATCGATTCTTCTGGAACATGCTGTAAACCTGCCGGTCGAGGTTGCGGGGCCATTGTTCGATATGCTCTGCGATGGCAACCGATATCGGATCCGTTGCTTTGGGATCATTCTTCCACTCGTAGTAATGTTTCTGCGGAGTACCGGTTGTTCCATGACGTAGACCTTGGGTATCGTTGGCCGCCATGCAGAACTGGACCGTTGCGAAGAATCGTGGAATCCACTGTTTGCGCTGGTTGGTGATGTTCTGCCGGATGCCCTCCTCAACGAAGTTCACGCTTCTCTTGAGTTCGATGACAGCAATTGCGATGCCATTCACATAGACGACGAGGTCGAGTCGCTTCTTCGCGTTCTCGATGACGGTCACCTCTTCGGCAACGTAGAAGTCGTTGTTGTGGGCGGTTATCCAGTCGATGAGGTAGATGTTCACAGGTGCGGCACCCGGTTCTGGTTCGACAGGCACGCCGTATTTCAGTAGCTCGTAGACGCGTTCGTTCGCTGCCGCAATTTGGCTGGTTTGGAAGTCTTGGAGCTCTTTGACGAACTTGTCGAGCGCCTTGGCTGCGAGTTCGGTTCTGCGGGGGTTGGCCTTACAGAGCCAGCGGTAAAGGTCTTCTGTCCGGACGTTCTTGTTTTCGAGTGGCTCGAGGTTGCCAAGGTAGCTATAGCCTAGTTCGTCGTGGAAGAGTTGCAGCAACCTGTCCTGCGTCGCAATCTCCGGCTTGCCGATAGGGTCGTATGTGTCTCGATCCCAGCTCGCATATACGTAATCGTCCATGCGAATCACTCCTGGACTAAACGGATGCGCCCAGTTAGAAGCTCGCGCATCATTCCTTGCCTGATTTGCTTATACTTCTCTAGCTTATGTTCGAGATTGTTAATCTCAAGATCCGCTGTCATCAGAACCTCGGCTATTGCTCTCTGCTCGTCGATACTTTCTGGTACTCGAAGTAGATAACGCTTTATTGCATCCTTATCCCCTCGTGGCATTTTAGTTCCTGAGGAGTTGTTTGCGGCATATGAGAAGAAGTCATCTCTCGCTAGCAGCAGGAAACAGTAAGCAGGGTCGTAACGCTCAGCGTCTATGCTGCGCAACACAAGCACATCGCTAGAGCACCCACCATTATGCACGGCAAACCAGATTTTCTTGAGATATGGGCGTATGTTTGAGACGAGGATATCACCTGATAAGTACTCACAGACCTTCGCGTATGACAGGGGCTTTGTGTTAACGACCACCCCGCCTCTGTCCTTTAGCATGTTCTCTGTATCAACGTAGTCATTAACATCTATGTTCTCAGTTGGTATCGTTGCTGTACAGAATGCCAAGGCTTCCTGAAGCTCGATACGCTTCCATCCACCGCCATAGTCAGGCAGCCTCATCGTACCCGTTAATAGAGACTGCGCGATTCCCTCTCGCATGCTGCGCTTTTTCGATACCGCCTCCTCCAAAGTTGCTATTAACAATTCGATGTCATCGAGGGTGCTTACTATGCGATTCTGTTCGATAGTGGAAGGAAGCAAGACTTCGATATTTGATAGCACTCTACCATTTGTTAATGCTCTAGTGGTATACGTGCAACTCTTTACAATTGCTTCCCGCACCGCTTGTGTCGAGAAGCAATACTTGCAGTAGTCGGGCAGTAATTTAGTTGACTTGAGTCGTCCTCTCAGCACAAAACCGCTGAACACGCCATCGATCAGGTCGTCTAACAGTACGCTAGATATTCCAACCTCGTCAGGCGTCTCGGACGTTCGGGTGAAAAAGACGTCACCTTTCTTAACTGCAAATCGCCTTACCTCCTCGCGCTCAAGTGAAACACGTCCTTGAATATCGGACGCATGCAAGCCGCGATGACGATACACGTCCATGTAATTGACGATAGGTGTGCCGTATCCGAAGTATTCTTTTCCCTTGTTCAGGCCGTTCTTGAATTCGAGAAAGTCTCCGATGGGACGCGATTCCCAGCCCTTGGGGGTTACCACCTAAACCCCATTTCCCTCAGATGTTCGAGCACTCTCGATTCAAGCTCTGCAGACTGGCTTGTGAGCTGAGGGAGGGTAGCCTCGTATCTTGAGACAAGCTCATTGATACGACTGACGAATTCAGAGATGAGATTCTCGTATCTACTGTCAACGCCGTCATATACGCCGAAGAACCACTTCTTTTCTACCAGCAGGTGGTGAATCTCGTCATCGGAGAGAAGCGCATACTTCGCCATGATTTGCTCATCAAGCGCTTGGCGAAGTTGCTTGAGCTGAGTCTTTGCTTCGCTAACCTCCGTCAAGAGTCGTTGCACCTCAAGTAGCTCTTCGTAGTCCGTCCGATAGTCATCCGCTGGACCTTGTTTGATACGTGCGGCTCTTATCGCTTCTGCAAGCGATGTTTTTGTCACATTGCCTTTATCGTTGACGGCCGCGGCACAGAGCGGATTGTCGGCTATGTATCTTGAATAAACAGCCTTTGCCCTCTTCTTTTCTGTAAGCCAATTCTGAAAGGCGACGAGTGCACGGATGGCAGGGCCGTCGACCTTCTCCAACAGGGTATCCAGCCTGCTGGATATATTGGTGGGATTAATCGTCTCGGTTTGCGCGAGGTCGAACAGCTCGGAATCTTCTGCCGCTTCCTCAACTGCTGTGTCGATTTCGATCTCGTTCTTTGCGATGAGCGCCGCGCAGAGGTCGCATGCCATGCTCTCGTCAGGGAAGCATTCATGCTCCACAAGAGAGGCTGGCAGGATTACACCATCGAACGATTTAACCTGCTCGGTCTCGACGCTCACCTTCTCGCCATTCTGCGTCTTCGTGCGCATCTTGTGCTCGATGTCCAACTCGCGCGCCACGCTCCATCCGTCCCTCGCTATGAGCTGCACGTCGTCCGCCATCGTGCCAACCCAGTAAGAAAGGAATGCCTGATAGACGTCGTAGCGATTCATCAATTCGATTTCGGTGAACGCACTCAAGAGCTTGTCAGCAAGCTCGCCAGACAGGTCGGCATCGTTTGCGTTTGCCAAACTGAGTAGTCGCGGCCTAATTGCTTCCATCCACGCACAATAGGCCGCATCGATTCTTTCGCGGTAGGCCAAATACGCAGGGTCTCGTTCTATCGTTTCGCGCAGTTTAGACTTGTCGATCCGAAGCTGAAGGTATCCATCCCGCATGGGTTCGAACAATTTGTCGCGAAGCCCGGGAAAGGCGCGCCAATAGAGGTCGAGGGAATCCACGTCGCGCATCGGAATGCCGCCACGCAGATGTCCATCGATGTCCTGCACGTCCTCGACGTTGGGGTTCTCCAGGTAGCGCGACAGATTGAGGTTGCAGTCGTTTTTGTTCACGATTTCACTAATGGGGACCTTGCGCGAATACGTCGGGTCGTCTTCAAGCTCTCCGGCGAACGTCTCCACGATGCGGAAGATATCGCATTCGCGTAACCGGTTCTTGTTGCCGTCCTTCACGAAGCCCCTGCTTGCATCAATCATGAAGATGTAATCGCGAGAATCGGCATGAGCCTTGTCGATAACAACGATACACGCAGGAATGCCTGTCCCATAGAAAAGGTTGGGAGGAAGACCGATGATACCCTTAATCCATCGTTTGTCTTTGATGAGCGTGCGGCGAATGGTTCTCTCGGCGTTGCCGCGAAAGAGCACCCCGTGCGGCAGAATGACAGCTGCTTTCCCTGTGCTTTTAAGCGATGCCAGAATGTGCATGAGCCAGGCGTAGTCTGCATTCTTCTCGGGCGGTTCGTCACCGTACCCCTTGAATCGATCAAGGCAGTGCTCGAGCCCGTTACGCCAGTTCTTCATAGAAAACGGTGGATTTGCGACTATGTAGTCAAAGCGTTGCAGCGTATCGTGGGAGCCGGTATCGAAGTTATGCGGATCGGCGAACGTGTTGCCCGTGTACACGTTGACGGTCGGTTTCCCATGCAAGACGGCGTTCATCTTCGCCAAGCCCGCCGTAGCGTTGTCCTTCTCCTGACCGTAGCCAGCAAGTTCGAAGGGGGCTTCGGCGAGCACGCGTATGAGTAGCGACCCCGATCCGCAAGCCGGATCGTAAACGGTCGCTCTGCGGTCGGTGCAGCTGCCGACTTCCACGACTTTGGCCAGTACTCGAGCTACCTCGGCAGGGGTGTAGAACTGTCCCTTGCTCTTTCCGCTTTCGGTGGCGAACTTGCGCATGAGGTATTCGTACGCATCGCCGATAATGTCGTCATCGTTGGCGTCGTTGCGAGAAAAGTCTAGCTCAGGACGTTGGAAGATACCAATTAGCTTCGTAAGCGTATCAACCTTCTCCTTGCCACGACCGAGTTTGGCGTCGTCGTTGAAGTGAGCGTTCGTGATGATGCCCTGCAGACCGTTGGCCTCAGCGAGCTTTCCGATGGCTATATCCATGCCCTCGCCAATGTTCGGCTTGTTCTTGAGGGCAACCATGTCTGCGAAGCTTCCGCCCTTGGGAACGACAATCTCCTCATATGGGCTGCCGGTTGCTTTGTCGGAAACATACTTAACAAAGAGAAGGGTAAGCACGTAGTCCTTGTATTGCGAGGCGTCCATGCTGCCTCGCAACTGGTCACAGCTGTCCCACAGGGAACTATAGAGCTCGCTCTTCTTCACGGCCTTAGCCATTGCGCATCTACCTCTTCTCTGCCAGGTCTCGTATGAGGCACGAGCGCACGTAAGTCGACATATTGAGCCCGCGCATAGCAGCGATCTCGGCGCATGCGTCCTTAAGGTTCTTCGGTACACGAATCGTGATGGTCGCCTCGTTTCCCTGGGACAGATAAGTCTGCAGTTCGGCCTCATCGGCACCATTCTTGAGGAGTGTCACATAATTCATAACCAGCTCCCAGCACGACGTAAGACAAGACTATTACATCGTATCAAATTTCTCGTATAAGAGAATGAGCAGCTATATACCATGAGGGATAGACGGGGTCAAATGAGCCTTCAATAACGAAATGCTGCATGCCTTCAACGTGGCGGTGCCGGAGAATCTGAGGCTCGGTGCCTTCCTGGACGCCGACGAGGTGCCGGCGTCCAGCGTCCGCCCGGGCGACAAGGTTTGGGTGAGCGCGCTAGTCCAAACTGGGGCTCTTCAAGGTCGTGGGCTTTGGCGCAAACGATGCTCCCGAGGGTTTCAGGGGGAGTCTCCTTCGTCAACCGCTACGAGCGCGACGGCGACAACTCGTGGAACGGCGACAACTGCATCGACATCGACGCCTGCCGCATCGCCTCGCGCGAGAGGAAGCCTTCAGTGTTGCAACGCTCACGGGCGCAGCCAGGCCGCGTCCCTGCAGAAGTGCAAGCCCATGAACGGAAACGACATCTTCGCGACGCGCAGGAATGCATGATGCTTTCTCGGAAAATTCTGCCGACGAAGCTGCCGGTCGGTCTGTGTTCGAAGCGACACGGAGTTGAAGGGAGGCGTGCGTTTGAAGTGAGGGGGGGTGCTTCATGATCATGCTGCGGCCCATGCGCTAGGGCTCGACGTTGCGGCAGATGATGGGGCCGTGATGGTGTACGATGGGTTCGGGGCTGGGACGCGTTTCGGTATTTGGTGCCTCGTAGGGCTGCTTGATGGTTCTGCGTCCTGTTGTGAAGAGGCTGAGATCTTTTTTTGGAGGGGAATCTTCGCGTGAACAAGTTCATTGCCGCTCTTTTTGAAAACGAACTGGACTTCTCCTTAATAAGCGCTCCATGTGTCCTCTTTTATTTGCTCATTGCGCTTATGATGGTTTTTCTGATCCGCGTATTGGGCCCCCATTCGATATCCAATTATCGGCTTGAGAGCAACTATGATGACAGTACCGGGGCATCTAACGTTGCTTACAGAATTATGGCTCCGGTAGTTTGGTGCTATTTCTTCCTTTTTGTGGGCGCAGCCACTTTCTCTGTCCTGGGTGTCGAATTCTCGTTCGATGTTCGCTGGATGCCAACCGCTCTTTACTGGCTGGAGATCTTTTTCCTCAAAATAGCGACGAGGAGCTTTGGTGTCCCCTTGTGGGCTTTTGCCCTTGAAGCGATTGCGTCGGTTTTGGTGGCAATCTATTTTGATTGGGCGGTGATTGCTCAGCTTCCCGAGAGCGGCCCTCTTGCCGTTGATCAATCCAACATCGGCTTCCAGGTTGTTCTCGCACTGTTTTTTGCTTTAGTCGAGATTGTTATGGCTGCAGCAATAAGGCGCAAATACCGAATAGGTTACGTGATTCCTTTTAATATTAGCTATAACCAGATGCGATACTATAAGTTGCTTGTTCCTGCAGAAAAGCGGCTTTACGAATACAAGAGACGTTTCGGGGGGCAGCTTCCCAAGCGCTTTTCGGAGGACATTCTGCTGAGGGCTATTTTTTATTCGATTATGTGCATTGAAGATGAAAATCGTCCGCATTCAGTCCGAATTCTTGAAAACTTTTTGGCAAGGATGGGTGTGGCAAAGTCAACCGGCATTATGCAGCAAAAAGCAAGTCATCCATTGACTGATGAAGAAAGTGTAGAGCTTGCCATTCCTTACATCGAAAACATGTGGGATAGGTATCTGAGAAAGTTCGCGAAAAGCATTGAAGAAAATCATCCTAAAGTGCGCTTCGCTTTTACGAGTACAGGGTACTGCTACGATTATTCTGCGGTGGCCTCGGCGCTCTCGAGTAACTTTTCGCTTCTCTATGGCGACTATTGCGGCACTCGATCTCTGCAGGCAAACTACGTGTTTAACGAAGTGAGGAGATTTGAGGAGCGAGAGAACTACAATTTCATACAGAGAAAGGTATTCTCAACGGGCTCTGTTTTTCCCGAAGAAAGTAATTATATCCCGAATAGCATTCTCTGTTGGGCGGATAGTAACACCATTCAAGTTGTCTCTCCTGCATCACCGACATTTCAGATAGTAAATCATGAAAATGGAACGTCGGATGAGCTTCTTGCCGTGATAAACCTTCTTCGCGCCAGGGAATTTCTGATTACGTCTGTGTCATTCGGGCCTGTCGGTTTTCAGAGAATACAGATAGCAGGTGGAAAGGCGGATAATTTGCCGTCTTTGGGGGATGGGTGGTCTATCGAATGTCTTTAAGCGCACCACTGGGTGAAGATCTATGTGCTGCTTTCTTTTGGATGGTGACAAGCGGAGGCAGCTGAGCTACGACTCGAGGTAAATGGTTCAGTCATGCAGGATTGGCACAAGATCTATCCAGGCGGAAGAGTCTATTGGAGCAAAAGACAACCGGGCTCTTGGTTTGCGTTTGCGCTCTCGAATCTTGACGTCGGCGAAAGGCGGCTGCCTTAGAGCCAGACGGCGTGATCCCTTCCCGAGGCTATCTCGAAGTTGCGCTTCACGATGCCCAGGTCCATGTCGCTGTAGGGGCCGCCGGTGGCTTCGGCGCGCACGCGGTCTCCCTCCAGCGTGAGCAGGAACTTCTGCTGGTTGATGGCCGTGGGGGCCAGGATGGCGCCGCGCACCCCCTCCTGGAACCAGCGGGGCACCGGCTGCTCGGCGCGCGACACCTCGGCTGCGGTCTTCACCTTGTGGGGGACGCCCGGGGTCTCGCCGTAGCCGAGGGCGATGGCGCAGGCCATCTTCTCGCCAGGCTCGACGACGGCGGGACTCTTGCGGCGGCTGAACGAGAGCCCGACCCAGCAGCTGTTGAGCCCGAGGGCCTGGGCGACCAGGACGATGCGCTGCCCCCAGTAGCCGACCCGCTCGTTGAGGCCGGGCTCCTTCTCGCCGACGCAGGCCAGGTAGTTGCGCACGTTCTTGAAGCTTCCGTAGCGCGCGATGAAGAAGTTGAACGCATCGGGCTCGTCCGTCATGAGCTGGAGATGCAGCCCGCTTTCCCGGTTGGCGGCGTCGACCTCGGCGCACAGGGCCTCGACCACCTCAGGTGCCAGGGGCCGGTCGATGAAGCTGCGGACGGAATGGCGCGCCTCGATGGCGTCTCTGAGCGCCTGATCGTCGATCATGGGATCTCCTCTCGCGTGGGATGGGGCCATTATACGCGCATGGGGGTGAATTTCCCCTTGCCTGTACTTTGCGTGGGACAGGCAAGGGGAAATTTCTTGATAGGGTGGGGTCGTTCGCAGGTTTCGCTTGAGAGGAGGCCCCCATGGGCGGCTGGAATTCCTGGCTCTACGAGGACTATGAGGAAGAAAACGGCGCGAGCCGAGGCTCGTTCAGCCGGGATTTCGGAGGCGGGGAGGTGCATCTGCACCAGACCATCAACGTGAACGCCCAGCCCTCGAACAGCTGGCACACAGATATGATGCGCGCATTCCACCTGGCCTCCATCAGCACCAGCCTGAGATTGATGCGCTAGGCTCGTCGCTGTGCCGCTGCCCTGGGCGCCAGGGTTCGCTTCCGGTATGCTGGGAGTGATCAGCAGCCGAAGGGAGGGCGGGGTGCAGGTGGACGAACGGGACAAGAAGGCCGGCGCAGCCGAAGACGTGGGCATTGAGCGGCAGCGGGAGGTGGCCTATGGCCTCCTGGGCGAGTTCGCGCGCAAGCGCATCGCGTGGTATGGCGACGCCTCCAAGACCAACCTGTGCAAGCTGCTGGCCAAGGACGTCATCATGTTCGCGGCGCGCGGCGTGGCGTCGGCCGAGGAATTCGTGGCCGAGGCGTTCCGCGCCTGCGAGAGCTCCAGCGAGGAGACGGTCATCGGCAACACGTGGCAGGCGGTCATCGCCGCCATCTCGTCGGACACCCTGGACACGGGCGACATGATGACCGTGCGCGAGGGCGCGCTGTGGGTGTGCGAGCTGAAGTCGCAGGCCAACACGGTGAACTCGTCGTCGTTTCCTCAGGAGCTGCGCGAGCTGAAGGACAAGTGCGCGGCCCAGGAGCGCTTCCGTCGTGCGAGCGGACAGCCGGTGCGTCCCGCCTTCTGCGTGATGCGCCACAAGAAGTCCATCGACGAGGTGCGCACCTACCGCGCTGACCCACGTGATCTGCCGAACCGCGATATCGACGGCTTCGCGTACCGCTACCTGGCCGGCGACGCGTTCTGGCAGTGGCTCACCGGGTTCGACTCGGTGGAGGGGCTCGTCAGCGATGTGAGCCTCATCGCCAACGACGGCGTGGCCGAGGCGCGCGCCGCCTGCCTGGCACGCTTGCAGGCCGAGATGCACGCGGCGCTTGCCGAGCATGGGCTGGGTAACACGATGAACGACGTGCTCAAGCTGAAGAGGGCGCTGGGGTAGGAATCTCCGCGGGCGCATCTCGGCTTTCAAGCGCGCCTCGGGCCGCGCTTCCAGGTCGCTCCGCACGAGCCCGCGAGGCGCCAGCCGACTAGAGGAGCCGCTCGAACACGTCCTCGTCCAGCAGGGAGAACACGTAGCTGTCCCGCGCGTTGTGGTCGTCGGTCTGCCGGTTTTGGTACGCGTGAAGCGGGGCCTCGCCGCGCTGGATGCGCTCGCCGAGTTTCGAGAGCTCCGCCTGCCAGACGCCGTAAAGCTCGGGGACGGTGATGCCGCGGTACTCCCGCTGTGTCCAGTGCACCCAGAAATAGATGAAGCAGTCCGGGTGGTTGGCCTGGTAGTTCTCGAAGTCCTTCCGGTTGAGGGTGACGGAGTAAGCCGGGTCGCACCGTTTCCCGCAGTAGCGGTACTTGACGACGGTGAAAAAGGGCGTGTTCTGGACCTTGAGGTCGGCCGGGCGGTTGTTGGTGTAGTCGAAGAGGTCGATGGCCCAGCTGCAGCGCTCCTTCTCCGGGTTCTTGCGGATGTCCAGGCCGAGTTGGGGGACGATCTTCTCGACGAAGTCCGCCTCCGCGTCCTCGCCCCACTCGTACCACCGCGCCCTATCCTCGGTGCTAAAGGGCGTCTGGTTCCGCTCGATGACGCTTGTGAGCTTGGCATACGTGTTCCCTGCGCCGCTCACCTTGAGCTCGAAGTCCACCGTCATCCCAACAGCGAGGGTGCCGGCGGGCTCGCCGTGGTACAGGCGTAGCCGTCCGTGCTGGTCGCTGCGCGTGTCGACGATGACGAACTCCTTGTCGTCCTCGCATTCGACGATGAGGCCTCGCATGGTTACTCTCTCTTTCTCGTGGCGGTTGCCTAGAGCCCGCGTTCCCGGTGGTCGTTGATGGCCCGCTTGGCGGCGGTGGCGAAGCGACGCAGCGCGGCCTCCTGCACGTGGCGCCCGTCCTCGCGGTAGCGTAGGTCGCGCGTGCTGCGCAGGTCGCGGAGGTTGCCTATGGTCAGCTGCGCGGTGCCGGCTACCTCGCGGCGCTCGGTCTGCACGCTGGTGGTGGGGCCGCCGAGCGCCCAGGCGGCCAGCGCGGCGTCCCTAAGGCTACCGGTCTCCTGGAGCACGGCCAGCCCGGCGAGCGCGCCGAAGCCGTCGTCCTCCTCGATGACGCGGCTGCTCTGCTCGATGCGGCCCGGCGTGACGGCGCAGATGACGAACGACGTGTCAGTGAAGCGGTAGAGCCGGCCGTCCACGCGCACGCCCGCGCTCGTCAGCTCCCAGAGTCCCGACCCATCGCGCGCGGTGAAGCTCGCAAGCACCTCGCTGGTCATGGCGCCTCCCTTCTCATCCTCTCGGATTCTACTATAGGGCGCTCGGCGCGCCAGCGGGGCGCGTCGGCGGGCATGCCGAGGGGCGCAGGGCGCTCGGAAGTCGCCCGCTGCCACTTTTTCGGCGAAAATTGGCACTAAGCGGCAGTTTGGTACGCTTTGCAAGGCGCTAGACGGCGCTTCTTGGCGCGCAGCCGCTCTCCGGGCCGAAGGAGGCGCGACGTTTGCCCAGGTCGTGGCTTTTCGCGGGATGCGGGCTCTTCTCGCGCGCCATGCCATACCGTACCAAACTGCCGTTTAGTGCCAAGTGGGACGGAAAAAGTGGCAGTGAGGGAGGGTGCGCGGATCGCGCCAGGCGTTGCCGCTGCTCTGCCGCTTGCGCGACTGATTGCGCCGAGCCGGCTGCCGATGCGGCCGCGCGCGGGCGTGGCCTTGGCCTATCCCCAGGTCTGGTCGCTCGTGCGCTTGTAGCGGGAGTAGGGGAATCCTTCGAACCGGGGGTCGGCGGCCTCGCCGGCCATGTCGGCGCGCAGCGCGCGGCCGATAGCCTCGCCGAGGGCCACGGGGACGGCGTTGCCGATCTGCTTGTAGACGTCCATGAGGTCGCCGCAGATGCGCCAGTCGTCGGGGAAGCCCTGGACGCGCTTGTACTCCTCGATGGAGAGCGGCCGGTCCTCCGTGGGATGGCACAGGTCGGTGGCGGGCATCGTGGGCGTGGTGACCAGGGTGGGGCACGGTCGGTCGAAGCGGATGCGCCGGTAGAAGCCGGTCTTGCCGCCGGAGAGCGCGTAGGCCTTGCCCATGGCCTCGCGCTGCATGTCGTCGGGCAGGTTCTTCCAGCACTCGCCCTCCTTGAGCATGCGGAAATAGCGCAGGCGCTTCTCGGGGAAGTCGGTGTGGTGCATGCCGGCGGCGTCGAGGTCGTCCACGGCGTCGCGGAACGTGCGCCACGGCGGCAGCCCGCACTCGCCAGCCGGCGCGTGGGTGGGCGTGAGGTAGGGCACACGTCCGCCGCCGCGCTTCCCGATGAGCACGACGCGCTCGCGGATCTGCGGAGCGCCGAAGTTGGCGGCGTTGTAGAGGTTGAAGCTCACCTCGTAGCCCGCCTCGGCCAGGCGCCTGAGCACGAGCTGGAAAGCGCCGCCGCGCTCGGGCTGACCGCCCTCCACCAGGGGAAACGGCGTGGAGAGCAGGCCGCGCACGTTCTCCACCACCACATAGGTGGGTTGGATCTCGGCCACCAGGGCCAGGTAGCGCAGGAAGACGTTGCCGCGGTCGTCGTCGAAGGCGCGCCGCGCGCCGGCGGTGCTGAACGCCTGGCAGGGCGGGCCGCCGAACATGACGTCGACGGTGCCGGGTGCAAGGCCGGCCATCTCGAGGATCTGGTCGGCCTCGTAGCGGTTGATGTCGCCGATGAGCGCCGCGTCGGGGCGCATGGAATGGATGGTCATGCGGCACTTGCGGTCGTTCTCGCAATAGAGCGCGGGGTGGATGCCGGCGCGCTCCATTCCCAGGTCAAGCCCGAGGGCGCCGGAGAAGAAGCTGAGTGCGCGGATGGGAGCGGCGGGGATTGTGTTGCCGGCGGGGCTTGTGTCGCTGGCGAGGGATGGGGCGGCATCGGCGGGCGCGCCGGCGAGCGTCGGGGTGACGCCGGGGCGGCGCGGGTGGTCTGCCGGCTCGGGGACGAGGTTGTTCGCGGCGAGGTAGGCGCCCAGCTTGTCGGCGAAGATCACCCACTTGTTGCCGACCTTCTCAGCTGGTAGCGCGCCGGTGCGGATGAGGCGCGAGACGGTCTGCTTAGTGACGCCGAGCGTGCGGGCGACGTCGTCGGCGGAGAGGAGGTCGTCACTCGTCGCGGTCGGGGTGGATGTTGATGTCGTCATTTGAATGGCTGCGCTTTCTGTTCGGAAAATTTTCTAGTCCATGATAGCGGAAGACGGAGCGAGGCGGAGAGAAAGGATGGGAGAGCGAGGCGAGGCGGGGCCGGCGGCTGGGCGTCCGGGGGGGGTGCGGGATGGGGTTGGCGGTCGGACGTAGGGGGGGGCTTGCGGTGGGCGCGATGGCACTGGTGGAGGGGTGCAGCAGCGCGGACGCGGGGCGGGGTTGCGGCGGCCGTAGTGACGCGGACGGAGAGGCTTGCGATGGACGCAGCGGAGCTGGGGAGGCTTGCG
>NZ_QWKK01000049.1 GCF_009911695.1 Enterorhabdus sp. P55 | reverse complement strand
GCGGCTCACGCCCCCGGCGCGCCCGGCGCGCCCCGCGGCCGCTCCGCATCCCGCGCCGCGCACGCAGCGCGCGCCTTCCCTTCGCTCGTTCGTCCTCATCATGCCTCCCTCATCTCCACGCGGTCGAACGACATCTCGATGTCCGGCAGCACGGCGGGCACGGCCACCGGCAGCGTGTCAGCCACCAGGCGCTCGCCCTCCAGGCTGTGGGCGTCGTCGACGCGGTACAGCTCGGCGCGCACCTTCGTGGGCACGGCCGTCTCCTTCAGGTCGTCGGGGGTCAGGTAGTACAGCCAGCGGCCCTCGGCCGTCTCGCCCAGGTCGCCCTGCTCGGGCACGTCGGCGAAGATCACCTGCGTGCCGGGGATGAGCCGGCCGTCCTGGTCGTAGAGCTTGAGGGCGTTGTAAGCCGGGTTGCCCTTGTAGGAGCCGGTGATGACCAGCGAGCCGGCCGGCACCACCTCGCCGCCCTCGATGCGCAGGTCGCTGCGCAGGCGGCCGACGCCGTTCGCCAGCAGCTCCACGTCATCGCCCGTCGGGCCGAGCACGTCGAGCTCGGCCACGGAGGCCTCGCGCTGCCCCACGGCCACGAGCCGCAGGTAGGCGGCGTCATAGGTGTAGAGCCAGCCGTCGCCCTCGCGGTTGAACCACACGGTGGCGCGGCCATCAGCGTCCAGCTCGAAGGAGCCTTCCTTGACGACGGTCCAGCGCACGCCGTCGGCGCTCACCTCCACGCGGTAGTCCTTGACGGCATGCTCCGCGCCGGCACGGTACTTGAGCGCGCACACCGCCAGCTCCTCGCCAAAGCTCACCGTCACCGAGGCCTCCTCGGCGCTGCCCTCGGGCAGGGCGCCGTCGAACACCGTGGCCGCATCGCCGTCGATGGCGCGCATCGCGGCAGCCGGCTCCGGCATGCCGCAGCTCGTCCCGTCGGGATCGGGCTCGGTGGCATCGTCGGCCGCGTAGAGCGTGGACGTGGCCGTCCAGCCCGTCTTGTCGAGCGAGCCGTCGTGCGACACCTTCACCGGATCGAGGGTCACCGAGCGCGTGCGCTTGAGGTGCTTGTCCACCCCGCACACCTCGTAGGTGAAGACGCGGTTGTTCACCGTGGCGATGGTGTCCACGTAGCGATCCTGGTCGGCCGTGACGAAGGCCACCGGCACGCCGTTGCGCTTGATCTCGTAGCCCAGCAGGCCGTCCCCGCCGCCTGAAGACGACAGGCTGATGACCACGGAGGGCGAGTTCTCCTCACGCGCGAGCGACGCGGAGACGGTGGTGCTCGCCGCCGTGGAGCGGCCGCCCTCCAGCTGGTAGGCGCGGGCGCTGTCGCAGAGGTACTGGATGGGGCGCTCCTCCGCCGGGAACTGCTCGGCATAGGCGCGCGTGCCCGCGTTAGGCTCGAGGCCCCATGCCTCGAAGTAGGCGAGCAGGTTGCGCTCGGCAGCGGCGCAGGACAGGCGCATGAGCGCGTTGTCCTTGTCGGCGCCGGCCAGGGTGAGCGCCACGCCGTCCTCCTTCGCCTGGGGCGCGATGGCCTGGTTGCGGGCATAGGCGTCCACGCGGGCGAAGAAGAGGTTGTTGAACTGCTCGGTATAGGTGTCGTAGGTCTTGAAGTTGTAGCCCTTGTCGTAGGCGAGGTGCAGCTGCCAGTACACGGCGATGCCCGTGGCGCCGCCCGGCATCCCCTTGATGCCGGAGGTCACGCGCTCGTAGACGGTCGGGTACGTGAAGCGGGTGGAGTCGTCGGTGTCCTGCGCCTTCTCCAGCTGCGCGTAGTAGTTGTTCGTCACCTCGGCGATGGCGTAGGCGCCCTGGTTGATCTCGTGGCCCACCTCATGCGAGACGCCCCAGCCGTAGTAGTAGCCGGACTGGTAGCGGCCCCTCTCGTCGAAGGAGACGCCCGGGGTGGAGCAGAACTCGACGGTGGAGCCCCATTCCACGCCGATATGCAGGCCGCCGGCGTACATGAACGCACCGGCGAACATGCGCATGTAGCGGATGTTCTGGCGCGCCGTGGGCAGGCCGTTGCGCGTGCCGTAGACCTCCTGTTCCTCGGCGGTCAGGTTCCCCAGGCCCTTGTGCTGGTAGAACAGGTGCATCATCTCGTCGGCCTCGGCCAGCGCGTGATTCACCTTGGCGGCGCGCTCAGCCACCGTGCCCGAGCCCAAGCCGGCCAGCACCTGGCTGGCGGGGATGGAGAACATGATGGTGTCGCACACGACGTCCGTGGCGTTGGCCACGCAGTTCTGCGGATCGTAGGCATGGTCATGCCCGGCGTCGGCATGGGTCTGCTCCAGGCCGGCGACGGACGCGTCGAGCGAGCGGACGTAGGCCTCGCAGCGCGCCAGGCGCTCGGCCTCGTCGGTGACGCCGTGCAGGTCGAGCACGGGAATATCGACGCCGCCCACCACGCGCACCGCGTAGGAGCGGCTCGCGCCGGTACCCGCGTACTCCACGTACAGCGCGCCGCCCTTCTCCACATCGAGCGAGGTGAGCTTGGGGATGACCACGGTGTTCATGCCCGTCTTGAGCGTGCCCACCGCCGTCGTGCTCCACGAGCTGGACTCGGCGTGGTACTGGGTGGCCATGAGGCGCAGCGGGGTGGACGAGCCGGCCGCGGCGCCAGCGCCGCCCACGTAGACCGCCACCTCCTCGCCGGCCTTCGCCGACACGCCGAGGGGCTGCCACGCGTTGAGCCCGCCCACGTTGGCATTGACCGAGCTGCGCACCTGCGGGTCAATCGCCACGGGCGCGCGCAGGCCCTGGGCGTTGAGCACGGCCATGGCGTTGTCCAGCTCGGCCACGAGCAGCTCGTAGCGCGGATGCAGCTCGCCGCACGCCGGGTCGGGCGTGTTCAGGCGCGCGCGGATGTCCTCGATGGCCTCGGGCGTCACGCCGTCGGCAAGCACCGTGTGCAGGTCGTCCGCCCAGAGCGCCGCCACCTCCTCAGCGAAGGTGTCATGCTGGTAGAACGCCAGCTCAGAAATGGTAACCGGCGCCCAGTAGGCGCGGCAGTAGGTGAGGGAGATGGTCTTCACCTTCGCCGTGGGGAAGCTCACCATGACGGAGTTGGGCGTATTGGCGATGGCCGACCACGACAGGCCGGAGCCCGAGTGGTACGTGGCGCGGTTGCCGGCGCCGTCGTCCACCGTCACGCGGATCTCGTGCATCGAGCAGTAGCCGTTGCCCAGGTAGGTGGTGAGCGCGAAGCTGCTCATCTCGTAGACGTCGTCGAAGGTGACCGTCACCTCGCCCCAGCCGTCGTTGTGGCGGGCGGAGTAGAAGTAGGTGTCGTAGTCGCCGTCTACCAGGTGACGCGGCTCGAAGTCCGGCACCTTGCCGGGATCGTGCGGCGCCGCGGTCACGTCGATGATGTGCGAGTCGAGCGAGGCGCTCTGAACCGTGCGGTTGATGAGGTTGTACCAGGGCACCTTGGCCGTGCGGTCGATGGTCTCGCCGCTGTACTGGTTGGACGGGGCGGACGTGCCGCAGTCGTTGCTGGCCGTCAGATACACAAGGTAGCGGGTGCGGTGGCGCAGGTCGCCCACGGTGCAGCTGGTGTCGGCCAGGCCCTCGACGGCGTGGAACTCAGCCTCGTCCTCGGCCTTGTAGTAGAGGGTGTAGCGCGCGGCGTCCTCCGCGGCACGCCAGCGCACCACGATCTCGCCGTAGCCGCCCTCGACTGTCACGCCGTCGGGCGCGGCGGGAGCCTTCGTGGCATGCGGCGTCACGGTAATGGCGTCGCCCCAGGGGCTGTGCCAGTCGCCGTTGACGGAGCGCACGCGCACCTGGTAGTCGGTCTCGTTCGCCAGCTTCTCGCCGCGAAGCGTGCTCACCTCGGCGGTGGGCAGCACCGCAGCACGGACGTCCGTGACGCCGCCCTGCGACACCTCCACCTCGTAGCCGGTCACGTTCACCTGCGGATCCCACGCCAGCGTGAAGCGCTTGTCGGCCGCATCGGCAGCCAAGTTGGCGGGAACGTTGAGGTCGGGAGGCGCGATGCGATCCTCCATGCCGTTGAGGAACTCGACGGTGGCTATCTCGGCCAGCGTGCCGCCGTCGGCCACTGCCGTGACGCGGATGGTGATGCGCTTGACGGCCACGCGCGCGCCGAAGTCGATGACCACCAGGCCGTTCTCGGCCTCCACCGACCCGGTGGCGGGCAGGCCACTCGAGCGCAGGGCGTGAATGCCCTCGTCGGAGAAGGGAATCTCCTCGACAGAGCCGTCCGCGAGCTCGACGACCACCAGGCCCGCGCGGGGCGCGCCGCTGGCGTCGACGGGAGCCTGCAGGGTGAGGCCCGCCAGCGCAGCCCCCCGGGGCTCGACGGAGAACTCCACCGGTGCGTCAACGGACACGGGCTGGCCGTCAGCCGGAGCAAGCGCCACCACGGCGCCGTCGGGCGCGAAGAGGCTGTCGAAGGGCACGTCGCCCGCGACCACGGTGCCCGCGCCGAGGGCCGGGCTCATCTGGGAGCCGTCCTTGGTCAGGTGCGCGGCCGCCTGGGCGCCCGCGCCCTCGCGGGCATGACCCAGGGTGGCGGCAAACGCCTGGACGTCGGCCAGCGTAGCCGCGCCGTCGCCCGTCAGGTCGAAGCGCGCCTCGGCTCCGGCGCCGGCGCGAGGCGCCTCGTCGGCCACGGCGCGGGCCAAAAGCGACGCGTCGCCCGAACCCACCTCGCCGTTGCCGTTGAAGTCGCCATAGGGCGCCAGGCCCACGCCCGCCTCGTCGGCGTCAAGCCCGCTCATCAGGCTGTCTGCCAGGCGCAGGGCAGCGCGGTCGCCATCGGCCAGGGTCACCTCCTGCGTGAAGGTGCCGTAGCCCTCACCGCGCACGACGAGCGTGTACGTGCCGGCCGGCACGGCGTCCAGGCACGCGTAGAGCGCGCAGGCCGCGGTGACGCGATCGGCGGACGCGCCATCGCCGTCAGCGCCAGCCGCCCGGGCCGATTCCTCGGCGAGGGCAGCCACGACGGCAGCCTCGGAGGCCTTCGGCCCGAAGGCGACCGGCCCCGCCACGACGGCGCCGTCCTCAGTATTCAGTTGTGCAGTCAGGTTGGCCGCCAGTGCGGCCCGCGGAACGAACGACGTGAGCTCCACGTCGACGACGGCACCCTGGAGCGAGCCCGCTCCCTCGGCGTCATCGGCACCCTCGTCGGTCGGCGCGGCATCAGGCGTCGCGTCGGCGGCGGGGGTCAGTTGGTCTTCTCGGCTTCCAGCGGCAAGATCATCGTTGTTCGTTTCTAGCTGCGTTTCGGTCTGCTGCGTCTCCTGCGTGCTCCCTGGATCCGCGGGCTCGGCAACGGCCACGGCCGGCATGCCGAACAGCGAGAATCCCAGGCAGAGCGCGGTGACGCATGCTGTCACCCGTCTCACTTCCCAACCTCTCTCTCATTGTACAAGGTGCGTGTCCGCGCTAGGCGGCCGCCGTCTTGCGCGCTCCCCCAGAGGCGCAAGCAGCCAGCCCGTCAGCCCGGCATGGGAGGCATTATAGCAGCCGCCTGAGCGAAAGGGTCATATTTCGCAACGAACGCAGGCAGAGCCGGAAGCGCGCCCGGCGCGCGAGCGCCTGCTTCTTGGCGCGAGGCGAGCACCCGCCCCGCGAGCGCCCGCCCGACCCGCAGGCGCCTGCTCCTGGGGAGATCCGCCGGGAAAAGCGGGGCGCCCGACCGCATGCCGGCCCCCCTCTCGCACGACAGCCGCCGACGCGCGTCCTCCGCGCAGCCCCCGCACGGCAGCCGCCGGCGCGCGTCCTCCGCGCGGCCCCTCAGCCGCCCGCTCCCCGAGCACGTGCCGGAGCCCCCGCTGGCGTCTACGAGGATCCCGCTGGAGGGGGATAGAGGGGGGTCGCGCGCATTCTTTTCGCGTTTTTGGACACTTGCGCCGAAATTCCGAGGCGCTGGGCGCTCCAGAGCGGTCGGGCCGAGCGTTTTCCCAGGTCACGAGAATTCCCACAGTGACTGCGCGGGTATTTTGCCTCCCCAGGCCCCTGCAGACCTCGGAATTTCGGCGCAAGTGTCCATTTTTCGCCGATTTCCCTGCACGCAGGCCGCCCCTACCACCCGACCCGCCCCCCCGTCGCGTCGCAGCCGGGGCCGTCGCCGCGCCGCTGCCCCCAGGGGGCCGTCGCCGCGCCGCTGCCGGGGGGGGGGCAGAGCCCACTTCTTCGCCGGCCCGTGGGCACCTGCCTCTTGGCGTGAGGCCGGCACCCGCCGCGAGCGCCTCCGTCCGACCCGCAGGCACCTACTCCTTGGGAGATCCGCCAGCCGCCTCCGCGGGCGCCTCGCCACGGACGTTGCGCTTGAGCAGGCGGTAGAACAGCGCGAGCGTCACAGGGATGGCGATGGCCAGCACGGCGCCCAGATCGAAGGACGCCACCGCGCCCATCTCGTCGATGATGACGCCGCCGAGCGACGGCCCAAACGCCATGCCGCAGGTAGCCCCAGCGTTCATCCACGTGATGGCCTCGGTCAGACGGTCGCTGGGGACAGCGCGCTCGCAGGTGGCGTTGCACACGATAAGAAACGGCGCGTAGAACAGCGCGCCGAGCGTGGACACCACGAACAGCGACTGCGCCGAGTCGATGAGCGCCATGGAGCCGTACGCGCAGCCGATGAGCACGCCAGCGCCCACCAGCTGAAGGTGCTGCGGCACACGCAGGCAGATCATCCCGAACACGAATCCCATGATCATCGACACGAACGACGCGATGATGAGAATGATGCTCGCGATGTTGGGATCGCCAAGCTCCTCGGCGAGGGCCACGGTGGCGGTATCGAAGATGCCGTAGAACGCGCCGAGGAACAGCATGAGCAGAAACAGCACGCGCACCACCGCCGACGTGCGAAACACGCTCCGGGGACGGGCGGCGCCGGCGCCGCTGGCAGGGGCGGCGCCCCACCCGGGCTCGGGCTCGGTGGAGCGCGAGAGCGAGAGCACCGTCACGCCCACCGCGAAGCTGATGCCCCCAGCCAGGAGACCCGCCGTGGGGAACAGCGCCGTGGCCAGCGCGATGGAGATGGACGGGCTGAACATGAAGCCGATGTCGTCGAGCACGCCCTCGTAGGAGAACATGGTGCGCACGTCGGGCGCGGCGTCGCCCAGGCGCCCCGTGCGGATGAGATAGGTCCAGCGCGCGCGGACGAGCGCCTGGGGGTTGGGCACAAAGCCCATGAGCACCGCGGCCGCGAACAGCGCCCAGTCGGGGCCGCCCGTGCCCACCGTAACCAGCATGAGAGCCCACCCCACCAACGTGATGACCGCGGCCACGGGCACCACGCGGTGCTGCCCGCGCTCGTCGACGAGCTTGGAGACGCGCGGCGAGATGAGGAACGTGGCCAGCGCGATGGCCGACGACACCAGCCCCGCGACGAGGAACGACCGGCCGGCCAGCGTGATCATGGTGATGGTGCCGATGTTCATCATGTACGAGTAGAAGCGCATGAGGAAACCGCCCACGTCAAAGGCGTAGGCCTGGCGAACGCGCAGGATGGCGCGGTATACCCCGGGGTCGAACTTCTTAGCCATAGCGACCGATTATAGGGGTTTGGCGCCGACGCGCCACCCCGCAGGCACACCTTCGCGCCGGGTTCTCAGATTGAGAGCGCCCGAACCAGGGCGCGGCAAGCGCCCGACGGCCTGCGAGCCAACTGCCGCCGGGCCGCTCCCCTACCCTATCGCGATGAACACGAGCACCACGAACAGCGCCATCACGGCAACGAACCCGCCGACGACCGCCCAGGCCGCCGGGCGCCCCAGGTTAAGCGTCCAGCCCACGCCAAAGCGCTCGGGAAGGAACAGGCTCGCGTCGTCGCGGTTTACGTAGAAGATGCCGAGCTTCCAGTGATCGTCGTCGTCCGCGGGCATCACGGCGCCGGACGGGACGCCCGCGTTGGCGCCGGCCGCCTCCATGCGGCGGAACAGTCGCGATCCGGCCTGCCCGTAGACAAGCGCGATGGCCACCGAGCCCAGCAAAACGGGAATCACCGCCACCGCCACGATGGCTCCCGCGCCGCCAAGCGAGAGGACGCCCATGGCCGACAGCATGAACGTAAGCCCCAACGCCGCCGTGACGAGCACGCCCGTCGCCAACAGGTAAATGCTCTGGGCGCGCGCGAACAAGCCGTACGCCAGGGCCGAGGTCACCGGCGCGCCAGGGCTCGTCGGACGCTTGGAGCGCAGGATCGACCAATGGCAGAATAGGAAGCACGCGATCATGAACAACTGCACGAGCACGGGGAAGAACACGCTGCCGATGCTCTTGGGTGCCCAGTCGTTGACGGTGCCGGAGAAGTCGGCGTGCAGGGGGATCTGATCGGGAATAGCCGGCCACGCCACCACACCGATGGTCGCCGTCACCAGGACAACCGGCACGTACAGCAGGTTCCAGGCGAGGGAGATGGCGTGCGGCACGTCGTCCTCGGCCACCACCGCAGCCGCCTGGGGGCGCGGCGCCGCCCATCCCTCGGCGCGCTTGACGGCCATCACGCGTCGGCGAAAGTGCAGCATAAGGCCAAACGACAGCACTGTCGGCACCAGCATCGCGCCGACGAGCACCCCGACGAAGGCCGTCCCCTCGCCAAGCGAGCTTCCGGCGCTGGCGGCGAAGGCGGCCAGGAGCCCGGAGCAGGCAAGCGTGGCCACGCCCACGATGAGCGCATAGCGGCGGCGGAAGCCAGCCAGGCGCGGATCGCGGCGAGCGCCCTCGGGCACGGTGACGGCGAAGCACTCGGTCTTGGGCATGAGCCAAGGGGTGACGGCCAGCAGACCGCCGGTCAGCAGCACGCAGCCGACAAGAATGAGCGCAACGAGTAATTCCATGGCAGCCTCCTAGGGGCGAGCCGCGGCGGGGGCGGCGAGGTCGGTCGGAGCGAGGCCGGAGGGGATGCCAGCAGCAAGCGCGCCCAAGGCGCTTGCGGCTGAGTCGGCAAGGGCGCCAGCGCCCGCTCCGGACGCGACGGCTGCAGCTCCGGGAGCCAGGTCGGCGCCAACCGCAAGGCGCACAGCCACATCGCGGGATGCCCCAGCGACGCCCGGATCGTCGAACACGGCGGCAGCCGACGCCGCAGCCAGGTCGACGAAACCCGCCGCATCTCCGCCGCGGGCGCGCCACTCAAGCGCGAGGCCTCGCAGCGCCTCGGCCGCATGCTTCTCGGCATCGGCCCGGCGCTCAGCCGAGGCGGCCTGCGTCGCATCGGCCACAAAGGCACCGCTGCGGCCGCGCATGAGCAGATAGCCCTCGTCACGCAGCACCGCATAGGCCTTGTTGACCGTATGCAGGTTGATGCCCAAATCCGACGCAAGGGCCCGCACGCCCGGTAGCCGGTCACCTGGCAGCAGCTCGCCGCGCGCGATGGCGCCCACCAGCTGGTTTCGTATCTGCAGGTACAGGGGCTCTTGCGAGCCCTGGTCAATGCGCAGAATCATGGCATGCCCTCCTTCGAGAGAACCTGTTCTATTTGTTATATGGCTATTATAACAAATGCGCCGCACCATGGCATTAGACCGCGGCATGCGAGGCCGTTCCATGCTTTTTCCGGCTTCTCACGCTGATTTCTGCAAATTCGAACGGTTCTGCACTCCGAAAATCGCGCAAACGGGAGCTCGCCGCCCAATCCAGATCCGACGACCAGGGGGTTTACGCCCGGCTACCCGTGACCCAGCCCCCGCCAAGGCCAATGGCGGGTGCAAATCCGCTCCAATTTGCAGAAAGCAGCGCGTTTTTCCAGGGAAGCGCCGCCATCCAGTTCATCTCGCGGCAACGACGCCCGCGCCCGACCCCGCCCATCTGTTCCCCACGCAACCGAACGGCAGCGAAACGCGGTTCCATCCGCCAAGTTGCGGTAGTATGGCAGGCGATCATAGGCGACAACGTCCGCACCCGCGCCGGCAGACGCCCCAGAGCGCCGACCCCGCGCCCCCGTGTCGGCCGACATCGCCCCCACGCCCCCGAAGGGGCACCCCGCCACCGACGCCCTCCGGGGCAGATTCGAGGAACCATGTACGACGGACAACCGCAGCCCGGCCGCAACGACGAGTGCTGGTGCGGCAGCGGACGCAAGTACAAGAAGTGCCACCACGACTTCGACGAGCGCCTCCAGGCCCTTTACGAGGCCGGCGAGGAGGTGCCGCTGCGCAGCCTGCTGAAGACTGCCGCCGACATCGAGGGCGTCCGCCGAAGCGCCGCCGTCAACGTGGGCGCACTCGACTACGTGGCCGAGCGCATCGGCCCCGGCGTCACCACCGCCGACATCGACCGCTGGGTGCACGACTACACCGTCGAGCATGACGCCATTCCCGCACCGCTCGACTACGAGGGATTCCCCAAGAGCGTCTGCACGTCAGTCGACGAGGTAGTCTGCCATGGCATCCCCCGCGAGGACGAGGTGCTCAAGGAGGGCGACATCATCAACGTCGACTGCTCCACCATCCTGGACGGCTACTTCTCCGACTCTTCGCGCATGTTCTGCATCGGCGCGGTGCCACCTGAGAAGGCCGACCTCGTGCGCGTGACCAAAGAGGCGGTGGAGGAGGGCCTCAGGGCCGTCAAGCCCTGGGGGCACCTGGGCGACATCGGCGCGGCCGTGAACGCCTACGCCCAGGCCCACGGCTACAGCGTGGTGCGCGAGTTCGGCGGCCACGGCATCGGACTTGAGTTCCACGAGGACCCGTTCGTGAGCTTCGTGACCGAGGCGGGAACAGGGCCCGTGCTCGCGCCCGGCCTCATGTTCACCATCGAGCCCATGATCAACCTGGGCAAGCCGGACATCGACATGTCCGACCCCAACGGCTGGACCGTCCGCACCGCCGACGGTCTGCCCACCGCCCAGTGGGAGGTTCAGATTGTGGTGACCGAGGACGGCTACGAGCTGCTGAGCTGGTAGTGTCGATCTGGTAGCTTTACGCCTTTGACCTGGGGTTGGCAACCTGTAGGTGCGAAAAAATGATGCCGCAAGTTGGTAGATCGGAGACGCCGGCTACCGTAGAGTGAGGTGCGTCGACAGCCGATTCAACCGCCTGACCTACCGAGAGGACCCATCGTGAGCTTTCGCAACAACCTGCAGCACCTACGCGCCACCCACGCCATGACCCAGGAGCAGCTGGCCATGATGCTCGGCGTCAGCCGCCAATCCGTCACCAAGTGGGAGGCCGAGCGCGCTTACCCCGAAATGGACAAGCTGCTGAAGCTGTGCCAGATCTTCGACTGCACCTTAGACGACCTGGTGACGGGCGACCTGACCGCCACCTCCCCCACCCCGCGGGCCCAGGCCGCCGCTGCCGCCATGCGCGAGAACGCCGGCGGCCCGCCCCTGGACGTGTGCGGCTACGACGAGCACATGCGCGCCTTCGCCACGAAGATCGCCACGGGCGTCTTCACCATCCTCCTGGGCGTGTCGCTGCTCATCTTCGTGGGCACCGCCGCCGAGCGCTTCAATCCGAACCTGGAGGCCCTTACGCTCATTCCGCTATTCGTCGGCATCGGCGTCGGCACCGCCCTCATTCTCACGGCCTCGTTCCAGCATGTGGAGTTTCAGCGCAGCCACCCCTACGTCCAGGACTTCTACACCGCCGACGATCGCCGCGCCACCCAGCGCTCCTTTGTGATCAACCTCGTCGGTGGCATCTTCCTCATCTTCGTCGGCATCGTGGGAGCGAGCCTCACCGATGGGAGCGGGGACTTCGTCGAGGGTATCGCGAGCGGCCTCATGATGGCCCTCATAGCGATAGCGGTGTGGCTCATCGTGCGGACGAGCATGCTGCTTGCGCGCCTGAACGTCACCAACTACAACAACGCCCGCGAGCAGGCCCTGGCCGAGAGCGACTCGTGGAAGCACCTGCGCGAGACCAGCGCCGCCCAGCTGCGCGGCTTGTACACCGACGCGCAGATCTGCGAGATTCTGGGCATACCCGACGCCTCCGACGCGGAGATTGAGCGCGCCCGGGCGCGGCTGGAACGCCGCCACCGCAAGAGCCAGCTCACGAGCGGTCTGTGCGGCATCATCATGATCGCTGCCACGATGGTGGGCGTGGCGCTGCTGCTCGTGCCGCAGTGGCACACGGCCTACTTCTGGATGGCCTGGGTGGTCGGCGGCCTTTTGTGCGGCGTGGCCAGCATCTTCGTGTCCACCTTCGTGAAGGACGATCCGACGGCCTAGGGCCTGGCGGGACGCCCTCCGGGCGGAGCGTCCCGCCAGGCGCTAGCCCTGCGTCCAGAGAACGGGCGTAACCAGGCCCTCCCGCGCGCTGCCGATGACGTCGTGAGGGCCTTGGCGCAGGTAGACCCCGGCGAAGCGCCCCGCGTGCACGTAGAGCCCCAGCAGGTTCCCGAAGGGGCGCGGCGCGGCCGTGAAGTCCTCTGGGCGGCCGTAGAGCGGGACGGCAGGCGTGACCTGGGGCGCGAAGAACTCCTGCACGATCCACGGCGAGCCGCTCTTCTGCGCGAGCGCCTCGTCGATCATGCGCGACCACTCTCCCGTCGTGCACTCGGCGCCAGCCACCACGTTCTTGCTGGCGTACCAGTCGGTGGGCTTGAGCACCCAGCGCTCGGGATGACGGCGCACGGCGTCCAGGTCGAGGGCCGGGTCGTCGAGGAAGGCCGTGAAGGGGATGTGCTCCTCGACGAAGCGCCGCTCCTCCGCCGTGAGCAGCGCCTGGGTGGCCGGACGCCGCAGCACGGCGAACAACTGCTTATCGTGGGCGATCTGCGTGGCGAAGCTGCCGATCATCTCCACCTTCCGCTGGCGCAACGCGTTGACGAGGGGCTGCACGTCATCCCAGTGCTCCAGCAGATCAACCACGATGCAGAAGCGCCAGATGACGTCGATGTCCACATCGCCCATGCCGGCCAACGCGACGTTGCCGCGAAGCCGCTCGCCGTCGAAGCTGAGCTGGCGCGCGTCGAACACCGAGCAGTCAAAGCCGGCCGCCTCGAACAGGGGGATGAACAGGGCGAGCTCGCTCACGTCGGGCTCGGGGCCATCGAGGCACGCGACGATGGCCACCCGCGGGCGTGCCGCGGAGGCTGGCCCGCCGGCGCGTCCGGCGGCGGCCTCAGCAACGGGCGCGTCAGGGGCGGACAAGGCGGCAGTGGGCGCGAGCGGCGTCGCGAGCGGCGCCGCTGCCGCCCGATCGCTCGTAGCGTAGAGGCGCGCAAACGTGCGCACCCAGCCGGCAAACTGCGCTTCCCCATCGTCCTCGAACACGTGACGTGCGGCCATAACCTGGTACGCCGCGCCTTCGCGGATGGCCGCCAGGGCCTCGCGCGCCTCGTTCATCCCGCTCGACGAGTCGGTGTTGAACTCGCAGAAGCGAAAGTCGCCTGTCGCCTCGTCGAGCATGAGGTCGACGCGCGTCAGGGGCAGCGGCTCCCTGTAGCCGCGCGGCAGGAGCACGAGTTCCTCCACACGCGGGTCAAAGCGGAATTCCCGACGGTAGACCGGGTCAACCTGATAGCGCTCAATGATCGTGCGCAGGATGCCGTAGGCGGTGGTCGCCACGTTCTCCAGCCATGCGCGCATATGCGGGCCGTAGATGCGCGGGACGTAGTTGAAGGCGACGGGCTCGCCGTGGTACCACGCCGAACCGTTTGCCATGCGCTCCCAGGCCGCGCGACGGCCGGCCTCATCCCCGCCAAGCTCAGCGATGACGTCGAGGTACTCCCGCGTGAGCGGCGCAGCCTCGTCGACGTACCCCGGCGCGGGGGCCTTCACATCGGCACGTTCCCGCCCATGGCGGAGACCGCTCGTGGCGGATTCGACCGCCTTCCCTACCTGACCAGCTTCCATAACGCGTCCTTCTTAGGCAAACGATGACCTTGTGGGTATACCACAACGGGCAGGAGGCGCCGCGTCGCACGGCGTACCTGGCGCGAAAACCGAGGCCAAGCGTTGCCCGCCCGACATGGCTCGCCCCGCCAGGCGAGCAAGAATCATGTCAAAGCCGGAAAACGCGCGTCTGATGGCACTAATCGGCAGTTTGGTACGGTGCAGTAGGCCCCTTTCAGGCCAGCTGCGCCCTCGGATGCGTCCTGACGCGAGAAAACCCCAGGTCGCGAAAACGCGATCCGCTCGGAAAGCCTCGCGAACCGTACCAAACTGCCGATTAGTGCCATTTTCCGGCGAAAAGGTGGCAGTGGGGCGGACAGACGAGAGCGGGAACCCCGCTGCGACGACGCGAGGGACAGTCGCGCCGCCGCGGCGGTCGGGGATTAGGGAGGACGGGAAGCTGGCGACTGCCCTGCCGTGCCCGGATGGGCGCGACCGTCCTGCTGCTGAGACGCAGCGGGTGCAGCGGGCGTTACCTCCCGAGGAGGTGGCGGATGGCCGCGATGGGGTGCTTCGTGAGCATACGCGGGCCGGCATAGCGCATGACCTGGCGAATCTGCTCGCGCTCCTGGGGGCGGTAGCAATGATAGGGACACTTCTCGCAGGAGGTCTTGGCGTGCATCTGGCGACAGCGCGCAGTGCGCAGGACGGCATAGGCGTCGACGGCCTTACACGCGGGGCACACCGGCTCGCCGCAGCAGGCGCGCTCCGTGCGCGACGCGGCATCGTGGTTGCCGGCGCAGTAAAGCGCCACCATCTGCGAGATGACGCGTTCTTCGCGAGCACGCCGTCGCGCGACGGCCGGCGGATCAGCGGCGGCGCGGCGCGAAGAGGGCGCGGGCGCTACGGCAGACGCAGGTGCGGCAGGCGCCGTCGCGTCGGCGGACGCAGGCGCGGCAGCGACGTTTGAGCTGGCACGCTCAAGCACCGCAGGAGCAGCGAGGGAGTCGGACACGTCGGTGGTCAGGCACTCGCAAGAGCCCTCCCCCACCGCTTCCACCGGGGTGTTCTCAGTAATGTTAGTCATGGCTCACATTATAGGGCACGCGGGAAACGGCCACAGGATTTCCACGGCTTCCTGGGCGCGCTTGGGACATCGCGCAGTCGGAGCCCGATCGAGCCTAAGAACCGGCACGGGTGGTCGAGCAAGGGCGAAGACCCCGGCAACCGCCGACCTGGGCACCTCAAATCCGAGGGCCGACGAGCTTAGGGCGCGGTGGGCGCGTCCGGCGCTTCGGGCGGGTTGATCTCCACCCTCCCCATCGACGCCATCCAGCCGAGCAGCGGCACCTGCTCCGGATTCTCCACCTCCACGCCGCCAAGCATGACGGCTCCTCGATCAACCGAAGCCGTGAACACGCGCACGTCACAGCCGGAGAGCGCGAATCCACTCGCCATTAGCACCAACCCCGCAACCGCCAGGGCGGCTGCCACGCAATGCATCGTCTTGCGCACTTGTCGCATCTTCTCTTCCTTTCACTTCACTGCCCGCAGCCAGCGCCGACGTCTCAGGCCGTCGCGCCGACGGCATCCGAGGGCGCCTGCGACCGCTCGCGTCGGAAGGGCGAGAGCATCTTGCCCATCCACCTCTGCGAAAGCCTCACCAGATAGCGGCTGGACGAGAGCGCCGCGCTGAAGCACACGATGCCGAGCGCCGCCGCGAGCAGCCCCTCCCCCACGTAGGCGAGGGCGAAGGGGACGTTGCCCTCCATCAAGCCGGCGAAGGCGAGGATCAGGGCAAGCGGCAGGGCCATGACCGCGGCGGCCGCAATGGCCCAGAGCATCGCGGCGAGCATCCAGATGCACAGGTACACCCCCAGCGCCACCAGGGCGAAGGTCAGCAGTAGCGCAAGCCATAGAGGCGACCCCACGATGATGAGCGCCCAGAGCAGCACGGTGCTGCGCCGGCGCGTCTTGGCCATCACGCGGGGAACCGGCGGCATCTCGTCGAGGATGGCGTCGGCCACCGCCCCCGGCGAGCCCAGCGCGGCAACGGCCTCCTCCTCGGTCATGCCCTCCTCCATGCGGTCGGCGATGGCCTCGGCGTAGAATGCCTGCGATTCGGCCACACGCGATGCCGGCAGGCACGAGAGCAGCGTGCCCAGTCGATCGAGAAACTCCTGCTTGTTCACGAGAAACCTCCTATCACAGCCATCAAGCCCACACCGGCGCGCCGTCGACCGCGCCCGGCGGTGTCCCGCCAGCTGGCGGGTCAGCCGACGACGGCGCCGCCCCCGAGCACGCGATCGCGGGCACGCCGGCAGGGGCCGGCGCATCCTCGGAGGCCGACTGCGAACTCGCGACCATCGACTCTTCCACATAACGATAGAGGCCGCGCACCTCGTCTTGCTCGGCTAGAAAGGCGCGTAGGCGCTCCTGGCCGGATTCGGTTATGCGATAGTACTTGCGAAGGCGGCCGTTATGCTCCGCCGTCCGCACCGCTATCAGGCCACCGCCCTGCAGACGCTTGAGCAGCGGATACAGCGACGACTCAGTCAGCCCCAAGCTCGCCGGCACGTCCTTGATGATCTGATAGCCGTAGGACTCCCGCCGACGTAGCGTAGCCAGCACGCACGCCTCCAGGAACCCCCGCTTCATCTGAGCGTCCATAATACCTCCTATCGCCATATACTATACGTTACATAGTATTGATTGGCAACCCTTCCTTGTCACAGGAACGAATGTTTCACGTGAAACAGCGCCCGCCCCCCCACGCCCCCTGCACGCAAGCGCCCTCCCGCACAGAGCAGTGAGGAGAAAGCCGGGGGCCGGGGGGCCGGGGGGCCGGGGGGCCGGGGGGCCGGGGGCCCGGGGGTCCGGGGGTCCGG
>NZ_QWKK01000048.1 GCF_009911695.1 Enterorhabdus sp. P55 | reverse complement strand
CCCGGCCGTCGTCGCGTCCGCTGCGTCGCACGGCTCGGCCCGCGCCGCCGCCCCGCGCGCCGCCTCGCCCCTCGGGGCATCCGCGCCGCCGCTTGCGGCGCACGACGAGAGAGAAGGGTTGATCGCACCATGATCAAGTTGGGAAAGACCATCCCCGCCGGGGACCTCTTCGAGCTGGACGAGAAGAGCAGCCTGCCCATCTGGCTGCAGCTCAAGAACCGTTTCATCTACCTCATCACGTCAGGCTACTACCTGCCGGGCGACCAGCTGCCCACCGTGCGCGGGCTGGCAGCCGAGGTAGAGATCAACTACAACACCGTCAGCAAGGTGTACCAGAGCCTCGAGGAGGACGGCTACATCCAGTCGAAGCGCCGTCAGGGCGCCTTCGTGTGCGACGTGAGCGACAAGCCGGGCGTCTCCATCGCCGTCACGGCCGAGATCGTCACGGCGGAGTACCTGCAGCGCTGCCAGGAGTTGGGCATGTCGCTGGAAGACATAGACGCGCAGTTCACGGCCAGCCTGGTGGAGGCCAAGGCCAAGCGCGACCGAGACCAAGGAGCAGCTGATGAGGCGAAGGACCAGAGCGGCCGCGGACGAGTCGTCGTCTTCCCCCGCGCAGCGGACGATTCAGAGCAACGTGCAGCTGGAGACGGGGCGTAGGCGCACCTCGCGCAACGGCGCCGCCGCCTTCACCGTCGTCGTATTCCTCCTGGCCGCGGCCCTCGTGTGTGCCGTGGCCGAGGTGGTTGGCGGCATGGGCGTGGCGGCTATCGTGACGGCCGTCATCGTGGGCGTGCTGGCGGCCTCGTCGGTGCACGTCGTGATGGAGTGGGAGAAGGCCGTGGTCATGCGCTTCGGCAAGTTCAACCGTGTGGCCGGCCCGGGCCTCGTGTTCACCTGGCCCCTCATCGAGTTCTACACCCTGCGCGTGGACCAGCGCGTCATCGCCACCTACTTCGGCGCCGAGGAGACGCTCACGAGCGACCTGGTGCCGGTGAACGTGGACGCCGTGGTGTTCTGGATGGTGTTCTCCGCGAAGAAGGCCGCCATCGAGGTGGAGGACTACGCGAGCGCCGTGTCGTGGATGTCCCAGGCCATGCTGCGCAAGGCCATCGGCCGCGCGACCCTGAGCGAGGTGGCCACGCGCCGCGACCAGCTGGACGCCGAGCTCAAGGACGTGCTGGAGGAGAAGCTGGCCGACTGGGGCATCGCCGTCATGGACGTGGAGGTGCGCGACATCGTGGTGCCCAAGGAGCTGCAGTCGTCCATGGCCGCCGAGGCCGTGGCCACTCGCGAACGCAACGCCCGCATGATCATGGCCGAGGCCGAGCGCGATATCTCCGAGATGCTGCGCGACGCCTCCGAGGTGTACGACGGCGACGCCGAGGCCCTGCGCCTGCGCACCATGCACCTGGCCTACGAGTCGGTGAAGCAGTCCGGCGGCACCGTCGTCATACCGAGCGCCTTCAGCGAGGGCTTCACCGGCGCGCCCGAGGACGCCGAGCGCGCCGCCCGGGCCGTCCGCCCCGCGGAGCATCCGACGGCGGGGTAGCGCGCTCGTCGTCGCCGAGCGCGCCGCCCTGCGCCGAATCGACGCCGCCTCGCATCGGGGCGGCGCCGCTGCTCTTGCGAGGAAGCGCCCCCGCGTCCCCGCAGAGCAGGGGAGCGGCTGCGCGCATTGCGCGGCGCCGCTCGCGCCGGCCACTGTCCACGTCGCCGCGGCGCCGCTCGGCGTGCCTCTCCCGCAGCGCTCCGCAGGGCGGGGCGGCTACCAGTCCATCGTGTCGTAGGTGATGCCGCGCTCGCGTTCCAGGTAGTCGAAGAGCTCCTGGGGCGAGAGCGCGGGCACGCGGCTGCGCTCGAATCCCCGGGCGTCGCGAGTGACCAGGAAGTCGGCGCCCACCTTCTCTGCTGCCAAGGACACCAGGCAGTCCTCGAAGTCGGGCCACGCCCGCTCGGTCGCCCGCTCGATGTCCCCCTTGTCCACCGAGCACACGTTGAGCCACGCCAGGCTCTCCTTGAAGGTCCGCTGCAGTGCCGTGTCCTCGCATCGGCGCGACAGTGCGTAGAAGACGTCGTTGAACGACTTCGCCGACGCCCAGAGCTCCACGTCGCCGAACGACTCGGCCACCATGAGCTGCACGGCCAGGTCGGAAAAGGGCCGCCTGTCCTGGTAGAAGTCTATGAGAATGCTGGTATCAACCAAGATACGCGGCGTAGCGTTCGCTTCGTGCGTCATTGAGCTGCTCCTCGAAGGTTTGGGGGTCGTTCGGGTCGGCGGTGCTCACCCTCATGACGGCCAGGGACGAGCGAATGCGCTCCCGCTGCGCCGGGCTGAGGGCCCGATGCCCTGGCTCGGGCGTAGCAGCCCCCTCCTCGCGAGGCAACCGGCGCTCCGCGAGCAGGTACGCGTAGGCGGCGTTCACCAGCTGGGTGGGCGTGGCCCCTATCTCACGCAGGATCTCCCCTCCCTGCTCCTTGACCTCCGCGGGAACCCGCGCAGTGACGATGGCATCCACAGCTTTCCTCCTTACGTAATACGGTAATACCAAGTATAGCCTCCTCTGTTGCAAAGGGCCAGAGAAAACATGCTTCATGTGAAACATTTGTTCAAATATCCTGTTCGAACTGCAAAAACGTCCGTCCATTTCATCATCATGAGCGGCGGTCTCATCCTTTGTCATAGATTGTCATACAAAACTTGTTGACGGAGGGGGGTCTCTATGACAGACTAGGACAAGAAGAATCCGGCCGATTCTATGTGCAGAGGACGCGGCAGCCGCGCAGCCCGGGGAGCGGCGAGGGGAGACACCCCCTCGCACAGGCGCGCTGCCAGAGGAGGGAAGCACCGCAGGAGGCACGGCGCCCCAGAGCGTTGGCGCCAGCATAGGCGGCCAGCCCCTTTCCGTCCAGCCAGAGGAGGGACCATGGACTTCCCCTTTGCGGCGCGGCCCAACGAGGGCCAGTCGGGAAGTCATGGCTGTTCAAAGGAGAGGAAGACTATGAGTGGTACCACCCTTACCCGCCGCTCGTTCCTGAAGACGACCGGGGCGGTCGCCGGGGCCTCGTGCCTCGGGGCCGGGTCGTTCGGGGCGCTGCGGGCTTTCGCCGACGACCAGGACGAGAAGCCTGGCGAGGGCGAGCAGCTGTTCAACTGCAACTGCCGATCCAACTGCATGGGCTCGTGCCGCCTGCTCGCCCACGTGCGAGACGGCAAGCTCGTGAAGCTCTCGCCCGGCGGCTACCAGGAGCCCGGCTACACCGGCTGCTGCCTGAAGGGGCTGTCCTACGTGGAGCGCATCTACAGCCCCACCCGCATCCAGTACCCCATGCGCCGCGTGGACGGCACGGAGCGCGGAGCCGGCCAGTGGGAGCGCGTGACCTGGGACGAGGCCATCGCCGAGATCGCCCAGAAGATGCAGGACACCATCGATCAGTACGGCCCCAAGGCCATCGCCTTCGACGCCGCTTCGGGCAACTACGGCTACATCAACGGCGTCTATGGCCTGTTCCCGCGCCTTGCCGCGTGCCTGGGCGCCATCAAGACGGCGGCCTGCTACGACTACGCGGCCGGCCACGGCATCGACCGCGTGCTCGGCACCGGCGACTGGCAGTACTGCAACGAGCCCAACAGCGTGCTCGACTCGTCCATGGTGGTGGTGTGGGGCACCAACCCCGTGTTCACCCACCCGCACAGCTGGCGCTGGATCCAGTGGGCCAAGGAGAAGGGCACGAAGGTGGTCACCATCGACCCCATCAAGTCCGCCACCGCCCATCGCTCCGACGAGTACATCCGCGTGAATCCCGGCCACGACGGCTACCTGGCGCTGGCCATGGCCAACTACGTCATCGAGCACGACCTGGTGGACGACGCGTTCATCGCCGACCGCTCCAACGCCGCTTTCCTCGTGCGTCAGGACACCAAGCGCCACCTGTCCACGGCCAACTGGCCGGCGGAGTCCGCGGCGACCTACGCCGCCACCGTGGCCGCCGCCAAGGAGAAGTACGCCGCCCAGGGGCCCACGGCCGTGGCCGCGGCGGTGGCCGCCATCCCCATCGACTACTACGTGTGGGATAACGCCACCGGCTCCATCGTCCTGTTGGACGATGCCACCGACCCGGCGATGGAGGGCTCGTTCTCCACGCCCGACGGCATCGCCCTCGACACGTCCTACTCGCTGCTCAAGGAGCAGCTCTCGCAGTACTCCATCGCCGAGGCCGCGCGCCTGACGGGCCTCACCGAAGACTTCATCGTCGAGTTCACCGAGCGCTTCGCCGCCGAGGACGCCGTGTCGGTCAACATCACCTACGGCCTCGACCATTACCTCAACGGCTACCACAACACCTGGGCCATCGCCATCCTCATGGCGCTCACGGGCAACCTGGCCAAGCCGGGCGCGGGCTTCACCGGCGTGTTCACCACCCGCTGGTCGCCGGAGACGCTGGGGTTGTGGGTCACTAAGGAGTACAAGGGCCTCAACGCCACCATCCCGTTCGGCCTCATGCCCGAGATCGTGGCCACCCAGTCGCTCAACGGCAAGCCCTTCCCCATGAAGGTGATGGTGTCCTACTGCGCCAACCCCGCCAGCAACCTGGGCGGGCAGCGCGAGTTCCTCGACCGCCTGCTGCCGAACCTCGACTACTACGTGGTCATCGACATGGAGATGACCGACTCGGCCCAGTACGCCGACATGGTGCTGCCGGCCACGTCGTGGTATGAGGTGGAGGACATCCGCGCCGGCTACAACAACCCCTACACCATCTTCCAGGAGAAGGCTATCGAGCCGCTCTACGAGAGCAAGCCGGACTCCGAGATCGCCTACCTGCTCGGCCGTGCGCTCGGGTTCGAGGCGTCGTTCCCCGAGGGCGACGACATCGACACCTGGGGCGCCATCCTGTTCAGCAACGCGGCTTCCAAGGCCAAGGGCCTCACCCTCGACCGCTTCCGCCAGGAGAAGGTCATTCAGACCACGGGCACGCCCGGCGAGTCGTTCATCACGGGCATGACCTCGCCCTTCACCACCGAGAAGGGTCGCGTGCGCCTGTACACCGACAACCCCCAGCCCCGCCTGAATTACGGCCAGGACCTCTCCGATCGCGTGGACGGCGAGCACCTGGTGTACTACCGCGACCCGGCCGAGGCCGGCGTCGACAGCCCGCTGGCGGAGAAGTACCCGCTCGTGTACCTGCAGGAGCACTCCCGCTTCCGCGTGCACACCCAGTGGGGCCGCGTGCCGCTGCTGCGCGAGCTCGATCCCGAGCCGCTGGCCAAGGTCAACGGCAAGGATGCGGCCGATCGTGGTGTGACCACGGGCGATCTGGTGGAGGTCTACAACGACCGCGGCCGCTGCGTGGTGAAGTGCCTCATCGACGAGTCCATCGCGCCCGGCGTCGTCTCCATCCCCAAGGGCTGGCAGCGTGACCAGTTCATCGAGGGCGGCTACCAGGAGATGTCCCAGCCGGGCATGGATCCGTACCCCTCCGCCGCGTCGTTCTACGACGCCCGCGTCAACTTCAGGAAATGGGAGGCTTAAATCATGCGCTACGGTTTTGCGATTGACACGAAGCGGTGCATCGGCTGCCACACCTGCTCGACGGCCTGCCGCATCGAGAACAACCTGCCCAACGGCGTGTGGTGGAACCGCGCGCTCACCGAGGGCGGCTCTGAGATGGACACGCCGGCAGGCGAGTTCCCCGAGGCGACGATGAGCTACCTCACGGTGGCCTGCCAGCACTGCGAGAACCCCGCCTGCGTGAAGGTGTGCCCCGTCGGCGCCACCTACAAAGATCCGGAGACCGGCGTGGTGCGCCAGGACTACGACAAGTGCATCGGCTGCCGCATGTGCATGGCGGCCTGTCCCTACACGGGCGTGCGCTCCTTCAACTGGGAGGAGCCGCAGCATACGATCGACTTCGCCGTGGGCGATGCCGACGCCGCGCCACACCAGAAGCACGTGGTGGAGAAGTGCACCATGTGCTGGCATCGCCTGGCGAAGGGGGAGGAGCCCCTGTGCGTGAAGACGTGCCTGGCCCGCGCCCGCTTCTGGGGCGACCTGGACGATCCCGACTCCGAGGTGGCCACGCTCGTGCGTGAGCGCTCGTCCAAGCAGCTGCTGGCCGACGAGGGCACGAACCCGTCCGTGTACTACCTGGTGTAATTCCTGGTGCGGCGCGCCGTTTGCCCGGTGCGCCGCCTTCTGAAGGAGATACTTATGACTGAACTCAACAACGTCGCCGTCTCCGACGACGACTTCAACCCGGCCGCGGCGCCCAAGGCGCGCGAGACCGCGGGCGCGAAGGCCGCCGTGTGGGGCGGCAAGGGCCTGACCGCCGCCATCGCCGTGTCGGGCGCGCTTGCCGTGATCGGCATCGCGCTGTGGGTGGTGCAGCTTTCGGGCGGCATGGTGCAGACCGGCATGCGCAACCTGGACAGCTGGGGCCTCTACATCACCAACTTCATGTTCTTCGTGGGGCTCTCTGCCGGCGGTCTCATCATCTCGTCGGTGCCGAAGGCCTTTGGCATCGCGGGCTTCGGCGGCATCTCCAAGGTGGCCGTGTGGTCGTCCATCGCCGCCACCGTGTGCGCCATCGCGTTCGTCGTGGTGGACCTGGGCCAGCCGCTGCGCCTGTGGGAGCTCTTCGCGTACTCCAACCTGGGCTCGCCGCTCATGTGGGACATCATCGTGCTGGGCACCTACCTCATCCTGTCCTGCGTGTACCTGTGGGCCCAGCTGCGCGCCGAGGCCGGCAAGGTGTCGAGTACGGCGCTGCGCGTGATCTCGGTGGTCGCGCTTGTGTGCGCCGTGCTCGTGCACTCGGTGACCGCCTGGATCTTCGGCCTGCAGCAGGGCCGCGAGATGTGGCACACCGCCCTGCTGGCGCCTTGGTTCGTGTCGTCGGCCCTCGTGTGCGGCACCGCCCTCGTCGCCATCGTCGTGGTGGCGCTGCGCAAGGTCGGCTACCTCGAGCTCGACCAGGCCTACGTGGTGAAGCTGGCCAAGCTCTTGGGCGTGTTCGTCGTGGTTGACCTCTACTTCTTCGGGTGCGACCTGCTCACCGAGGCCTTCCCGGCTGCCGGTGGCCTGGCCGTGGTGGACATGCTCGTCTCCGGCCCGCTCGCACCGTTCTTCTGGGTTGAGATCATCGGCTGCGTCGCGTGCGCCGTGGTGTGCTTCACGCCGTCGCTGCGCCGCCCCGGCCTGATCGTGGCTGCCTCGGCGCTCGCCATCGCCGCCATCTTCTGCAAGCGCGTGCAGCTGCTGGTGGGCGGCTTCCAGCTGCCGACCCTCGATTTGCCCGGCCCCGTGACCTCCCTGACCGTCACCGGTTGGGAGGCCGGCGTGGCCGGCGCCTACGAGGGCCTGGTGTACTGGCCGACCATGATCGAGTGGGGCGTCACCCTGGGCGTCATCGGCCTGGGCGCGTTCATCCTGCTGGCCGGCTTGAAGTTCCTGCCCCTGCGTCCGCAGGACTAGCGGCTCTTCCCGTGATCCCCGCGCGGCCCGGCCTGATGCCGCGCGGGACTCGCCCGGCCCCTCCTGGCCGCGGCCCGGCTTGGTGCCGCGCGGGGATTGCCTGGCCCCTCCTAGCCGCGACCGGCCTGGTGCCGCCGCGGCCTCTGCTTCCCCTCTGGCCGCAGCCCGGCAACCCTCCCGCCGGGCTTGCGGGCACGTTGATAGTCGGGGTCTCCGCCGCCCACCCTTTGCGCCGCCCCGGCCGCGCGCCGCCCCGCGCCCACCCAGCGCGAGGGCGGCGCTTCTTTTTTGCACGCTGGGCGTCGGGGCGGCCCCTCCGCGACTCTGGTCGGTGTCCCGGCGCCCGGCTGGCGCGAGGCTGCCGGCCCCGCGCCGCCCCCATCCGCCCCGCGCCCAGCATCCTCCCGCCCTCCCCCGAGCCCGCCATCGCCCTCCGCCTCGAATGTTTCACGTGAAACATTCGTTCCCTGATGGCGTGGCCGGAGCGCCCGTGCTCGGCCCCGCGCCGTGTCGTGGGGAGGGGCGCCCCCCCCGCCGCGGCGCCGGCTCACGCTGGCACGCCGCCGCTCGGTCGCATCTGTCCCGTCTGCGCTCAGTGCCCCCTCCTTGCGTCCATCCGATCGCCGCCCTCGCGCCAGCCCGCGCCGTGCGCCTCGCCCGTACCGTGAGCCGCGCCCCGCGCCTGACGCGCCCGCTGCGTCTCGACATGCGTACGTCTCCCGCTATCGCCCGCGCCGCGCCCGCAGTCGCGGCGCTGAGGCTCCTCCCTGGCGTCCTCCGACGCCGTTCGCTGGTCCGTGCGGCCCGCGGGCGTTGTCGCGCCTAGGGAGCCGGCGCCGTCAGGTTGTCGTGTCCGAGCTTGTCGTCTCTTCTGGGGGGGGGCGCCCGTCGGGCCGGCGCGTCTCGGGGCGCCTCCCTTTTCCGAACCCGGCGTGTGTCTGCCCCCTCCGCGCCCGCCCCCGGAACGGGGGGTACGGCTCCTCGTCGGAGAATGGCCAAAAATGACGACCTGACGACAAATTCGCGTGCCGGCGGCTCCTTTTGCGACGCATTTGGTCGCGTTGTCGCTGCCGATCTTTGCGCGACCTGGGATTTTGTCGAATGGTGTCCCCGGCGTTTGCCGCACGGCGTCGTCAGGTCGTCATTTCTGGCCATTTTGGAGAAAGATCTGCACGGCGAGGGGGCCGACGCGCGGCCTTGGGCCTTCTGCCACCCATCGCCTGCATTCCGCCTGCCAACTCTGCCCGCCGCGCCCGCGTCGCCGTCAACTCCGCACGCCGTCGACTCCGTGTGGCGACGTCCCCATTCGCGCCCGGGTGCTCACCGCCGCCGAGGTCGCTCGCCATCCGCCGTCCACCTTTGCCGTGTCGCTCCCAGTCGCCCAGTCCCGGGCGACGCGCTCGTCGTGCGCCCGGCGCCTGCCTCTTGCCAGCAAGGGGCGGCGCCCGCTACCATGGACGCGTAAGTTGTCCTAGGCTAATGCGTAGCGCGCGGGCGCGCGGGCGCAGTGGGGGGGAGGGGGAGGCGTGATCGGAGACCTGGCAGTTTGCTACCTGTTCCTGGCCGGCGCCGGCGCCGGGGCCCTTGCGGCCGCCGTGGTGCTCGAGTTGCTCACGCCTCGCGACGCGCGCTGCGCCCTCATTGACTCCCAGCCCGGCGCGATTCTCGCGTGTCCCGCACGCCCATGTCGCGCCCCCCGCTCGCCCCGCGTTTCGCTCGGCCGCTCGACTGGCCCGCGCGCAGGCGTCTACCCCCTTCGAGCCTCCGTTATCCCGCGCGAGAGGCTCCGCCCCTTTCTCGGGCCGGCCTACGGGGTGGGCCTGGCCGCTGTGCTCCTGGGCATGTTCTGTCTGATGGCCGATCTCGGCCGACCCGATCGTCTGCTCGCGCTCTTCCTGGCCCCCTCGCTCAGCTATATCGCGGTGGGCGCCTACCTGCTGGCGGCTCTCGTGCTATGCGCCGTCCCGCTCGTCGGCCTGTGGATCTTCGGCGCGTCGCGGCTGCCGGCCTGGCTCGTCGCCGTCGCACGCGTCGGGTGCCTGGCGGCTGCCGTGGCGGTCATGGCCTATACGGGGCTCTTTCTGGCCAGTTTGCCGGCCGTCCCCTTCTGGCACTCTCCCTGGCTCCCGGTGCTCTTCGTCGCCTCGTCGGCTTCTGCGGGGCTGGCGCTCGTGGCGGCCGCTGTCGTCCTCGGACCGTCGCCCGAGGCGTTCTCCATCACGCTGCGTCGCATCCTTCGCGTCGACGCGCTCCTCGTCGCGGCGGAGTCGGCGGTTCTTGCCGCGCTGCTAGCCGAGGCCCTCGTGACGGGCGGCGTGGGGTGGGAGTCGGCGACAGCCCTGCTGGCCGGCCGCCTCGCCCTTGCGTTCTGGCCGATCGCAGTCCTGCTCGGCCTGGCCGTGCCCCTCCTTGCCGACCTGCTCATCCGCGATGCCGCCCCGCGTCCGGCCCTCGCCGTCTCCGTCTGCATCCTGGCGGGCGGCCTTGCGCTGCGCTGGTGCGTCATCCAGGCGGGAGTCTCGCCGGATATAGCCGCTTCCGTCGCCGTGGCCCTTGGGATGGGCTGAGAGGTGCATAATGGGCAGATGACGAACGCGCATCCGCCGACGCCCGACGCGCGCCGCGCCTCCCGGCCGCCCCGATGAGAGGAAGCCCCGCCCTGTGGTTTTGTTCGAGGTAGACAAGAAAAGTGACCTGCCGCCGTGGCTTCAGCTGCGCAATCGGCTCGCGTACCTCATCGCCACCGGGTATTTCAAGCCGGGCGAGAAGCTTCCCACTGTGCGCGGCCTGGCAGCCGAGATATCCATCAACTTCAACACGGTCAACAAGGCCTACATCAGCTTGATGGACGAGGGCTACATCGAGTCCCGCCCCGGCAAGGGCACCATCGTCCGCGAGATCAGCCCCGAGAAGAGCGAGAAGCTGGAGTCGGTGGACACGCTCATCGAGGACTGCGTGGACGCCTGCCTGGCCATGGGGCTCGACTTCGACGACGTGAGCAAGCGCATCAAGAAGAAGATCCACGACATGGAGAGGGAGCGCGGAAATGACTAGAGGGGGAAGAGGGGACGACCAGGCGACGACGCGCGGGGCGATGGCTCGCAGATCGCGTGGCGTGGTGGTGGATTCTCCGGTGATCGAGACCGACCGCACCGCTTCGCGCGCTGGTGCGCTCATCTTCTCGACGGCGCTGTTCGCCGTGGTGTTCGGCCTGGTGCAGGCGGCGTGGGTGGCGGCGATGGGCGAGCTGGGCCTCGGCGGCATCGTGGCCGGCGTCGTCCTCGGGTGGCTGGCGGTGTCGGGCATCCACGTCTGCCAGCAGTGGGAGCGCATCGTGGTGCTGCGCCTGGGCCGCCTCAACCGCGTGTCGGGCCCGGGCCTGGTGTTCACCTGGCCCATCGTTGAGCACTGCGCGCTCTACGTGGACATGCGCACGCGCTCCATTCCCTTCGGCGCCAAGGAGACCCTCACGGCCGACCTCATCCCGCTCGACATCGACGCGGTGCTCTACTGGATGGTGTGGGACGCCGAGAAGGCGTGCATGGAGATCAACAACTACAGCCTGGCCGTGCAGCTGGCGGCCCAGACCGCGTTACGCGACGCCATCGGGCGCTCCACCGTGGCCGGCATCACCATCCGCCGCAACCAGCTCGATCAGGAGCTGACCCAGGTGCTCGACGAGAAGGTGTCGGAGTGGGGCATCACCGTGCTGTCGGTGGAGATTCGCGACATCATCGTGCCCGAGGCGCTGCAGGAGGCCATGTCGCTCGAGGCCCAGGCTGAGCAGCGGAAGAAGGCGCGCATCATCCTCATGGAGGCCGAGCAGGCCATCGCCGACATGGCCACCGAGATAGGGGAGGCCTACGACGGCAACGAGAACGCGCTCGACGTGCGCCGCATGCACCTCATGTACGAGAGCGTGCGCGAGACCGGCGGCACCGTGGTGCTGCCGAGCTCCTTCGCCGACGGGTTCGGCGAGGGCGCCGGCGCCAGCGCGCTCGAAGACGTAGCGAAGGCGCTCGGGAAGTAGCGTGCCGGGCGCCGCCGGGCTGCGGGCGACTGGGGCGCCCTGGGCGCCGGGCTACGAGGCGCGCGGGTCAGGATGATGCTGCCCGCAGCGTGCACTCGTCCGTGCGTCGCGCCGGCGTTGTTTTCGCCAAAAACCGAGATCATGCGCCGCCTCCACGTGGCCTTCGCGGAACGCTCTCATGAGAAACGTCATCACGCCGGCGTTTTGCCTGATAAAAGCCGCGATTAACTTCTAGGGACCGCTTCGATCGTGCTCATCGGGGTTCACAACCTCGGTTTTTGGCAGAAACGCCGCCCCAAGCTTGCGTGACGTCCTGTCCGTCCCCGTTATTCTCAGCTGCAAGCGCCGCCTATTCGCTAAAATCGCGCCCTCGGATAGAAGACTATTCTCAAAAAAGAATGGCTCTCTCCAAACTTATCCTAGGATAAACATTGAATATCCTAGGATAAGTTGCTATGGTGACCCTAGCTGAATCGGCCGATTCTCTGAACGTAGGGTAGGGGAGCGCCGCGCGTCGACGGACGTAGCCGCGCAGCCCGACGGTATCAAGAGGAGGAGAGATGTCAGAAGCAAGTAGCGGGGGCCTGACCCGTCGCGCCTTTCTGAAGACGACGGCGGCTGCAACCGCCGTCACCGCCGCAGGTGCGGGCCTTTCAACGGTGGCCGCTCATGCGGCATCGCCCACGAGGGGACTTCCCGATGAGCAGTCCTTCGTGAACACCTGCCGCGGAAACTGTGGCGGCAAATGCGTGCTGGTAGGGAAGGTGCGCGAGGGGAAGCTCGTCCAGACGCGCCCCTACGAGCCGCCTGAGGGCTTCGAGCGCAGTCGTATGGGCTGCGTGAAGGGCGTCACCTACCCGCAGCGCCTCTACGCCCCGAACCGCGTGCTGTACCCGATGATCCAGCGCGGTGAGCGCGGCAGCGACAACTGGGAGCGCGTGAGTTGGGACGAGGCCATCGCCTACGTGAGCGACCACATCAACAAGGCTCAGGCCGAGTACGGGCCCAATGCCTTCGGCCTGTGGCACTCCTATGGCTCTGAAGGCTGGCTGAACGGCGCCTACCACCAGTCCACGGGCGTGGGCTACCACCGCTTCCTCAACACCTTCGGCGGCACCGTCATCATTCCTGGCGGCGATCAGGCCCAGGTGTACATGGGCCTCTTCGTCATGCAGCACGGCACCAACTCCACGGCCGACTACACCAACGCTAAGACGCTCATCGCCTGGGGCGCCAACGTGACCGACACCGTGCGCTGCTGCTGGCCCTACATCTGCGACGCGCGCGACAAGGGCGCTCGCATGATCGCCGTCGATCCGCGCTACACCATCACCGCCGCTGGCAGCGATACGTGGATCCCGGTGCGCAGCGGCACCGACGGCGCCCTCATGCTGGCCATGGCCAACTTCATCATCGACAATGACCTGGTGGACTGGGACTTCCTGGCCAAGAAGTCAGTGGCGCCGCTGCTCATCAAGGATGATGGCTCGTACTTCAAGCTGTCCGACATGGGCATTCCGCCCACCGAGGGTCCCATCAGCCCCTGGACGGGCCAGCCGGTCATCATCAACCCGGAGGTGGTCTTCGACAAGGCCACCGGGCAGCTCGCCTCGCAGTTCACCGCCGAGGATCCGGCTGTGACCGGCGAGTTCGAGTACGAGGGCACGCGTCTGCGCACCGTCTTCGACTACGTGCGCGACATGACGAAACAGTTCACTGTCGAGTTCGCCGCGAAAGAGTGCGATATCTCCGAGGAGCAGGTCATCGACCTGGCCACCACCTATGCCACGAACGGTCCTACCACCGTCGTGATGGCGCAGGGCATCTGTCACCACGTGAACTCGCGCCACAACTACAAGAACCTCGCCTACCTTGCCAGCCTCACCGGCAACATCGATAAGCCGGGCGCGTGCATCTACTTGAACAAGAACCACGTGAACGTGGAGACGACCACGCTCACCACCAAGGAGATGTACCCCGATCCCTCTCTGATGAAGCCCTATGCCACGCTCTGCTCGGAGCGTGTGCCCGAGGTGCTCGAGACGGGCAAGCTCGGCGAGGCCGACCTTCCGCTCAAGGTCGTGATGATCGTGAGTGCCAATCCGTTCGCCAGCGAGTCGGGGCGCCCGCGTTTCCTCGAGACCCTCAAGCACCTTGACTGCCTGGTCACCGTCGACTGCTTCATGTCCGATACGGCGCGCTACTCCGACGTCATTCTTCCCGTGGGACTCTCCTTCGAGCAGGAGGACTTCCTGCAGATCAGCTCGCATGAGGTGGACTTCCTCATGCAGAAGGCCGTCGAGCCGGCGGGCGAGGTCAAGAGCGACTTCGAGATCTACAACCTGCTCGCGCCGAAGATCGGCCTTGACGGCCTCTACGACAAGGATGCCGAGGGCTACCTGCACGCGCTGCTCGATAACGAGGCCAACAAGAAGATCGGCCGCACCTACGACGACTTCAAGCGCGAGGGCGTCATCGCGGACTGGAGCGAGGAGCCGGTCATCGGCACCGAGGCCAACGCCCTCAAGCGGGTGCAGTTCTACCTCCCCGACCTCATCGCCCGTGACGTCGCCTACACCGTGCTGCCTGCCGAGGAGAAGATCCCCTGGTACGAGCATGCGATGGAGGCCTATCAGGACAACCCGCTGCGCGAGAAGTACCCGCTGTTCGGCAACAGCGAGCACAGCAACTACACGGGCCATTCGATGTACAACGACATCCCGTGGATTCATGAGATATGGGGTGATCCCTACGTGATGCTGAACGACGAGACCGCCGCCGAGCGCGGCATCGCGGAAGACGATCTCGTGCGCGTGTTCAACGACCGCGGCGAGGTGGTTCTGCGCGCAAGGCTCACGAAGGGCCTGCGCAAGGACTCGATCATCCTGCCCCACGGCCCCCAGCAGGATGCCTACCGTGTGGGGCATCCCCAGGATCTGACGCTCTGCTTCAGCGACTTGACCGGAAACAGCTCGTACAACGACTTCCTCTGCGAAGTCGAGAAGTGGAAAGGGGGTGAGTAGCCATGACGCACTACGTGATGGTCGTTGACACCAAGCGCTGCGTCGGGTGCAACAACTGCTCCATGACCTGCAAGGTTGAGAACAACATCCCCGAGGGGATCTGGTGGAGCCGCTCGCTGACTGATGGCGGAGAGGCGGAGCTCACGCCGCGCGGCGACACGCCGGACACGATGTATATGCGCTTCCTCACGCTTGCCTGCCAGCACTGCGAGAACCCCGCGTGCGTGAAGGTGTGCCCCGTCGGCGCCACCTATCGTGATGAGGAGACGGGCATCGTTCGCCAGGACTACGACAAGTGCATCGGCTGCCGCATGTGCATGTCGGCCTGCCCCTACACCGGCGTGCGGTCGTTCAACTGGGAGGAGCCGAAGTACTTCCTCGACTTCGCGACTGGTGATGAGGACGTGCCCAAGCACCAGAAGCACGTCGTGGAGAAGTGCACCATGTGCTACCACCGCGTGGCTCGCGGCGAGCGCCCTGCCTGCGTTGACATCTGCCGCGGTATCGCGCGTCACTGGGGTGACCTGGATGATCCGAACTCGACGGTCTCCCAGCTGCTCGCCGAGCGCTCCCACACGCAGCTGCTGCCCGAGATGGGCACCAAGCCGTCCGTGTATTTCCTGGTGTAAGGAGGGATGAGGAATGACTGATACCAATAGCGTCGCCGTCGTGGACGACGACTTCGCCGCCGCGCCTAAGGCGCCCGAGGCGGCCGGCGCCCGGGCCGCGGCCTGGGGCGGGAAGGGCCTCAACGCGGGCATCGCGATCGCCGGCGTGCTCACCGTGGCCGGCCTGGCCCTGTGGGCGGTGCAGCTCACCGGCGGCATGGCGCAGACCGCGATGAGGAACCTCGACAGCTGGGGCCTCTACATCACGATGTTCATGTTCTTCGTGGGCCTGTCGGCCGGCGGCCTCATCATCTCGTCGGTGCCCAAGGCCTTCGGGATCAGGGGCTTCGGCGGCATCTCCAAGGTGGCCGTCATGTCGTCGATCGCCGCCACCGTGGCCGCCATCGGCTTCGTGGTGGTCGACCTGGGCCAGCCCCTGCGCGTGTGGGAGCTGTTCGCCTACTCCAACCTGGGGAGCCCCCTCATGTGGGACATCATCGTGCTGGCGACCTACCTGATCCTCTCCTGCGCCTACCTCTGGGCCCAGGTGCGGGCCGAGGCCGGCAGGGTGTCGAGTACGGCGCTGCGCGTGATCTCGGTCGTGGCCCTCGTGTGCGCCGTGCTCGTCCACTCCGTGACCGCCTGGATCTTCGGCCTGCAGCAGGGCCGCGAGATGTGGCACACGGCGCTGCTGGCCCCCTGGTTCGTGAGCTCGGCGCTCGTGTGCGGCACCGGCCTCGTGATCTGCGTGGCCGCCGCCCTGCGCCGCGCGGGCTACCTCGCCCTCGAGCAGGCCTACCTGGTCAAGCTCGCCAAGCTGCTCGGCGCCTTCCTCGTGGTCGACCTCTACTTCTTCGGCTGCGACCTCCTGACCGAGGCCTTCCCCGGGGGCGAGGGCCTGGCCGTGGTGGACATGCTCGTGTCCGGCCCGCTCGCGCCCTTCTTCTGGGGCGAGGTGGTGCTCTGCGTGGCTGCCGCCGTCGTCTGCTTCACGCCCTCCCTGCGCACCACCCCGCTGCTCGTGGCGGCGAGCGCGGCCGCCGTCCTGGCCATCCTCTGCAAGCGCGTGCAGCTGCTCGTGGGCGGCTTCCAGCTGGCCAACGTCGACCTCCCCGGCGCCGTCACCCCGATGACGCTGACCAACTGGGAGGCCGGCCTCCAGGGCGCCTACCAGGGCCTCGTGTACTGGCCGGCCCCCATCGAGTGGGGCGTGGCGCTCGGCGTGGTGGCCCTCGCCGTCCTCGTCTTCCTGCTGGGCCTCAAGTTCCTGCCCCTGCGCCCGCAGGACTAGCAGCTTCCCCGGCGGCGGCGTCCCTCCCTCCACGCCGCCGTCCGTCTTCCCGGCGCCTTGCGCGCCCCTGTCAGGACGGCCCGCCTCTCCGGCGGGCCGTCCTGCGTTCCGGGGCTCTCCCTCCAGCCGGACGCCCGCCGCGTGCGGGCGCCTGCGCGCATCGGGCCGCGGAGCCGGCAGGTTGCCTGCGGCCCCGCGCGTCCCGCTGCGGGGTCGTTGGCTGCGCCCCGCCTTCACCCTCCCGTGTTGCCTGACATCTTGCAACAACGTTCTCATGTCGCCGCCGCTGTCTCGCAGCCTCGCCTTCCGCGCCCTGCGCCCCTGAGCCCTCGCCCTCGTGCTGCGCCCGAAGGGCTAGCGCCCCCAGCTGTGGCGCCGAGGCTCCCTCCCGGCGCACCTGAGGGGCTGGAGCCGGTGGGCTGCCTGCGGTTCTGCGTGTTCCGTCGCGAGGATCGTTGGCTGCGCCCTGCCTTCATCTCTCTGTGTTGTCCGGCGCCTTGCGGCATCGCTCTCATGTTGCGCTCGTCGCCTCGTAACCCCGCTCTCGCGTGCTGCCCCCCGGACCCCCGGACCCCCGGACCCCC
>NZ_QWKK01000047.1 GCF_009911695.1 Enterorhabdus sp. P55 | reverse complement strand
GGACGCGGCGGCTACGGGCGGGGCGTCGGCGGGACGGGAGGCCGGCGCGGAGCCGAGGCCGAGGGCGGCAGGGCCTGCGGGGCCGGGGGCCACGGAGGCGGGGGGCGTCGAGTTGGCGGGCGCCGTGGCTGCGAGGCCCGCAGCGGGACGCGAGGGCGTTTCGTTCTTGGTATCCATAGGCGCATGATACCGCGCGACCGGCGCCGAGGGCCCAAACCGTTCGGCAACGGCGCGCTCACTGCCACTTTTTCCGGCCGAGATGGCACAAATCGGCAGTTTGGTACGGTGCGAAAGAGCGCAGGCGCGACACGCGGGAAAATCAGGCGAACACGACCTGGGGTTGTGCGCAGGCACCTATGCCGCAGGACGCCGAAAGCGACCTCCGGCAACCGTCGGAGCGTACCGAACTGACAATCAGTGCCAGTTTCGCGCAAAAAAGCGGCAGCGAGCTACGTCGACGAGTCGTGGCGCCGCTCAAGCTCCGCCTCTATCTCGCCGAGCAGGCGGTGAGCCCGCTCCACGTCCTGGGCGAGCGCGGCGGCCACCGCGCGCCGGTCGCCCGGGGCGGGCGCAGCGGACGCCTCCCCCGTCTGGCGAGCGTGCGTCTCGGTGATGGCACGGTCTGCGGCGTCCACGGCGGCGCCCACCACCGCGGCCCGCTCGGGGTCGCGGGCGCGCAGGGCCGCCATCCGCCCCAGCCGGTAGACGGCCGACGTAGCTCCGCGCCCGTACATCCCCACGTCGCGCCCGAACGGGAACGACACGGCCACGGCCACGATGAACAGCGGAGCGCCCGCCCAGCCGAAGATCTCGCATCCCAGAAGGATGGCCGCCAGCGGGCAGCGGCTCATGGCCGCAAAGAAGGCCACCAGCCCCACGGCTGCCGACCAGCCCGCATCGCCCCCGGTCATGACGGTGCACGACGCACCGAGAAGCGCGCCGATGGTGAACGTGGGCATGATCTCGCCGCCCTTGAACCACAGCCCCAAGGCGAGCGCGGTCACGAGCGCCTTGAGCGCGAAGTCCCACGTGCCCGCCTCTCCCGCCAGCGCCTCGGCCAGAAGCAGACCGCCGGTGCCGGCGAGGGGCTGCCACCCGAAGGCCAGGGTGAGCCCGGCGATGAGCAGGCCGCCCGCCGCCACCCAGAGATAATAATCGCGCGAGCGGCGGGCCGTGACGCGCTGAAGGGCGTCGATGGCCTTGACGAACAGCGTGCCTCCGATGGCGCAGGCCACGCCGATCACCACGCAGCCACCCACCACCGGCCAGCTGAGGGCCGGCAGGGCCACCTTGGGGATGACGTCTCCGATGCCCACAGCGCTTGCCAGCCCGAAGGCCACGAAGCACGCGAGCAGGATAGAGAGCAGGTGCTTGGTCACCGAGCGCTTGAAGCGCGAGAGCTCGAGCACGAACATGCACGAGCCGAGCGGCGCGAAGAACAGGGCGGCGAAGGCGGCGGCCATGCCCGTGGCGGCCGCATAGCCGGTCATGGGCTGCCCGGCATCGGCGCGATGGACGGGGCGCAGCTTGAAGGGGCGGGCCACCAGGTCGCCCAGCGACGCGCCCATGTGGAGCGCGCCGGCCTCCTTGCCCACCGACGCGCCGCCGAGGATGGACAGGCATGTGCCGATGAGGATGCCAGGTGCCAGCCAAGGAGAGACCTCGTGGTCGTCGCGGATGAGGCCGACCACCTTGCGGGTAGTCATGTCGAGCGGCAGCCGCCATGCGCGGTAGAGCAGAAGCGAGAGCACACCCAGGACCGGCAGGGCGAAGACGAGCTGCCAGCAGGCCCGGTAGGCCTCCCAGGCCAGCCCCACGCACACGCAGAGCACCACCGAGGCCGCCGCTCCCGCCACGCCGGCGACGACGGCGAACAGCGCATGGCGCGCCACCTGGCCACCGTCGATCACGTGCATGCGCGCCCCCCTTCCGCTCAGGTCCGTCAGCCCAACCATAGGGCGGCCCCGAAAGATGGAAGGCCCCGGGCGGCGAAGTGTTTCCCCCTCGCCGCCCGGGGTTTCCCGGGGCGTTACGTTCGCCATGGCGCGGCGAGGTGGGTGAAACCCCGAAAAACAGCTGACCTCCTGCAATTTCGCACGGTTTTGCACCCTCCCGCCGCCTCAGGAGGCCGCCTGCGCGGCGCTTCACCGTCTTTTTGAGCCCCAAGGGGGCCTCTGGGGCCAGGCAAGGGGCGCGAGAGAGTGCATAACCGCTTCGATTTGCGGCAGAGGGGCCGATTTTCGAGGTCGGGCCGCAGGCGGGTGCTACTCAGCCGCCCCCTCGGGCGCCTCCGCGCCCAGGTCGAGTCCCTTGAGCACGGCAAAGGGGTTGGCGGCGTCGACGTCATCGGCCGCAGCGGGCCCGCAGCCGCAGGGACCCTCGTTGAGGTTGGCGCCGCAGGCGGTGCACAGGCCCTGGCAGTCGTCGCGGCACAGGGGGACGAGCGGCACCTCCAGCAGCACGGCGGCGGTGATGAGCGGCGCCAGGTCGATCTTGTTGTCGGCGGGCAGGACGTCGAACTCGTCCTCGTCCATGTCCTCCGGCGCCTCGGCGTCCTCGCCGCCGATGAGGAAGTAGCCCTCGATGTCGCCGGTGACGGGCAGCGTCACGTCCTCCAGGCAGCGAGCGCAGGAGGTGACGGCCTCGCCCTCGGCGGTGCCGGTGACCAGCAGCGCGTCACCGGTGTTCGTGATGTCCGCCGACCAGGCCAGCGGCGCGGTGAAGGTGTACAGGTCGGGCCCGGCCTTGAGCACGCCCAGGTCGGCCTCGCCCTCGAAGTGCGCCATCTCGGCCGGCGAGAACAGCTCGTTGGGGATGGCAATCTTGATCGGTTCCATCGCTTCCCTCCTTGGGAGCTCGGGTGTGGGTAAAAAAGCAGCCGGCCGCGGGTGGGCGGCCGGCGATGGTGCGTGGCTGTGCGTGGGCGCTGCGGCTGCTAGCGGACACTGATGGAGTTGGCGTTCAGGCGGTCGCGGCAGCGGCGCGCGTTGTTGAGCAGCGTGTCGAGGCTCTGCTCCACGTGGCCAAAGACCTCGTCGGCGTAGTCCTCGGCGCCGGCGCGGGTCTGGCGCTCGAGCTCGCGGGCGTCGGCCAGGATGGTGTCGGCCTGCTGCTGGGAGATGCGCACGATCTCCTGCTCGGAGGCGATGGTCATGGCCTGGGAGCGCGCGTCTTCGATCATGCGGTTGGCCTCGGCCTCGGCGTCGTCGAGCAGGCTCTGGCGCTCGCGGACGATCTGTCGGGCCTGGGAGAACTCGCTCGGGAACGTGTCGCGGATCTCGTCCATGATCTCGAAGGCGGCGGCGATGTCCACCTGACGCAGGTTGTTCTTGCCGAACACCGGCTTAGAGTCCTCCAGGAGGATGGACAGCTCCTCCAAAAGCCCCAAAACTCCAGTCTCGTCCATGGTCATCCTTCCAGCCGTCACGTGCCCCAGGGGCACCGGGTCTATCGCATGCCTGCGCAGCTGCGTTCGCGCAGTAGTCGTACTATTCTAGCACGCTCGAACCAACCCCCAAAACCACACACAAACCGAACACGTTTTGGAGGGGAAGGTGATACCTAGTTTGATTTCTGAGTTCATCCGTACAGCCTCTTCTTTTCTTCAGACTCATCTGGACATGTACGGCTGAGTTCGGTAATTCCTTCCCACAAGCGGCGCCGAAGGGGCGCCGAGCGAGCGGAAGGAGATTCCAATGCCGGGTAGAGGGCAGAGAAGGTACAGGAGGCTCGACAGGGCCGAGAGGGCGGCCATCGAGCGGGGGCTGGACAAGAACAGATCGGCGCGCGAGATGGCGCGCGACCTGGGGCGCTCCCAGTCCAGCGTGGCCGACGAGGTCAGGCGCAACCGCACCGTCTCCCGCGGCCCGGCCAAGGGCGAGCGGGTCGAGTCGGCGCCCGAGGGCGCCTGCGCCAGGCTTCAGCGGTGGCCCCACGTGTGCAACGGCCGCAACAAGCGCCGCTACCACTGCGGGCGCCCGTTCCGCTGCGAGTACTCCGCGGCCCGCGCCCAGGGCCTCGCCGACGGGACGCTGTCCGATTCCAGGCGCGGCGTCGACCGCTCCGAGGGGGAGTTCGAGCGGATAGCCGCCGCCATCAGGGCCGACCTGGCCCGCGGGCTGTCGCCCGCCCAGATATCGGCCGGGCGCTCCCGCGAGTTCAGGGCCGCCCCCTCCACCATCTACCGCTGGATAGAGCGGGGATACGCCGGCATGTCGAACATGGAGCTCAGGCGCAAGGTGGGCTACAAGGAGCGCAGGAGGGCGGCCGCCCGTCCGACGGCCCACGGGCCCGAGCGCTCCTTCGCGGCCTTCTCGGCGGTGCAGGAGGCCGTGCGGGAGGCCGCCTGCGAGATGGACACGGTGATCGGCAGGTCCTCGGACCGTCAGTGCGTGCTCACGCTTTACCTGCGCTGCTGCCGCGCCCAGGTGGCGCTGCTTTTGCCCGAGAGGTCGTCGAGCGCGGTGGCCGCCGCGCTCGACATGCTGGAGGCGGCCGTAGGCGGGGCCGCCTCCCAGCGCATGTTCGGGGCCATCCTCACCGACAACGGCCCGGAGTTCTCGGACTGGCGATCCATCGAGAGATCGTGCCTGCCGGGAGCGGGGGCCCGGTGCAGAGTGTACTACTGCGACGTGAGGCAGTCCCAGCAGAAGGGCGGCTGCGAGCGCAACCACGTGGAGCTCAGGAAGCTGCTGCCCAAGGGGCGCGGCATATCGTTCGACGGCCTGGTGCCGGCCGACATGGCCGCGGCCATGTCGCAGCTCAACTCCGAGCCCAGGCCGTCAATGGCGTTCATGGCGCCGGCCAGGGCGCTGGTGGCCGCCTACGGCGAGGACGGGCGCGCGCTCATGGACGCGCTGGGAATGGAGGAGGTGCCCTACGACGACCTGCTGCTCGATATGGAGGCGATCAACCGCGCCAGGCGGGAGAGGGGCGATAAACCGCTGGTTTAAGAGGGGGTCGACAACGGAATAGCCTTCGACGGCAGCCCGTCCGGTTGAGTCCGGAATCGCTCCCGCGCGGGCCGGCGGAGCCGTGCGCCCGAACTCAGCCGAACGCCGCCGAAAGGGTAGCTGTTCCCCCCGTCTCCCCTGAAAAGAAGCCGGACGGCCCCTCGAAGGCCGTCCGGCTAACTGGAGGAACTTCTATCTGCTCTCAGGTGTTCGGCTGGCTTTGAAATTCAACCAAGGTGATACCTAGGCTCGCTTGGCCCAGCGCCTTGCGCTACGTCACGCGCCATTGCTCTCCCCTGCAAAACATGCTATAAATGACTTGGTGGCACCGAGAGGCGCTACCTCCAAGAGCCGGGGGCAGTCCCCCGGCATTTTTTCTATAAGGAGGCCGCATGGGGGAGCTTTCGATCTTCGTCGACGAGTCAGGTGAGGTCGGCCCGAGGTCGAAGTACTACCTCATTACGCTTCTCTTCCACAGCCAGGACAAGAGTCTCGCAACGCATTTCGCAAAATACGAGCGCATCCTGGGCGACTGCCAGATGCCCGACATACCCTTCCACCTGTCCCCGCTTCTAAACGGCCACGACGATTATGAGGGTCTGTCCCCAGGCGACCGGAAACGCTACCTCTCCAAATTCCTCGTCTTCTCCCAAGCCCTCCCCTTCACCTATCACACCTTCGCTTATCGGAAATCCGATTTCTCAAGCAGCAGCAAGATGATCCAAAGGATGCGGAGGGACATGACTTCCTTCCTCTTCGACCACCTTGAGTTCCTTCAGTCCTTCGAATCAGTAAAGATCTACTACGATGACGGCCAGCAGGCGGTGACGAACACGCTCCGCGACGCGATTCAGTACGTCGTCGCCAAGGACGCCGTCTTGTTTAAGAGCGCCGAGCCGCGCGCGTACCGACTGTCGCAGGTGGCCGACTTCGTCTGCGGAATAGAGCTGACCGCCATCAAGTACGACGCAAGGGAGCAAACCGCCACAGACGAGCGCTTCTTCGGCGGGTCGAATGCCTTCAAGAAGAACTACCTCCGGAAGCTGAGAAAGAAGAGGATTGGGTAAAGGAGCAGCGACGCTCTGCAATCAAGCTGCGAGCGACCTTCCAACCTGCTAGGCGAAGAGGGGACATGGGCAGAGACGCTAATCGCGGACTATGTTAGCCATAGCGTATTCATGGTGCCGCCTGGCGAGATCGAATCCTGGCTCATTGATGCAGAGACGATCGGCAAGAACGGGTCAAGCAGCATAATCGCCGCGAACCCCCAAGGAGCCTCCCGCTTTATCCGAGTTTCTCTGGAATGCCCTTGAGTAGCCATTCTGCCGCCTACGCGCCAACCTCGTATACCCACACGGCGTAATAGCTTTCGTCTGAGGAGTACTCGCCTACAAAAGACAAACCGTAGCGCCCGGGATCTTCTATCGGCACCCCGCAGAGAAGGTACCTGCCGCCCATCTCACGGAAAACGCCAAGGTCGATCCTCAGATCCTCGATCTTTCGGCCACTATCCTTTGGAAAAAGGTAGCTTTTCCCCAGCTCATGGGAGAAAACGTAGCAACGGTTTCCCCAAGTGTCGAAATACTCCTTTATTACGGGGTTTTCTTCGAGCTCGCCCGCGATGAGCTCGCGGAAACGGTGCTTGTAGTCCAAGTCGTAGTAGTTCGAGTAACCGTCCAAGCAAGCAAAACCGTTGAACAGCGGAATGGAGGGATACAGCCCGATGGACGCCACCTTGAAGTCGTCGCTCCCGCCATTTCGTTCGATGAGATCCTCCCTGATCTCATCGAACATCTCCTCCTCGAAGAACCGATCCCACGTTATGTAAGCCGGAGTCTCCCCTGTCACCATGGTCTTCGCGTTTCGCGCGAACTGACTGTCAGGAACCGAGGCCCTCGCCGTCATCATCGTGCAGAGCACGATGACGCAAAAGGCCGTCACGCTCAGCAGCCGTCCGGGCGCGGATCGAAGCAGCAACTCGGCGGCCAGCCCTAAGCCCAGATACCACAAGGCTGGATACAGCCAGTAGAACCGATCGAGCTGCAACGACTGCAGGGAGGCGGGCAGAGCCTGACGAAGGGGGTTTGCCACAGCGCTCTGATAGCAGACGTAAAAGACCGCGATAGCACACGCAAGCAGAATAATGGCGACTATCGCCACCGCGAGCCGGCGCTGCGTCTCGTCGGTATCCCGCTGCGCTAGCCGAGCCGAGAAAACAGCGAGGGAAGCCAACATGAGACCGAGAACCCATCGGTGGTTAGAGGGGGCATGATAATGTCCCTCGACGAAAAATCGCCTCACCTCTCCCCACTGGAAGTCCCCGGACGGAAGAACGAACTCGGTGCGGTGACTTATCGGAAAGTCTCCTAAGTCCATCACCTGGAGGATAAGCGTCGCATTCTCGGCCATGTAGATGCCGCCCAAAAGGAGCAGGCAGGCGAGAACCCTCCCCATCGCCTTCCTCTTCCCGCGAACGGCGCACACGAGCGCGGCGACAAGGAACGCAGCCAGGACGGCGAAGCCGACCTGGCTTAGAGACGAGAACGCCCCGTAGAGCCCGCAGAGCAGCAGGGGCTTCCAGAGGGGAGGATCCGAATCAAGCGCCTGGAGCAAGGCGAGAAACACAACCGGGGCGCCCATGACGCACAAACCGAATACAGAATAGAAGGGAAGCAACGAGAAGAGGAGCGCCGCGAGGGCCGCCACCCAATCTCTCACGCAGAGCCTCCTCAGGCAGAAGTAGCAACCAACATATGCGACGAGGAGGACGAGTGCTGCGTTGAGGGAGAATGCCTGGAGTGGAGGCAGGGCAAGGTAGAAGAGCAGCGAGCCAGGCGAGACGAGAGAGAGGGCCGTCCACGCTCCGTTCATAAACTCCGGATGAGAGCCGGGACCCGGAGACTCCGCCTGCAAGATAAGGGAGAACAGCTCGCAATCGAGCGTGTCATGTATGTCGGCGGGGATACCTCCTCCTGCGAAGAGATACAACGCAGCAACAGCTAGAAGCAAAGCGCAGCCATAGCAAAAGAACGCCTGGGATCTAAGGAGCCGCACTGAAAACACGACCCTCGTATCTACAGCCCGACCATCTCCTCCGCGATCACGGCGTCTTCGGGAATAAGCGCCGTCGCCCGCCGCCCGATTACCTCGTCGAGGCGACTGGGAGATATGCCGGTGCCGGGGCGTTTGAACGTGAGCATCTCCCGTTCGATAATCGTCCCGGCGGGAATCTCGCTCAGCGCGACGATAGAACGACGGGCATTCAGGCGTGCCGCTGCCTCAGTCTCCGAGAACCCGAGGCTTGATGAGCCCAGCAGCTTCTCAACAAACGCTACGCCCTCAACTATGCGACGCACGTCATCCGGATCCATAGCATGGTAGTGGTCATTGCCCGGAAGCGTCTTGTCTAGCGTGAAGTGCTTCTCCACCACGTGTGCGCCTAGCACGTAGGCCGCTTTGATGACATCAGCGTCCGCATCAGGACGGCAGTGGTCCGAGTAGCCAATGACCAGATCGGGAAACTCCTTCTTGAGCGACGCGATACGCCGTAGATTCGCGTCTTCGTAAGGCGTCGGATACTCCAGTACGCAGTGCATGAGCACAAGCGGCGCATCACTCACACGGCGCACGGCAGCCACAGCCGCGCGCATCTCCTCAAGATCGGCCGCGCCAACCGACATGATAACCGGCTTGCCCTTCGCAGCCTGATATTCGATGAAGGGGATATTGGTCAGATCGGAAGACGATATCTTGTAGACATCCATCATCGGCTCAAGGTAATCAGCCGAGCCAAAGTCGAAGGCAGTCGAGCAGAAGTCCACGCCTATTTCGGCGCAGTAGGCTGCCAGCTCGCGGTACTCTGGCTCGCCGAACGAGTCGTACTTGCGAAAGAGCTCGTACTGGCTCGTCGTAGCCTCCTCAGAGGTATCCCAATAGGATGGCGACTCCTTGGCCGCCAGCGTATCTGCCTTGTAAGTCTGGAACTTCACGGCCGTCACGCCCGCATCATGGGCCTCGCGGCACATCAGCTTGGCCGCCTCCATCGGCGTGATGCCTCGTTGTGTGGCGATGTCGTAGTAGTTGACCCCAATCTCGGCGATGAGCGCAAATTCGCCCGATACCAGCTTTTTCGTCAAATTGCTCATAGCAGCTCCCCTAATATGATCTTCTTCACTCGTTTTATCCCGTCCTTCAGGTCGTTCTCCAGCATGAGCCGACGCATCTCGCGGCGAACGGACGGCGCACCCATCAGCCATTGGATGGCTGATGCGATATCTCCATCGGAAACTTCCCCACCATGGCCAAGGTTGATGAATCCGTTATCCATCTGGGCAAACGTATGCAGGCGCTCACGATCGTTCTGGGCCAAGACGATGGTCGGAACCCCCATGGCGGCAAGCTCGAACGTAGTGCGGCCCTGAGACGAGAGAGCCATGTCGGCGCAGCGCATGTGATCACTCACCCTCACTACATCGCGATGCACCTCTATGCCACGGGATTCGTCAGAGTCTTCGACGGCGCCATGGTAGCCCGGCCCCAGCACGAAGTCGAATTGCACGACAACACCGTCTCTATTTACCTGACGCGCTATGTCCAGAACACGCGCCGACAAGTCAAGGGGATCGGTTCCTCCGAACATAACGAGCACGCGACGTACTTCTTCGGAAAATGGCGCCGGGCGACTCGTCAGAAACTCGTCTCGAAGACACACATAGCGACGCCCCGAGAACACGTTACTCTGACCGAGTCCCTCTTCATAAAGAGCATTCACCACTGCATCAGCATCACGGGCGCCGGACCCGAGATCCTCGAAGGTCACGAAGCGTCCGACATACGGACGCAAGGCGTCCACATACTCGGCGGAGGTGTCGAGGCGGTCGTTCACGAAAACATCCGGGCGAGTCGATGCGGCCCAGCGAACCAGCTCCTCGTTGCTGCCCACCTCCACCACCGGCATATGAGACGAACGCAGCTTCTCAACGCCCTCACGACATGACGCGTCGCAGACGAAGACAACATCGTGCTCGATGAGCTCGTAGGCCAAGGTGAGCGCCCGATACACATGGCCAAGGCCGAGCTCACGATAACCATCCACACGAAAAGCTATCTTCTTGCGTCCCAAAAGGCTCTCGCAAACTATCCAGTCTTCACGGGAGTCGATATCAGCAGCCTCCTCAGCAGGCACCTCAAACACACCCACCTGGGCGCCGATACGCGACTGGGGGGTCACCGAGCCTCTTCGCGCCATAAAAAAAGCTCCCGTCTCCAGATACCTGGGCGGGAGCTGCTGGCGATTCAGTCGCTTTTCGTAAGCTGACTTTGGTCGGCCATCGGGGCCTGCTTCCCAGCTGAGATGAGGGGCATTGACGACGCTTATCAACGTGTCGTCCTCGCTGGAAAGAAACGCCCGCAGGGCTGAATCGAGCGTCTTAGTCGAGAGAAGGGGCGAAGTGGGCTGAAGCGTGACCACCACATCGCACCGCTCCCCCATCGCCTTTTCCCAGCGAACAGTCGCGTCATAGATGACTGGATCGAGGGTGACGGCATCCTCGGCAAGCTCAGACTGACGGTCAAACGCCATGACGCCATCATACTGCGACGCAAAGGCGCGTATCTCGTCGGAGTCCGACGTCACCACCACCGCATCGATCAGCTCCGATGACAGCGCGTTCTCAATCGAGTACGCAATCAGCGGCTTTCCCGCCATGAGCCGCATGTTCTTACGCGGTATCCCCTTAGACCCGCCTCGTGCGGGTATGACTGCGAGAACCTTCATTGCTGCCTCCATCAAAATATCGTTCTGGTTTTACGTATTCGAAAGACAATTACACTCAGAAGGGCCACGCCTGCCAGCCAGCGCAAAACGGGGAGACCCATGGCGAAGTAACATCCCATAGCTACCAGAATCACCAAAGCAAGCCCGCCGAAGAGAAACTTGGCGGGATAATTTCTGTCCTCCAGTCGATAGCGCGCCATGCAGAAGTGAAAGAGGAAGAGAGCCAGGTAAGCCACCATGGTGGCGAAAGCCGCCCCCATCATGCCAAAAGAGGGAATCACCACCAGCGCCAGCGCAACATTGAGCAAAGCCGCGAGCAGCGTTCCCGCCGCGATGGAGCCCGTTTTCATCCTGAAAAACTCATAGTTGACTGGGAAGCTGTAGAGAAAAACGCAGTACTGGCCTATGGCAAGAGGCAGAAGGAGAGGGATTGCCGTCCAATACTCCGCAGGAGACATCAGCTTCAAGATCTCAGGAGACATAAGAACAAATGCAGCAGACCCCAAGGTGAAGCGCGTCACATAATTACGAAAATGATGCTGCTTGACCTCCTCGCCCGTCTTACCCGACAAATCATCGTACATGAAAGGAACGAAGGCGTTGTTGAGAGCGCTATAGATAGCCGCCATAAGGCTTACCACGACCACAGCGATACTATAGATGCCGGCAATAGAGTCGCCCTGCAGCTGCTGAATCATAATCTTACCTGTTTGGGCAAGCACAATTTGGGATAAGGCGTGAAAGATAAGCGGTAAGGTCAATCCCAAGCAGAACTTCCAATAGCGAAGCCGAACCCGACCTTGTCGAGAGAGAGCCAAGCCAGCGAAAAGCACTACGCCAAGAAGCAGATTAGGAAGCATCAGCCCGTAGGCCCTGCCGTAATACGCTTCCTGCCCTGCAGGAAAAGCGACGAGAATGAGGGCGACCGACAGAAGCGTTGTCGCAACACAAAGGCCTACGGACAGAGCAAAATTGAACTGAGCCTGCTTGCGGAATATATATCTCATCGAGAACAGCGATATAACAAACGCTCCGAAGCTCTGCAAAACCATGCATATCACCAAGGGCGCCGGCATCAAGAGAAGCTCGGAGAGCGGCTGGAGAAAAACAACGGCAGTGGCAAGAATGATCCCAAAAGGGATGAGGGACATCACGAGAATGCTAAGCTGATACGAATCCTGCTCTTCATCCAGAAGATTAGCCTGGGCACTGGCAATAGAGCCGTTAGCCTGGAGCCCAACGAATATCGTGCAAACTTGAACCCACGCAGAATAAACGTTGATGATCCCGAAACCGCCAGTGTCAAGCATACGAGTAAAGATAGGAACCGTTATAAAGTTGATTCCCGCCACGATGGCCGTACTCAAAATATTAAATAGAGCCATCTTGTTTTCTGTTAGCTGCCTAGGAAGCACAAGGCATCCTCAGAAAGCAAGGTCGATCGCCTCTTGCCCTCAAGAACGAGGAAAAAATGAGATAGGCATAACTGCCCAAAGAAACGGGGTCGATCAGATCGGCAAAGGTTCCCATCGATAAAGCCGTTTGCAGCACAATGAAAAGACGCGCCAACATGACAACCTCTATCGCTCTCCCCCGCTTCAACGCCACACCGAGACCGCGAATCACAAAGAAGAAAATCCCCGACATAGCCAAAGAGAACAAGAGGACGCCTGTCAATCCTCCCGAGTAATACATTGCCGCATAGCCGCCCTCGGTATAGCGCGAGCCCTGCGCTAACTTTCCATCGACAAGGTCAGTAGGAGCGTTTAGGTACATCATGCCGTATATCCCATGAGTAGAGCCCTTGTTGCCCGCGATGCTCCCCCCGTCGTTGACGGCGCCGAGAATCTCCCCCTCTACCCTATCCAACCGGAAAGCCCCATCGGCCTTCTCGTAAGTAGCCCACCATATTTGACCCTGCTGTGCAGTGCGAGCAAAAAGAAAATCCGCCCCGGTTCCCGTGCCGTACGTCCCATACACAATGGCAGACACCGCGATAAGCCCCGCCATGACCACAATAATCAGCACAGAGAGAACCCTGGCGGCACCCTCTCTAAGACACGAGAGACGATCGCAGTAAACAATCATGAAAGCACAGACCAAATTGAAGAAACCGCCAAACTTCGTTCCTGTCCAAACCAGAATAATGGCCCATGCTACAACGCCCGCCCAACCCAAAAGCTTCATGCCCCATCTGGTTGCCGCAATAATCACGAATATCAGATATGGCATAGCGTTCGTTAGCATGCGGTAAACAGACGAGTTGTTAAACGCACTGGCGTATGCAAACCTGTCCATTCCCACTACAAAAGAAGGGGGATTTCGAACCGTCATAACGAGCATGAATAGCAGTGCGGCCAGAACCACCATTGCTACAACCCTGGAAGCGCTGTCCCCCATCCATTCCTGGATGGGGGCTTTACGCCCAAAGCAATCGCCAAAATGCAGCAAAACGGCAAGAAACGCCCACCTGGACAAGACAAGTAGGGGCAACGAGCCACAAAACGAAGAGTAGGCACGTATTTCGGAAAGATATACGGGAAAGTATTCAGCAACCGCACACCCTATGATATTGGCAAAAACGGCAAAAAGAAGGGCCGCGTATAGAAAGAAGTAATCCCTTTGCTTTCTTATCGCATAGACCGCATAGATCGCAACAACAGCAACCGAAATCACTCCCGACAGCTTGGAATCGTTTGCCAGACAACAGATAATCAGGGCGAAGCCCGACAGCGCCGTAACAACCTGCTGGCTCACTGCGCCACCCCAACGCGGCGGACGATAAGAAACCGTCTCTTCACCGAAAGCCCTTTGCATGAATTTAGCGAAGGGCCTCCGACAAAAGCACATACTTCATCAAGTCGGATTCCTCATACTCCCGCAATGCATGTTTAGAGGCCCGGGCAAAACCCAAACTCCAATCGTGGCTCAATTCTCCAATATGCGCTGATATCTCCGCAATTGCCTTTAACTCCTCTCGAGAGCGAAGGCAGGAGAAACCCCAAAAAGGTTCGCAGACTTCAACTTGATCGCTCAGTATTTCATTTGCTTCTAGAAACAAGCTTCCCAGATTCGATTTTATTCCCTCAACGCGCCGGTACTCATACTGCGACACGCCACGAGGAGGATCGACGCTCGTTCCCAGGGGAATCTGATGGTACGGAACGCCCAACGCTAATGTATAACCTACATGGGTTCCCACGTCATCGCCAACAACAAGATCAGCAAGTTCGATCAATGTTCTCAACCGAGAAAGAAATCGCACATCATCGCGAAACCCTGCCGAAGAGATATGATAGCCCTCTGCTGCGAATTTTTTGATTATAGGGTCGTTTATATTCCACCAGAACGCATTCACTATGACGGTCTGATAGTCTTTTGCCAGCATCCTCACTTTAGCTATATAGGAGTCCTGCTCGCGCGTCACCCCTGATTCGTCAGTCCCATGCGCAGGCAAAACGAGAAGAGTTCTACCGTTTTTCTTTTTGAGTTTGTTTCTTTTCTCTTTATCATAATAGGGTTCGGCATAGGCGATATAAGGCCCCACCATAAAAACCGGCTTGCAAACTTTTGATCGTAGAATTTCATAGCGATACCGGCCAAAAGTAACGAGAGAAGGACGTGCAGTAAAGAGCGTGTCCGTGAATTGCTGAGCTGGAAAGATAAGTCCGTGCTCAACCGCCGGCAAACGATACACGGGATAATCCGCTACGCTTCCAAATATGCTGTCCCATATACCATAAATTATCGAATTTGACCTGTTTGCATCCGTTGTATAGAAACACTCTCCAGAGTCGATAGCAGCCCTGAACTGCTCAAGAGCACTTACGTCCTGAATGCAGTCTATAGACCCAAGCAGATCTAGTTTCTGATTGAAGGCATCACTCTTCCTACTGAAAAGACGATAGAACTCATAATTCGCCCTGCTGTTTAAAGTAGGTACAGATTTGATAAGACTCTTGATTTTCAATTCTGGATTTCCTGGGAATACACAGCGGCGAGGGACTGAGCCAAATGATCAAACCCATATCCGCACCGCTCCATGATGACCCCATATGAGCCTCGGCTCTCCTCTCTCGTCCTTGCTTTCAAGAGACTCTCGGCCCACAAGACAGAATCAGCGCACAAAGGCTCAAACCTTATTAAATTAGTAAGGTTTACCTCATCGCTGACTGAGTTCGACGTAACGGCAGGGAGGCCGTTTGCCTGAGCCTCAAGCAGTACAATAGGATTTCCCTCAAAACGAGACGGGGCGCAAAGGACATCCATTGCAGAAAGGCACCCTGGCATATCGTTTGTACTCTTTATTCGTTTGACCATTGAGGCACCCTTAAAGGAGCTCAGCCAGGAGCTAACATCGTCCTCAAGTACCCCCTGACCTATAAAAATCATATAGGCGCCAATCTCGGTCGTCGCAAGATGAGAAAAAACCTCTAGTGCTCGAAGCGGATTCTTCGAGGCCTCGAGTCTGCCCACATAACCGACCACAAAAGCATCCTGAGGAATCCCCAACCTCTCACGCATCTCCCGCCTTGCGGACTCATGATATAGAAATCGCCTTATGTCAATGGCATTGGGAATAACTGAGAATGTATCTTTCCTGAAAAGGTATCGTCCGGCAGCGGCAGAGCATGCAATCAAATCAGTAGCGCTTTGCCCAAACAGTAGTCTCCCACCTTCGTGAGCAAGAGTTTTGACGACCTTGGATCCACCTCCAAAAGCCGTATTGTGCGAATGAACAATTCTTACGGGCACCCCGTGCCGCTTCGCCAACCATGCATAGAGAAACCCGACGCCGTTCATCGTGTTAACGTGAACCACGTCAAAAGATTTCCTTGTCAGAAGCTGACCCCATGCGTCGGCGCCGCATATTGTCCGCTTAACAAGATTTGGCTTATGATCCTTAAAAACGACATGCCGAATCCCACCACGCGCTCTGATCTCATCATCATAACTGTCATCATAATCATGCGTGCAAAATATTTCGAAAGAGTACTCAGCGGGATCGAGAACACGCACGGCATTCATGATGAACGACTCAATGCCGCCAGTGCCCCATCCTTCTGAATAAAAGAGAATTTTTTTCTTCTTCTCCATCAGAAGCTCGCCTCATACTTCTTGCCAAGGAACTTCGCCGCGAGGAAGGCCGAACCCTTCTTGAGCCAGTCCTCCTTCTCCAAGGAGATGACCGGTTGCTCTGCATAGGAGATGCCACGGCTGTTAAGCCATGGGTCAAGAAGCCTCTCGGAAAGACGGCCCATGACGCGCTGCTCGAAGGGGGTAAGCCCTTTGAAGTCTATGCGTCCCTCCACCTTCTCCAAAAGGGGGAAAAGCCATGAGCACCAGGCGTCCATAACATCGCGGCGCATGACCATCATGTTCCACACATGCCCGCTTCGTTCGGCGAGGTACGCGTCCAGGAAGGGGACGGCTGCTGGATCATATTCTTCAAGGCATGTTCTCACGATATCCAAGTGGTTCGGATCGAACGTGTGCCCATAGTGAGCTCCGACGGTCTCGACAAAGTAGTTTCTCTTCCTGGGAAGGATCACTGGCGACCGATCCAGCAATTCGCATGTCTCCCCGCCGGAGACAACCCCGCGCTCCCCTGAGCCGGCGAAGTGACGGCGGTAGTGGGCAAGCCCCACGTAGTCGGCGTCCAGGTTCTTCCACGCCCAGTAGAGGGCGGTGAGCTCGCAGTAGTTCGGATTCTTCGCGCTAATGTTCTCGCCCTCGTCGTCGCGCTGGAAGCCAGGGATCGTCTCCTTGCCGGCCGCGCCCACCTGCACGGGCAGGTAGGCCGGGTCGTCAGGCATCCAGTACGGCTTGTGGGACGCGACCAACATCTTCAGGTTCTCCGCCATCCCTACCTCCCCCTCAGCATGGCCTTGAAGGTTCTCGCGAAGACGCGGGCGTCCAGGCCGAAGCTCGCGTGGCGCACGTAGAACAGCTCGAGGAGCTGGCGCTCGCCGTCGGCCCAGGCGGCGTCGTTGCGCGCGGTCACCTGCCACCAGCCGGTGATGCCCGGCCTGCAGGAGAGGAACTCGTCGCGCGCGTCGCCGAACTCCAGGGTCTCCTCCATCGTCACCGGGCGCGGGCCTATGACCGACAGGTCGCCGGCGAGCACGTTGAGGAACTGGGGCAGCTCGTCGAGGGAGGTGCGGCGCAGCAGGCGCCCCACCCTCGTCACGCGGGGGTCGTCGTCGAGCTTCTGCTCGCGCCTCCACACCTCCAGCTGCTCGGGGGTCATGTAGCGCTCGGGCGCCTCGTGGGCGTCGGCGACCATGGTGCGCAGCTTGAAGATGCGTATGGGCCGCCCGCCCTGCCCGACGCGCTCCTGGCGGAACACGGGGCCGCCCGGGGAGTCGAGGGCGATCGCCGCGCAGGCCAGCGCCACGGGCACGGCGAGGACGACGCACACGGCGGCGGAGAAGGCCACGTCGAAGGCGCGCTTGGCGGCCAGGTAGCCCCTGCCGCCCCTGCGGGGCGCGGCCGCGGTGGGGTCGGGCGGCGGCGCGACGAAGCGCCCGTCCACGATGACCGGCGCGGCGGGGCGCCCGCCGCCCGCGTCACACGCGCGGTCGCGAGCGTCGCGCTCGTCGTCTTCGCGGTAGTCTATATCGTTGTCAGCCAATGCTTCTATCGTTTGCTTTCTTGGGGTGGTGCTTGCGTTTGGGAATCAGCGTTGCTTGCGGAGGATCTCCAGCCCGACGGGGACCTCGACGGTGCGACCGAGGATCTGGAGCTCGAGCACGGCGCGGCGCTTGCGACGGTTAATGCGCTTGACCTGGGCCTCGCGGCCCACGAGCGGGCCGTCCACGATGCGCACCACGCCGCCTTCCACCACGGCGTGCGACATATCCACCACGCGGTGGCCGCGTCGGGTAAAGGCGTTGATCCAGGCGATCTCCTCATCGTCGAGCGGCAGGAACTCGCCGTCCACGTCGAGGAGCCGCGCGAAGTCGGGCAGCCGGTCGAGCGCCGCCCTCAGCCGGCGGGGCTGGGCGGTGTCCACGATCAGGTACCCCGGGAACAGGGGCTCCTCCGCCGCCTGCCACTCGTCGCCCACGCGATGGGCCACGCTGCGGCGCGGCACGAAGCACTCGTCCAGCAGGCTCGGATCGACCCGCTCCTCGATGAGGCGGCAGGCCGCGGCCTCGCGCCCGGTGCTCACGTGCACCACATACCACATGGCCGACCCCTTCCCGGCCACCGGGATCCGGCAGGCGAAGGGAGCGCCGCATCGGGGCGCGGCGGCGCCCGCGGCCCCCGCAGGGGCCGCCCCGCCGCAGCGCCCCCGCAACTCGCCAGGCGCGCCAGC
>NZ_QWKK01000046.1 GCF_009911695.1 Enterorhabdus sp. P55 | reverse complement strand
CGGCGCCATCGCGCCCCACGCCCGCCGCGCCTCGGACGCGGGCGCGGCCCTCACGCGCCTGGGGCCGGCCCTTGCCGAGCGTCCCGCCCAGCGCGCTGCCGCCCTCGCCGGGCGGCTCTCCTATCAAGGCGATGTCTTCGGCCAGCGCTTCCGCACCGAGCTGGCCCTGGCCGCCGCCCGCCTTGACGACCTCTCGCCGCTCGCGGTCCTCGCGCGCGGCTTCTCCATCGCCCGAGACGGCTCGGGCGCGGTGGTGCGCTCGGTGGAGGCCGTGGCCCCCGGCGACGCGCTCGCCGTTACCGTGGCCGATGGCGAGCTGGACTGCCTCATCCGCGCGAGCCGTGCCACTACCTCTGTCGAACCCTGGAAGGAGTCCTAGATGAGCGATACCCTGCGACCCGTTGACGAGCTGACGTTCCGCGAGGCCATGGCCGAGCTGGAGGGCGTCGTCAGCGTGCTTGAGAGCAACACCCTCGAGTTGGAGGAGAGCCTCACCAGCTACGCGCGCGGCGTGGCGCTGCTCGCCTCGCTGCAGCGTCGCCTCGACGCGGCCGAGCAGCAGGTGGACGTGCTCATGGGCGAGCTGGCCCCCGCCCCCGACGACGAGGTTCAAGACACCACGCTGTCCAAGGCCTAGACGGCCTGGCCGGCACCGAAGAGAGAGGACGCGCCATGCGCAAGGACGACTGCATCTTCTGTAAGATAGCGGCGGGGGAGATCCCCGCGACGAAGGTCTACGAGGACGACGACGTGCTCGCCTTCGAGGACCTGAGCCCGATGATGCCCGTGCACACGCTCATCATCCCCAAAGACCACTATGACAACATTGCCGACAACATCCCCGACGAGGTGATGGGCCGTCTCTTCAACACGGTGGGGAAGGTGGCGCGCCTGAAGGGCGTCGATGAGGGCGGCTTCCGCGTGGTGGTGAACACCGGCGACGACGCCTGCCAGAGCGTCCACCACGTGCACGTCCACGTGCTCGGCGGCGCGCAGATGAACGACGGCGACCCCTCCTTGAAGGGAGAGTAGGTCCCGCTCGCCGAAAGGGCGCCCCGCGCGCTGGCGCCCTCGGCGCGCCGCCCCCTAGAATTCTCTGCTGTACACTCGAGTCTAAGGGGGCAGGTCGTTGAACGTACTCGTCATCAATGCAGGATCTTCGTCTCTGAAATACCAGCTCGTCAACGTTGAGAGCCAGCAGGTCATGGCCAAGGGAATCTGCGAGCGCGTAGGCTCGACCGAGGCCTTCCACAAGCACGGCATCGACGACAACGAGGTGGTCATCGACGCGAAGATGGCCGACCACAACGACGCGATGGTCCTCGTGCTCGAGTCGCTTACCTCGGGCCCCACCAAGGCCATCGACTCGCTTGACGAGATCGACGCCGTCGGACACCGCATCGTCCAGGGCGGCAAGTACTTCGAGCGCTCCGTCCTCATCGACGAGGACGTCATCGCCAAGATCGACGAGCTGGCCGAGCTCGCGCCCCTGCACAACAAGGCGGCGCTCATGGGCATCTACGCCTGCCAGAAGGCCCTGCCGGACAAGCCCATGGTGGCGGTGTTCGACACGTCATTCTTCCACTCCATGCCGCCGAAGGCCTACATGTACCCGCTGCCCTACGAGCTCTACGAGAAGTACGGCATCCGCAAGTACGGCGCCCACGGCACCTCGCACCGCTATATCGCCGAGCGCGCGGCCGCCTTCATGGACGAGCCGCTTGACGACATCAAGCTCATCACCTGCCACCTGGGCAACGGCTGCTCGATGTCGGCCATCGACCACGGCGTGGCGGTGGACACCTCCATGGGCCTCACGCCGCTCGACGGCCTTATGATGGGCACCCGCTGCGGTGCCATCGATCCGGCCATCGTGCCCTTCGTCATGGAGCACGAGGGGCTTTCCGCCGCAGAGGTCAACGACCTCATGAACAAGAAGAGCGGCCTGCTCGGCATCTCCGGCATCTCCAACGACCTGCGCAGCGTGCGCGACGCCTCCGAGGCCGGCAATGAGCGCGCCCAGCTCGCCTACGACATGTACTCCAACTCGGTCAAGAAGTACATCGGCCAGTACATCGCCGTCATGGGCGGCGTGGACGCCATCGTGCTCACGGCGGGCGTGGGCGAGAACTGCGAGAAGATGCGCCGCATGATCTTCGCCGGTCTCCAGCCGCTGGGCATCGTGCTCGACCTGGAGAAGAACAAGGAGCGCGGCTTCGAGCGCGAGGTCTCGGCCGACAGCTCCCAGGTGCGCATCATCATCATCCCCACCAACGAGGAGCTCATGATCGCCCGCGACACCTTCTACATCATCCGCGAGCGCCAGGTGGCCGAGGCCGAGGGCGTCGACATCCACACCGAGATGCTGTAGCACCGCGCGCCGCGACGCTTTCCGTGGGGCCCGGCACCGCACCGGGCCCCTCGTGTGTGTGGGTGCCTTGCGGGTGGCAGCGCGGGCGTGGAGGTGGGGTGAGAGCGAGCGATGACGAACGGCGTCGTCAAAACGGGGCCCCGGAGGACGCGCGGCGGGGCCCTCGCGCGGGGCGACGGGGGACGCGAGGCGGGGTTCTTGCGTGGAGCCCCGGAGGACGCAGGGCGGAGCCCTCGCGCGGGGCGACGAGGGGGCGGGGCGAGGCTCTCGCGCGGGGCGCCCCTCTTTGGCGCCCCGTACGTGCTTTTTTTGGCGAGCGATGACGGGTCTGCGACTTTTTTCCGCCCTGAGTCGGATGGACTGCGGAGATTGGCCGATCGTGACCTGGGGTTTTACCGCAGAAGCAAGCGCTGCCTCCAAGGCGGGCCGCGTATGGCTCATCAAAAGAGTCGCAGACCCGTCATCGCTCGCCAAAAAACGCGCCATGGGCTGCCGGCCCTCCCAGGCGCCTTGTTCCAGGGGCGCGATGCGCGACCCTACCCTGGGATCGGGGAGGGCGCCACGGTTCCCCTGCGCTCGAAGCAGGAGGCTCCCGGTGGCGCGGGCCCTCACGGCCGGCCTTTTCGCATTCACGGCGAAAGAGGCTGGCATTTCGTTGCCGAGTTGTTTACCATGGTGGGCGGCAAGATCGGCAATCACCGAGAGAAACGAGATCATCATGGTCCTACGAGGAGCGGCATTCGAAAAATGCCTCACGGGGGGGGGTGTCTCCTTCTAGGGCTTGCCCTGATGATCGGAGTGCCGGCCCTCGCCGTTGACGAGGCGGCTCCGGCTCCGCCGGAGCAGTCGGCATCCCAAGCAGTGGGGGAGAGCGCCCCCGCGAATCCTGAATCTGCGAATACTGATGACGCGACCTCCGGGGCGACGGTCCCGACGGCCCGCCGACGCCGCCGGCCACGGACGACCCGACGGTTCCCGACGATCCCGCAGGGCCCGAGGCCCCCGGTGGTCCTGACGGGCCGCAAGACCCCGCCGATCCGCCGCGTCCCGCCGACCCGCCGAACCCGGGCGGCGACGCCGGCTCCGTGACGAAGGGGCCTGCGGCCGTGCTGACGCGCCTGGCACAGACGGGAGACGGTGCGCTTGCGCTGACATTCGCGGGCTTAGCTGGCGCCGCGTCCCTTGCGGCTGCCGCCGCGGCTCTGTCGCGACGACGCAGCGCCCGGCGCTGACGGCCGCCCGCACGATGGGGGCTCGGCAGCGTGTCGAGCCCCCATCGTGCGGGCGGCCTGAGGCTGACGGCTCGCCAGCTCGGCTCGAGGTGCGGGCTGGCTCGCTTTCAGCCGCTCCATCCACATGAGGTGGGGAGCGGGCGAAAAGAGCGGCCCTTTGCTGCGAGAAAGTGCGGGTCTGCATGGGCGGGGCTCCGGCCGGGGCTCCTTCGAGGCCCGCCAGCTGCGCCCGAAGGCGCGCGACCGGGGCTTTTTCCGAGCGCCTGTCGCGGAGAGGGGTCGCCGGGCCCGCATCGACCATGCAGATCCGCGCTTTCTCGTCTGAATCCCGGCGATTCCTCGCCCGGGCGCCCGTTCCTCTCGTCTGCCTGGTCGCCGCGTCGACGCGCCCGGCCTGTCGCGGCGGTCGCCGTGCGCGCCGACCAGGCAGGTCGACCCGCGAACGCACGAGGGGCCCGGCATCGCGCCGAGTCCCTCGTGCGTTGCCGGATGTCGCCGCGCGCCCTATCCGCGGGCCTGGGCCTGGACGCAGGTGATGGCGATGACGCCCACGATGTCGGCGGCGGAGCAGCCGCGGGACAGGTCGTTCACCGGGGCGGCGATGCCCTGGGTGATGGGGCCGTAGGCCTCGGCCTTAGCCAGGCGCTGCACGAGTTTGTAGCCGATGTTGCCGGCGTCCAGGTCGGGGAACACGAGCACGTTGGCGTGGCCGGCGACGGGGGAGTCGGGGGCCTTCGACGCGCCCACCTCGGGCACGATGGCGGCGTCGAGCTGCAGCTCGCCGTCGAGCGCCAGCTCCGGCGCCAGCTCACGCGCCAGCGCCGTGGCCTGCACCACCTTGGCCGCGTCGTCGTTGCGCGCCGAGCCGTGGGAGGAGTGCGACAGCAGCGCCACGGCAGGCTCGGTTCCGATGAGCGTGCGCCAGCTGGCTGCCGAGTTCACGGCGATGTGGGCCAGGCGCTCGGCGTCGGGCTGCACCTCCAGGCCGCAGTCGGAGAAGATGAACGTGCCGTCGGCGCCCAGGTCGCAGTCGGGCACTACCATGACGAAGAACGAGCTCACGAGCTTCACGCCCGGCGCCGTCTTGAGGATCTGCAGGCAGGGGCGCAGCACGTCGCCGGTGGCGTGGCAGGCGCCGGCCACCATGCCGTCGGCGCGGCCCGTCTTCACCATCATGACGCCGAAGTAGAGCACGTCGTCCATGAGGGCGTCGGCCTGCTCGGGCGTCATGCCCTTGGCGCGGCGCAGCTCCACGAGCTCGGCGGCCAAGGGCTCGCGCAGCTCAGAGGAGCGCGGGTCGATGACCTGGGCACCGGCCAGGTCGAAGCCGGATGCGGCGATGGCCTTGGCGTCGCCGAGGATGATGAGGTCGGCCACATCGCGAGCGAGGATCTCCTGCGCGGCCTCGAGGGTGCGCGCGTCGTCGCCCTCGGGCAGCACGATGACCTTGCGGTCGGCCTGGGCGCGCTCGATCATGGACTCCAGAAACGTCATGGGCAGTTCCTTTCTCAGGGGTCAGCTTCCCTCAGTGTAGCGGGCGACGATGCGCGCGGGCGTGCGTATTCGGCGGTTTGTATGGTTTGCCTGGGGTTTAGCCAGGTTGGCGCCTGTTGCCGGTAGAATAGGGGAAGTTTCGCCCTGCAAGCGCATGGCGCCCGCCGCGCGGGACGCCCACGAGAGAGGACCTGAACGCCATGGGAGTGCAGTACTCTGCCTTCAAGGACATTGACATCAACGACTTCGACGCCGTGGTGGTGGGCAGCGGCTTTGCCGGCTCCGTCACCGCCCGTCAGCTGGCCGAGCGAGCCGGCATGCGCGTGCTCATCATAGAGAAGCGCCCTCACATCGGCGGCAACATGTACGACGAGAAGGACGAGGCGGGCATCCTCGTGCACCGCTACGGCCCGCACATCTTCCACACCAACTCCCAGCGCGCGTTCAACTACCTGCGTCGGTTCAGCGGCTGGCTGGGCTACCAGCACCACGTGCTGGCCGACTGGTACGGCACCTACCTGCCCGTGCCGTTCAACAAGAACTCCATGGAGATCGCCTTCGGGGAGGAGCGCGCCGCGCACCTCATCGAGAAGCTTGTGGACACCTTCGGCGACGAGCGCAAGGTGACCATCAACGCCCTGCGCGAGCAGGACGACCCGGAGCTGGCGGAAATCGCCGACTTCGTGTACAAGAACGTCTTCCTCTACTACACGCAGAAGCAGTGGGGGCTCACGCCGGAGGAGGTCGATCCGTCGGTGACCGCCCGCGTGCCCGTGTTCATCTCGCGCGATGACCGCTACTTCCAGGACACCTACCAGGGCATGCCGCAGGACGGCTACACGGTGCTCTTCGAGAACCTGCTCGACTTCCCCGGCATCGAGGTGTGCCTGAACACCGAGGCCGAGTCCGTGTTCGAGCTGGAGTTCGAGGACGATTCCGAGGACGCGCCGCTTTCCGCCATCAAGCTGCATGGCCGTCGCTTCGACGGGCCCATCATCTACACCGGCCCGCTTGACGAGCTGTTCCTGGCCCGCTTCGGCCGCCTGCCCTACCGTAGCCTCGACTTCGTCTACGAGACCTACGACCAGGAGTACAAGCTGCCCTGCGGCACGGTGAACTACACGGTGACCGAGGACTACACGCGCATCACGGAGTTCAAGCACCTGACCTGCCAGAAGTCCGACAAGACCACCATCATGAAGGAGTACTCGCGGGCCTACGAGAACCCGGCGGAGCAGACGCCTTACTACGCCATCATCAACCCGGAGAACCACGCTCACTACCAGCGCTACCGCAAGCTCACCGAGTCGCTGCCCAACTTCTACCCGCTGGGCCGCTTGGCCGAGTACCGCTACTACAACATGGACAACATCGTCGATCTTGCGCTTGACCTGTCCGACAAGCTCATCGCCGAGGCCGGCGAGGGCGCGCACGAGGCGGAGTAGGGCGCCATGAAGACCGTCAGCTTCGCCGTTCCCTGCTACAACTCCGCGGAGTACATGGACAAGTGCATCGAGTCGCTCGTCGTGCTTGGCGATGACGTGGAGGTCATCATCGTCGACGACGGCTCTTTGAAAGACGACACGCCGGCCAAGGCCGACCAGTGGGAGCGCGAGCATCCGGGCAAGGTGCGCGCCATCCACCAGGAGAACGGCGGCCATGGCGCGGCCGTGAACGCGGGCCTGGCCGCTGCGCGCGGGCGCTACTTCAAGGTGGTCGACTCTGACGACTGGCTCGACGCCGCCGCCATGGAGCCCATCATGCGCTACCTGCGCCGCCAAGCCGAGCTCAAGGAGCCCACCGACCTGGTCATCGCCAACTATGTCTACGAGAAGGTGCACGAGGGCGCCCGCACCATCATGCACTATAAGAACGTCTTCCCCGAGGGCCGCGAGTTCGGCTGGGGCGACGTGGGGCGCTTCGGGCCGAGCCAGTACCTGCTCATGCACTCGGTCATCTACCGCACCGAGCTTCTGCGCGACATGGGCCTGGAGCTGCCGCGCCACTGCTTCTACGTGGACAACATCTTCGTCTACGAGCCGCTGCCGCACGTGCAGACCATGCGCTACTTCGACGAGGACATGTACCGCTACTTCATCGGCCGCGAGGACCAGTCGGTCAACGAGACGGTGATGATGGGCCGCGTGGACCAGCAGCTGCGCGTGACGCGCCAGATGATCGACGCGGTGGACGTCATGGCCATCGAGGAGAAGCGCCTGCGCCACTACCTGCAGAACTACCTGTCCATGATGATGTGCATCTGCTCGGTGTTCCTGCGCATGCGCAACACCCCCGAAGACGAGCAGAAGCTGGCCGACATCTGGGCCTACCTGAAGGCGGCCGACCTGTCGCTCTACCGTCGCATTCGCTCGAACGCGCTCAACGTGGGAACGAACCTTCCCACCGACCTGGGCCGGCGCGTCGGCCTGGGCGGCTACCACATCGCGCAGAAGCTGTTCAAGTTCAACTAGCGTCCCAGCCTCGATCGTGCTTGCCTGGCGGCCCCGGCCTCGTGCCGGGGCCGCTTTGCGTGTCTAGTGGTGCGGGGGTCGGCGGGGTGGCGGAGCGCCGCTCGGCAGGTGCCGCGCGGGTCGTCGGCCTGGGTGCCGGGACGCTAGCGGGGCTTGCGGTTGAGGGCGTGGAGGCGCACGAGGCCGCGCAGGGCGAGGGTCTCGTCCACCGCTGCCTCGTGACGCAAGAGCCCGGCGATGAGGCCGGCGTCCTTCCCGGAGAGCACGAGGGCCGGCTCGCAGCCGAGCGACTCGGCGATCAGCGCGGCGAGCCCGTCGAGGCGCGCCGCCTCGCCCCAGACGATGCCGGCGCGCATGGCCTCAGCGGTGCTGCGGCCCACGAGGGCCTCCGGCGCGCGCACCTCCACCTCGGGCAGGCGCGCCGCCTCAGCGGCGAGTGCGCGGGCGCCGAGGCCCAGGCCCGGCATGATGAGGCCGCCGGCGAAGGCGCCCTCCTCGTCGACGACCTCGACGGTGGTGGCGACGCCCAGGTCGACGACGATGAGCGGCGCGCCGTAGGTCTCGCGCGCGGCCACGAGGTCGGCGATGCGATCGGCGCCGACCTCGCCTGGGTCCTTGTAGCCCATGCGCAGGCCCGTCTTGACGCCCGGCCCCACCACGAGGGGGCGCTGTCCGGTGAGCCGGCGGGCGGCGCCGGCCCAGGAGCCGGTGAGGGCGGGCACTACCGAGGCGAGGGCCGCATCAGCAGGGCGCTCGGCGGCGGCGCGGGCCACCTCATCCGGCCGCGCGTCGCCGAGCGGCGCGGCCAGCCCCTCGCGCGCCGCTCGCAGGAAGCCGTCGAGCGCGAGGAGCGCCTCGTCCTCGGTGGCCGCCGGGGTGCTCGCCAGCTCCCAGCGGGCGAGCAGGCGCCCGTCTCGGGCGAGCCCGACCTGCACGACGGCGTTGCCGATGTCCACTGCCAAGAGGGTGCCTGCCACTGTTCTGTCCTTTCCGCGTGCGCCGCCTTGCCGGCGCGTTCGTCACCCGATTTTCCCACATCTGGCGCCTGCGCGCCGCGGGGAGGGCGTGCTGCGTCCTATAATGGGCGACGTCTGCGAGGTAACCCGACTCCCCGACGGAGGGGGAGCGGATATACGGAACGGAGATAACCATGAGAGACCTCAAGGGTCAGCTGACCCTGCGGGGCGTCGTCGTCGGCTGCGTCGGCTGCGTCGTCATCACCGCGTCGTCCGTCTACGTCGCCCTGCGCATGGGCGCGCTTCCCTGGCCCATCATCTTCGCGGCCATCGTATCGCTGTTCTTCCTGCGCGCGCTTAGTCGGGGAAGGGCCTCGCTCAACGAGGCGAACGTCACCCACACCGTCATGTCCTCGGGCGCCATGGTGGCCGGCGGCCTGGCCTTCACCATCCCCGGCGCGTGGATGCTCGGGCTGGCGGACGACGTATCCCTGGCGGATCTGGCCCTCATCGCGCTCGGGGGCGTGGCGCTCGGCCTCATCGGCTCGGTGCTGCTGCGCCGCCACTTCGTCGAGGAGGCGGCCCTCGAGTTCCCCATCGGCCAGGCGGCGGCCCAGACGCTCAAGGCCGGCGATGCCGGGGGCGCCACGGGGCGGCGGCTCTTTGGCGCCATGGGCGCGGCGGGCCTCTACGCGCTTCTGCGCGACGGACTGGGGGTCATCCCCTCGATGCTGGCGACGCTGCCCATCCCCGGCGTGACCTTCGGCATCTACAACTCGCCGCTGTCGCTGGCGGTGGGCTTTTTGGTGGGCACCGCGGCGGTGGTCGTGTGGTTCGTCGGCGCGGTGATCGCCAACTTCGGCATCATCGTGGGCGCCCCGGCCCTCGGTCTGTGCGACGTGGCCACGGCCCAGGGCATCGTGTCGAGCTTGGGCATGGGGCTCATGATGGGCAGCGGCGTGGCGGTCATCGTCAAGGACGTGCTGCCGCGCGGCGTGGGCGGCCTGCGCCGCGCCCTGGCGGCTCGCCGGGATGCGGAGGGGCTCAGGGGCCCTACGGCCGCGGGCGCGGCGGGGCGCGCTGCCAGTTCTGGGCGCCGGCGCGCAGCAGGGCTCGGGGTGCTCGCGGCCGCCGGCATCGGCCTTGTGGCGGCGCTGGGACTCGGGCTGCCAGCAGGGCCGGCCGTGGCCGTGGTGCTTCTCGCGTTCGTGGCGGCGGCCATGGCGGCCCAGTCGGTGGGCCAGACGGGCATCGATCCGCTTGAGATATTCGGGCTCATCGTCATGCTGCTGGTGGCGGCCTTCGCCGAGGTGGCCACGGTGCAGCTGTTCTTCATCGCGGCCCTCGTGGCCGTGGCCGCAGGGCTGGCCGGTGACGTGATGAACGACTTCAAGGCTGGCCAGGTGCTCGGCACCAGCCCCCGCGCTCAGTGGGTGGGCCAGGCCATCGGCGGCGTGGTGGGCGCGCTCGTGGCGGTGGGCGCCATGGGGGCGCTTCTGGCCGGCTATGGCCCCGACGCCTTCGGGCCGGGCCACGAGTTCGTGGCGGCCCAGGCCTCGGTGGTGGCCACCATGGTGGGCGGCGTGCCGCATGGGCCCGCCTTCGCCGTGGGCCTGGCCGCGGGCTTCGCGCTCTACCTGGTCGGGTTCCCCGCCATGATGCTGGGGCTCGGCGTCTACCTGCCGTTCTACCTGTCGCTGACCGGCTTTCTCGGCGCCCTGGCGAAGGTGGCCTACGACCGGGTGGGTGCCTGGCGCCGCCGCGGCCTGTCGCCCGAGGAGCGCACCCGGGCCGAGGCGGACGCGGTCGACCGGGGGCTCATCATCGCCTCGGGCCTCATGGGCGGCGAGTCGGTCGTGGGCATCGTGCTGGCCATGATCGTCGCCGCAGGCGCGCTCGCGGGCTAGCGCAGCGGTGCCGCAGCCACTTTTCGTCGCGAAGATGGCAGTAATCGGCGTTTTGGTACGGTGGGTGAGCCGCTTCACGCTGGTTTTTGCATCTGCCCCTGTCAAGCAGAGCGCGTTATGCCAGGTCACGGTTGCTCATGGGTAACTTATTCGCGAGTCTCGCGTCCTCTGACCGTACCAAAACGCCAATCTGTGCCAAAAAGAGCGTGAAAGCTGGCAGTGGCGTCGCGGCGCATCCCCCCGTTGGGCACCCTGGCGTCGCGCGATGCGTGCGCCGTGCGGCCCGTTGCCCGTCGCGCCTACTTGTAGTCGGCGGGGTTCTTCGTGGACGAGCCGGTGGTGTTGGACTCGTTGCGCAGCTCGTGGCCGAAGCGCACGGCGCCCTCGCCGAACTTGTCCTTGAGCGCATCGGTGGCGGCCAGGAGGCCGCGCCGGCGCGCCTCGTCCTTGAGCGCGGGACGCTTGGCGCGTCCGGCCTCGTCGCCGCCCTCGCGCGCGTCGAGCTCCTCGTCGGTGAAGAGCGCCTCCTGCACCACGTCCTCCGGCTTGAAGCCGGCCATGCCCACGCCGAGCAGGCGCACCTTGATACCGGGGCGCCACACCTCGTCGAGCATCTCGTAGAGCAGCGGCGTATAGGCCAGCTCGTCGTCGGTGGGGTGCGCGAGCCGACGCTGGACGGAGCGCGTGGTGCGGTCGTCGTAGCGGATGCGGATGGAGAGCGTGCGGCCGGCGAGTCCCTTGCGGCGCAGGCGGCGGCCCACCTTGGCGCCCATGGTGGCCAGTGCCGCCTCGATGTCGGCGCGCTCGGTGAGGTCGCGGGCGAAGGTCATCTCGTTGGAGACCGACTTCACCTCGTCGTCCACCTCCACCGGCGACTCGTCGGCCCCGGCGGCGCGGGCGCGCATCATGGCGGCGTTCTTTCCGAACACCCGCCGCAGGAGCGCCTCGTCGGCGGCGGCCATCTCCCCCAGGGTGCGCACGCCGCGCGCGGTGAGCGCCGCCTCAGCTGCCGGTCCCACGCCGCTCAGGTCGCGCACGGGCAGCGGCCCCAAGAAGGCCGCCTCGCCGCCGGGGTAGCACACGGTGAGGCCGCGCGGCTTGTCCATGTCCGAGGCGATCTTGGCCACCGACTTGGTGGTGCCGACGCCGATGGAGCACGTAACGCCCAGCTCCTCCACGCGCGCCTGGATGCGGCGCGCCACCAGCACAGGGTGCTCGGCGTTGACGCGGGTGGGGGAGACGTCCACGAAGGCCTCGTCGATGGAGACCTGCTGGACGTGGGGCGTCTCGTCACGCAGGATGCCCATGATGGCCGACGACATCTGCCGGTAGCGGTCGTGGTGGCCGTGGGTCCAGATGGCATCGGGGCAGAGCCGCTGTGCCATCGAGGCGGGCATGGCGCTGCGCACGCCGAACGCGCGCGCCTCGTAGGAGCAGGTGGAAACGACGCCGTGCTTGTCGGCGTCACCGCCCACGATGACGGGCTTGCCGCGCCAGCCGGGGTGGTCGAGCTGCTCGACGGAGGCGAAGAACGCGTCGAGGTCGACGAGCAGGATGGCCGGCCCCTCCCAGGGGGGAAGCAGGGCCTCCAGGCCCGGTATGCCGGCGTGCTTGCTCATGGGGACATGGTACGCCATCGGGGCGCCCGCGAGGCGGGAGATGCGGCCTTTTCTGCTCGCAGACACGCTGCGGCCTGGCTTTGCGCTGCTGGCAGATGTCGCCGAGGGCGCAAGGCCGGGCCGCAGGGGCAACCGAGCTGGGGGCGAGAGGGCCTAGCGGTGATCGGCCAGGAAGAACAGGGCCATGGTGCCCGGGCCGGAATGCGCGCCGATGACCGGGTCCACGTAGTTGATGACGATGTCGGTGACGCCGAAGCGCTCCCGCACGAGGTCAGCCACGTACTCGGCGTCCTCCCGGCAGTCGCCGTGGGTGATGAACACCGTCTGCTCGGCCACAGGCGCGTCGGCCGTGGCCTCCATGTGGTCCACGAGCGCCCTGAGCGACTTCTTGCGGCCGCGTACTTTCTCGAGCGGGATGAGGTGCCCCTCGTCGTCCACGTGCATGACTGGCTTGATGTTGAGCAGGGTGCCTGCCCAGGCGCTCGTCTTGGACACGCGTCCGCCGCGGAACAGGAACATGAGGTCGTCCACGGTGAACCAGTGGGCCAGCTTGAGCTTGTTGTCCTCCAGCCAGCGGTGCACCTCCTCGATGGAGGCGCCATCGCGGGCCAGGGTGGCGGCGTACCACACGAGCAGCCCCTCGCCGCCGGACGCGGCCAGCGTGTCCACGGTGAGCACCGTGCGCTCGGGGAACTCCTGGGCCAGCTGGCCGAGGAGCAGGTCGATCTCCTGGAAGGTGCCGGAAAGGCCGCTCGAGAACCCGATGTAGAGCACGTCCTTGCCTGCGGTCAGCAGCCCGCGCAGCAGCTCCTCGGACTCGGCCATGTTGGGCAGCGAGGTGGTGATGACCTTGCCCTCGCGCATCATGGCGTAGAACTGGGCCAGGTCGGTGTGCTCGCCCTTGAGGTAGCTGTGGTACTGCTCGCCGTCCACCATGAACGACAGGGGAAGGATGTGCAGCCCGAACTCGTCGATCAGGTCCTCGATGAGGTTGGAGCTGGAGTCGGTGACGATCTCGAATGCCATGGGGCGAATCTCCTCTCGCAGGTCGGCGCGCTCCCCGCGATGCCTTGCGCGCCCGAACGTCTCAGGGGGCTATTCTAACCCAACGAAGGCGCCCTCGGGTGACGTTTGCTCTACAGTCGCACCCCTTGGTGGGGCGTAACGGCCGCTCCGGGGCCAGCGGCCGGAGCGCGGGGGCGGTTCGGGCAGCGGGGGCGATGGGGCAGGCGCCCTCGCGCCGCTCGCAAAAGACGAGCCGGCCCGCCGGGAGGGATGGCGGGCCGGCCTAGGCCGCGGGAAGGTCGCGGCAGCGAGGGGTGCGGGGCTAGCGGATGATCAGCTGATCCTGCTCATCGGGGGTGATCCAGCCGTCGGGCAGCGCCGCCTCGTTATGGCAGTCGGCGCACACCATCACCGAGGCGCGGTGCCCCTTGTGGCAGTCGCTGCAGGCGCGCTCGCCGTGCTGGGCCACGTGGGGGTTGAAGGCTAGGTCGGCTGTGGCCTCGGTCAGCTGGGCGCGCGTGGTGAGCGCCTCGCCGTCGGCCGTCACATGGCAGCCGCTCTTGAGGCAGAACTCATCGGCGTCCATGCCGGAGGCCTCGGTCAGCTGGTTGAGATCGGCCTCCACCAGCGGGTAGACGTAGTCGCCGCTCACCCAGCTGCCCAGCTCGGAGACCTGCTCGGCCAGGGTGGGCACATGGCAGTCCATGCAGGTCTTGCCCTCCACGCGGTGGGTGACGGCCAGCATGGCGTTGGTGTTGGACACCTCGTTCATCCACTTGTCGGTGCCGGGCGCATCGGCTTGCTCGTCGTAGGTCTCCAGGTAGGGATCCATGGGCACGTGGCAGATGGCCGCGCAGAAGCTCGGCTGCTCATGCCACACCCACAGTCCCGCGCCGGCGATGATCGCCACAGCGACCACGACGGCGGCGATGACAGGACCGCGCTTGCGCGGCTTCTTGGCGGCGGGGGCCGCCGTGGCGGCCTCGTTCTCTTCGCTCATCGCTCCTCCTTTCTCAGGGGTTGTCGTGGCTGGCGGCTAGCCGAGGAACTCGGCGACGGACTTGCCGCACTCGCGGCCGAGCACCATGGCGAAGGCGATGGACACACCGGGGATGGGCGTGACGTACTCGGTGCCGAAGCGGCGGCCGCAGTCGTTGCCGGACACGTAGAGGCCGGGGATGGGCTCATAGTTGGCGTCCACGGCATTCTGCTCGCCGTCGGTGATGATGCCGCCCATGGTGACCATGGTCTCGCCCAGCTCCGGATCGAAGGTGCAGGCGTAGAAGGGGCCGTCCTTGACGGGGAAGAGCACCTGCGGGTCGCGGCCGAACTCGGCGTCCACGCCGGCGTCGCAGTAGCCGTTCCAGCGCTCCATCTGGGCCAGGAACGCCGCGGCCTCGTCGCCCTCCAGGCCCATCTGGGCGGCCAGGCCCTCAAGGGTGTCGTCGGCGATCCACTCGACGGAGGTCATAGGGCCGCCCGGCCCTCCCGGCCCGCCTTCGCCCTCGGTCTTCTCCGGCTCCACGTAGGTGCCGTTGAACTTGGCGTAGGCGGTGTCGAGCGCCTCGCGCAGCGACTGGATGTTGGCCTCGGTGGCCGTGAAGCCGGCATGCTGGGGCAGGGTGTACTGGCGGTAGGTGGTGAAGTTGTTGTCCACCACGGCGAACTTCGTCTTGCGGCTCATGAAGGTGGTCTGGTAGCCGCGCTGCTCGGAAGTGGGGTAGTACTCGTTGCAGAAGCGCTTGCCGTGCTCGTCCACCCACACGGCCTGGGGCAGGCAGTTCATCTTGCCGGGGACGGAGAGCCCCTTCATGTTCATGCCGGCGACGGGCGTGGTCTCCAGGTGCGCGCCGGCCCAGTAGGCCATCTGCACGCCGCGGCCGTCGTTGGCCGACATGGAGGAAAGGCTCTCGCCCTCCACCAGGGCCTGGGCCATGTCCGGCATGAAGTAGGCCATCATGTTGGGGTTGCCGCCCATGCCGCCGCAGGTGATGACCACCGCGCGGCAGTTCACCTTTATGTAGCCGTCGGCGTCCTTGGCCACGATGCCGGCCACTGCGCCGTCCTCCATGATGACGTACTCGGCCGAGGTGCCGAAGAGGAACTCCGCGCCGTGCTGCTTGGCGATGTCGTGGTTCATGCCGACGATCTTGGTCTGGTTGCACTCGCCGTAGAAGCTGCACACGCTCGGCCAGAACTTGATGCCCGACAGCTCGCTCATCTGATGCTCGGTGGGCGGGAAGAACGCCGTGGTCATGGTCTCGTAGTCGGCGGCGGTCAGCGGCTCCAGGTACCAGTTGGAGTTGGCCTCGGAGTTCTGGGCGAACTTCATCACGAGCGCGGGGTTGGGCATGTTGGACGTGATCTTCATGAAGTTCTGGTAGAACTCCACCGGGTCGATGGCCGGCACGCCGCGCTCCTTGAGGATGGCGGCGTTGAGCGAGGCGAACTCGTTGCCGGTGGCCGCGTAGGTGTCCTCCGGCTGCTTCTCGATGACGACGACCTTCTTGCCCTGCTCGGCCAGCTCGCGGCTGGCGGCCGTGCCGGCGAAGCCGAGGCCGGCCACCACCACATCGCAGTCGATCTCCTTGGCGAAGCTGGTCACCTCCTCCGGCGGGTTCATCCAGCTCGTGTCGGTGACGTTGTGCACGTCGGACGCCGCGCCGGTGCGGTTGGCCTCGCCGTAGGTCATCGAGTTGCCCTCGATGAAGCGCGCCTTCGGGGCGCAGCCGGCCAGCCCCGCTCCGGCGGCCAGGGCGGCCGCGGTGGCGCCCAGCCCGAGGAACGCGCGGCGGGACAGGCCCTCCTGCGCGGTTTTCTCTTCGTTGCCCATCTCAGTCCCTTCCTCTCCTTTTCCTTGTTCCTGCGAGGCGCGTGCGGCCTTGGCATGGGGCCGGCCGCCGGACGCCTCCTCGGCCCCTCATGATGCCCTCGGCGGCGTGCCCCGCGTAATCGCAGGAATGCGGTAAAGGCGCCAAACCCCCTCGCGGAAATGGGGTATATGGATGAAGTTCCAGGTCAGATATGGTGCCTTGGGTTGACTTCTCCAGCGCGCCGGGGCGTCGGGGCGCTTATACTGGCACGAGGAAAAAGCGGTGTCAGGGAGGGGATGCCATGGATGCGCCGAGGGGCCTGAGGCCCGACTTGCTGTTCTTCGCGGCGTTCTTCGCCACGCTGCCACTGTACTCTCCCAACCTGACGCTGTTCCAAGACGGCTTTGCGGCGGCCGAGGAGCTCATGGGCCCCTTCGTTCAATCGATGCTGGTCTCTGCAGCCCTGGCTGGCGTGGCGCTCGCGCTGGCGTCGTCGCGTCGGGGCGGGGCTGTCTTTCTCGGGGCGCCTGCCGTCGTGGGCGGCAGCCTGCTCTACGTCGGCGGCTACGGGCTGTTCGCCGCCCAGCTGGTTTTGGGGTGGGGCGCGGGGCCGGCGGCTATCCTGGCCGGCGCCGCCGTGGCCCTGGGGGCTGCGGAGCTCTGCGTGGCCTGGGGCGCGCTGCTGTCGTGCCTGGGCCTGCGCACGGCGCTGCTGTGCCTGGCGCTCACCGTGGGCGGCGGCTCGGTGATCGAGCTGCTCGTATCCACGGTGCCCGCCGCCGTGGGCGCGGGCGTGTTCGCGCTGCTGCTCGCGGCCGGCGTCGCCGTGCCCTGCGCCCGGGCCTTGGCCGGGCGCCTCGAGGCGGACCTGACGGGGGAGGGGGCTGCGTTGGCCGCCGACGCCGCAGCCGCGGAGGAGGCGGAGGGCGGGGCCGCGGAGGAGGCGCTCATCGTGCGCCGACGCGACGGCGAGTCGTTCCCGGCCCTCGTGCGGCGCATGGTGGCGGTGGTGGCGGTGCCCCTGGCGGGGCTGCTCGTGCTGGGCTACATCACCGGCGTGCGCAAGTTCATGATGTTCGACATGGTCTACATGGAGACGGTGGGCGGGGTGCTGGCGGCCCTCATCGCGGTGCCCCTGTGCATGGCCCGCACGCGCCGGCCGCTCCTGCCCTTCTTCCACCAGCTGATCCTGCCCTCCTTCGCCCTCGTGCTCATCGTGCTCAACAGCTTCCCCGAGGCCACGCCGCCTTTGTGGTTCGCCGCGTGGCTCACCTACGTGTTCTTCGCGCTGGTGGGCATCTTGGCCCTGGCGGGCCTGTGCGCCATGGCCCACGCGCGCGAGTTCCCGCCGGCGCTCATCTACGGGCTCGCGGTGGCGGGCTACGCGGCGGTGTCGCTGCTGGGCATCTTCAGCGGCACCACGGCGCCCTTCCAGGCTCACAACGGCGGGCCGGCCCTGCTGGTGGTGAGCACGCTGTACTTCGCGTTTCTGCTGGCGGCAGGCCTGACGGCCGGCTGGCGCAGCGGCGAGCGCGCCAGCGCCCCGGACGCGACTACCGCCTTGGCCGAGCGCTGCGAGCGCGCCGCTCGGGAGGCGGGGCTCTCGCCGCGGGAGGGCGAGATCCTCGGCTACCTGGGCCGCGGTCACAGCGTGGCGTTCATCGCCAAGACCCTCGTCATATCCGAGAGTACAGTTCGCACCCACGTGAAGAGCATCTATCGCAAGCTCGGCGTCACTTCGCGTGAGGATCTCATCCGCTTCATCGACGAGGAGCGTGCTTAGCGCGACTTCCTGGCCAATTTGCCTATGGTTTACGCATGGCGAAGGCTTGTTTCGACGTAAAGCATGGCAAAAATGGCCAGAATCGCGTTCCTGAAGGCCCCAGGCTGCGTAAACCGTGACGAGAATGGCCAGAAAGTCGTGGGGCGGGTGCTCGCCAGGTGCGCGCCAGGGAGCCAGGTGCGCTTCGATGGGTGGGCGCGCGCTGGGCCGGGTGCGCGCCGGGGGTGGCTGGGCGTGCGCCCGGAAGGCGTCTGCTGGGAGCCAGACGCACCCCCGGGGTACTCGCCGGGAAGCCGGGTGCGCGCCGGGGATGGCAGGGCATGCGTCCGGAGGGCGTCTGCTGGGAGCCAGACGCACCGGGGGTTGGGCGCTCGCCAGGCGCGCGCCAGGGAGCCGGGCTCGCTTCGAGGGGTGGGTGTGCGCTGGGGAGTCGGACGCACCCCCCCCTCGGGGGGGGGTACTCTCTGGGAAGCTGAGTGCGCGTCGGGGAGCCGGGTGCGCGCTGGGGTGTGTCGGGGGTGGCTGGGCATGCGCCCGGAGGGCGTCTGCGGGGAGTCAGACGCGCTGGGGGGTATCTGGGTCGTACGGGCAAATTGGGCGGGAGGGGAGGCAGACTGCCCACCCGCACGCCCGCGTGCCCAGCGCACCCGCGTGCCGCTGGGTCGGCCGAGCCGTCCGCCCGTAGCGCTCGCGCGCCCGCAACGTCCACGTGCCCAGCGCGCCCGCGTACCGCCAGGCTGCCCACCCGCGTGCCCCGGGCTGGCCGAGCCGCCCGCCCGTAGCACTCGCGC
>NZ_QWKK01000045.1 GCF_009911695.1 Enterorhabdus sp. P55 | reverse complement strand
AGCGGCCGGAGCCGGACCGGCGGCAGCGGGGGCTGCGGGGGCCGGAGCGGCCGGCACCGGGGCCGGGGCCGGCGTCGGCGTGGTGGGCGTGGTGGGGGTAGTCGGGGTGGTGGGCACCGTCGGGCCGGTCGGCGGCGTGACGGGCGCCGTCGGATCAGTCGGCGTCGTCGGGTCGGTCGGCGTCGTGGGATCGGTCGGCACCGGCGGCACCACCGGGGCGGCCGAGATGGTGAGTGTGCCCGGCACGTAGGTCACCTCGTAGTTGCCCTGGATGGCAGCGCCCGTAGGTACGACGGCGTACGTACCGGCGTCCTCGCCGGCCTCGCGAGTCATCGTGTAGTTAATAAGGTCAGCCGACTCGCCGTTGACGAGCCCGCTCACCTCAGCGGCAAACGTCGGATCAGCCTCGCCGGCAACCTTAGCGGCGTCACCCGCGGTCACCACGACGGGAGCCGGGTTGACGGTGAGAGTCGCACGGACAACCGGCGTGTCATCGTAGTTGGGGTTGGTGGCCATCACGTACACGTCATAGCTACCCGCATCAGTGAACTCAGGGGCCTCGTCGGTAAAATTCTCGCCATCCACGGAATAGAGGAGGGTGGAACCCGGACGAGCGGCCTCAGCCTCGACGGCAGCCGGCAGACCGTCGTACACCTTGGTCAGGCCCTCGGCGCCGGCAATGTTATCGACCGTCACCACGTTGCCGTCAGCAGGAACGATGGTGAACACGGCCTGCTCATACGTCACGGAGTAGTTGCCCTGGACAGCCTCGCCCGCAACGACAATGGCGTACTCACCCACGTCTTCACCGGCTTCACGAGCCACCGTATAGTCGATCGCATCGTCGCCGAGCAACCCATCGGCAGAGGCCGTCAACTCAGGGTCGTCGGCACCGAAAAGCTTGGCACCATCGTTGGCGGACACGACTACCGGACGCGGGGTGATAGTAACCGAACTATCAACCTTGAAGGTCTCGGTGCCGCGAGTAACCGTAACCGAGACCGTCTTGGCTCCATCAGTCACATTGCGGACATTTTCTGAGAATTCGACCTTGTCGCCCTCGATGGTTCCGGCAATCCTCGGATAGTGAACGCTTCCGTCATAGACGCCCACATAAGGCTCGACCGCAATGCCCGAGAAGTCCGCCTTCCACGAGCCCTTGATGGTTACGTCGTTGGACGGCATGGTGAATTCGCCCTGAGGATTCCAGCCGGAGAATATCCAGCCGGGGGCAGTGGCATCAGGAGCCACCGTCACAAAGTCTTCATACTGCACCCACCGGTCCGCCGGTCGCGCGGTAGCCCCAGCCGGAGCAGTGCCATAATCGTAGGTCAGGATATACGATTCGCGATCATAGTAGACCTTCAGGATTAAAGAGCCGTCGGCGGCGATGTTGCCCGAGAGGCTCATATCCTCCGCGTCAAGACTTAGATAGAACCCGGGAAACTCCTTGATAGGCGCCTTGACGCCTTCACCAGTCGTACCTGAGAGAGAAAGAGTTTCGTCCTCAAGCAGCGTATAGCCGGCGGCGCCAAGCCCACGCTTGTAGTACTCGACCCTATAGGGCGTATCGCTGTTTGCCACATAGTAGACGTTGACCTCGTGAATGACCTCGTCGGTCGCCGCCCCGGCAAGAACGGTGTAGGCTAGCGAGGCCGCAGTCTCGACATAATGGTAGCCAGCGAACTTGTCGGTGACATTGGGCTCAACCTCGACAGTGAGATCCTCTCCAATCCAGCCAGCAGCCACCTTCACACCGTCAACGGCGTCGGGAACCGTCTTGGCTTTGGCAGCCTCAAGGGTTTCGCCGTAGAAGTAGCGCACCTGTGCAGAAACGGTGTGCTCTGATGCATCGTCCTTGTCGTAGGTCAAGGTGACTACACTGCCATCCTTAACCTGTTCATCGGCAGTATTCGCACCTGTGATCGCAACAAACTTATAGCCGACGTAGGTCTTCGGCTCCAGGGATCCTTCCACAACATCAACCATAGCTGGCTCATCATTGATCCAGGTGGTGCCCGTATAGGTCTTGGTGTCAGCCACCCGCTCCTCGCCAGCCACGACGTGTTTAACCGTGTACTTGGTCTCCTTCGTCTGGCCGAGATCCTTCACGTACTCGAAGGTGATCTCATTGCCATCCTCAGGCCCGTAGCCGGCCGTCACGGGCTTCACCGTCACAGGACTAGCTGGCTTATATCCGCTGATCTCGACGGGCGTTTCAAAGAAGGTTTTGCCGAACCCGCGCGCATCAACCCGCTTGGGGTCAGCCAGCACATTGCTGGTGCCCTCCTCTACGTAGTTCACCACGTAGAAGGCATCCTGGCAGGGAGCGAATTGAGCCCAGAAGCTACCGCCCGCGTACGGAGCAGCCTGCGCCGGGACAAAACTAGGCTCAGTCGAAACCTGCGTGGTCAAAAGCTTGTCGCTGAACCAGCCGACAAACTCGTAATGATCCTCAGCGGTAGCCGTAGAGCCCTTCAGAGACGCAGTAGAGTTGGCGAGGATGCTCTCCTGACTGAGAGAAACGCTCCCCCACTCCTCGTTGTTCGAACGGTAAGAATACGTCACCTCTGCCACATACCGACCGTAGAAGTCGACACTCGCGTCAACCGTACCCTCAGCAAAGTCCACCTTCTGAGTGCACTCCCGATCGAAATACCAGCCGTCGAAGCGATACGTGACACCGGCCTCTTCCTTGGTCAACGGAACCGAGTTCTCTGCAGGAATCCTGACGGACGAAAGAGCGGAACCCTTCTTGTACAGGGCGCTTGCGCCCTCGACGGGCTCAAAGACGGAGCTACCCGGATTCTGCACGTTAAACGAAACCTGTACCTTCTGAGCGCTATTGATAACCAGATGGCCATCAATGTGCCAGGAGGGTTCCGTCGTCAAAGACACGTCGGTACCGTTCTCGCCGTCCCATCGGTGACTATTGTTGGCACCGTTCGAGACGAGCGCCTTATCCCACACTATATGGAAAGAATTCTCCTTCGTCCCCTCCGGATCATAGCTATAACGAACATTGTCTATCGTGATGGTCTTGTTATTGAAATAGGTCGGCGCCTTTTTAACGCGGCTGGCAACGTCTCCTTCCAGCTTCGCGCCCTTACTGACAGCAGGCAGAGAGGCCGTGCCCTCCCCGGCATACAGCCAGTTACCCGGCACGTGTTTTCCCTCTTCAATCACCGCACCGGGATACTGAAGATAGAAATACGCAGTCTGGGTGCTCTCAACCGAGGCAGACGGCTGGTCAGCGTAGGGATCCTGCGGCTCGTCCACAACCTCGGGGGTCGCAGGCTCCTCGGCCGGGGCCTCGGGCTCCTGGGCCACGGGATCGGCGGTCACGACGATGGTGGCGCCCGTCTCCGCCTTCTCGGCGGCGACGACGTACTCGCCCGCGGCGTTGGGGGCCAGCGTGCACTTGACGCCAGCGGGGCTCAGCAGCTGCACGGACTGGCCGGACAGCTGGAAGCCCTCCTCGGCCGCAACCGTGAACTTCGCGTCCTCGCCGGACGGAACGGTCAGCTCCTGCGCATTCGCCGCAACGGGCTTGCCGTCGTAGGCAATCTCGGCGCCGGTCACCTGCAGCTTGAGGGTCGCGGTGCTGGGCGCCTCATCCTCCGCAGGAGCGGCAGGCGCCTTCGCGGGCTGCTCTGCCTCGGGACGCGGAGCAGGATTCTCCAACGATGCCGTGGTCTTATCGCCAGACGTCTCGGCCACGGGCGCTTCCGCCTCGGGCTGCGCCTCAACCGCGGGCTTTTCCGCCTCGGGCGCGGGCTGAGCCTCGGGAGCCTTCGCCTCGGGCTTCTTTTCAGGCTCCGGGGTCTGCGCAGGCTCCTGCTCGGGGGCCTTCTTGTCGCTCACCTCCGTCACCACGTCCTGAGAGGTCTCCTGTGCCGCGTCTGACGCCCACGCCGTAACGTTGAACGTCGACACAACCAGCAGCGACGCCATGATCACGGAGAGGGCCTTGCCCTCCGCCGTGTTTCTGGCGTCAGCCAACCGACTTAGCACGCTCATGCTGCACCACCACTTCTTCTCCTGGAGCGGCCACGCCGCTCTCCAACACGCTCTTGCTCGTACCTTGGGTCTTCGCGCGCTTGCCGTTCGACACCTCGTGCCACCTCGGTGACAGCGACGCCTAGACGCACCTTGCCTGTTGCGTCCGCGCACTTGGATATGACTATAACTTCTCCACGAATGCACCTGAGAGGGAATAGATGACCGGCACACGCTCATGACGCAAATACACGTCTTGGTAAAAGGAGAATGACGACCAGATTACAGAGCGTTTCGTTCATTACCGTTTTCTCTGCGTTCACCAATTACTGAGGTTTTCAAAGTACTCTGTGGGAGAAAGCTGTGATCTAGTCGCGAAGATCGGTCTTCATCGCCTGACGAGCCAAGAGGAGGGCGGCAAGGCACATCAGCGCGGAACAGAGGAGTTGCACGACAGCGGAAGGCGCGCCCAGCGCAGGCAGCAGGCCTCCCGGCGCGGGCATGAGCAGCGAAGGAACGACCACGCTGGCCGCGGCTCCGACAACCACCATGGCCATGCTGCAGAAAAGCACGATCATCACGGGAGCCGAGCGCTTCACTATCTCGTACTCGCTCGTCCAGTCATAGCGCGGCATGCGTCCGTTGAGGAACGCGCCCAACGCGGCAACGAAAAGCCCCACCGCCGCAGGGACGACCAGGCACGTGACGGCCTCGAGGGCGCCGAGGCGCAGGCCGGCGACGGCCAGCGCGCCTGCCGTCAGACCCGCCGGTACGGCAAGCGCCACGTTCGCCAGCATCTTGGACGCCATGATGACCGCCGGCGACTGCGGGATGGTCTGCATGATCCAGCGAGCCTCGCCCTCCAGCGAAAGCGCCGAGGCGCTGCTTGCCGCCATGGCCAGGCAGAACGCGAGTACCCAGGGGACCAGGGCGCCGATGAGCGGGGCGATGACCGGCTGCAGGTCGGCCGGCGAGGCGCCGGGCAGGTGAACGCCCGATGCGATAAGCCCCGCGACATCCGACCCCGCCACTAGGCACGCTCCGCCCACGATAAGCGCGAGCACAGGGCCGATGGCCGCGTTCATCAGCCAGACGGGCGTGCCAGCCACCGCCCGCAGTTCCTTGAGAACGAGCGCGCGGAGAACCGGCTGACGGCGAAGGGCGGGTGCTGCGGCGCGACGGGCCGAGCCGCCAGCAGCCAGCAGCGAGTTGACGGGCAGCAGAAAGCGCCCGAGCAGCGCGACGATTCCGCTGGCCATGAGCAGCGACACGGCGGCGAACAGGGAGAATGCGCCTGCATCAGCGCGCGCGATGCCGGCGGCAGCCCAGGCGGCCGGCGGCCAGAGCGCACAGGCCCCACCGGAAAGCGCGGCCGCCGCCTGACCGAGGGCGACCCGCTCTTCGCTCGACGCGGAGTCTCCCACACCGAAAGAGAGCGCACTGGCGCTGGCGCCGGCACCGTCCGACCCTGCGGAATCTGCTCCCATGCCTCCGGATAGCACCATCATGGCCACCACCAGCGCTGCGGCCGCGACCACGCCCAAGACGCCCGCCATCACACGACCATGGCGCAGCCGAGAGGACGCGGCCGCCAAGCCAAAGGCCGCCGCGACGGCCACGGCCATAGGCGCGAGCGGTGCGAGCGCAACCGACGCCACAGCCGCAACCCAGCTCCCCGCGCCGATGCCGAGCGCGGGGAGCGCAGCCGCGTACATCGGCGCCATCAGCAGAAACGCCCACAGCAGATTCATCCCGTAGATCGCCGCCAGGCGCGACAGGGCCACCTGCCACAGGGGAACGGGCAGCGAGGCCGTCAGGTCGAAGTCCCGCGCTCCGAAGAGAATGCCGTTCGCCTTGAGGAACGTCACGAGCGCGCCTGAGAGGGAGCCCGCCACCACCGCCAAAGCGGGAACCGCCTCCCCTATGCCCAGCGCCACCAGGCTGGTCCCCATTCCGTACGCGTAGGCTACCACGAAGGCGCCGATCAGCACGAATAGCGCCGCGAGGGCCACCAGCCGGATCCGGTCGGCCCCGCTCCCCGCATGAATGACGCGGTTGATTCCGAACATCCCCAGGAACTGCACCCGCAGCATCGCCCCCAGCTTAGGCACGGCGGCCACCCCCTCGACCCGTACGGCGCGGACGCGAGGCGGCAGGGGCATGCTCGGCAGGGGCCGGGTCAACAGCCGAGGCAGCGCTCCCCGCTAGATCGAGGAACACCTCTTCCAGTCCCCCCTCGCCACACACCTCGGCGGTGGGGCCGCTGCGAACGATGGTGCCGTCGCGAATAATGGCCACCTCGTCGCACAGCTTCTCTACCACTTCCAGCACGTGGCTACTGAAGAAGATGGCCGAGCCACGGCCGACGAGCTCTGCCATGATCTGCTTGAGGTTGTAGGACGCCTGCGGGTCAAGCCCGACGAACGGCTCGTCGAGCACCAGCAGCTTGGGCTCGTGGACGAGCGCGCCCATGAGCACGAGCTTCTGTCGCATGCCATGGGAGTACGCGCTGGCAAGCTCGCCCAGACGATCGGTCATCCCGAGCAGGTCACCGTAACACCGTATGCGCTGATCGCGCACGTCAGACGCCACGTTGAACATGTCGGCCATATAGGCTAGGTACTGCGCGCCGGTGAGGAACCCGTAAACGTCGGGGTTATCGGGAACGTAGGCGGTGAGGGACTTGCACTCGACGGGATGGCTGCGAACCGACAGGCCGGCGATGCGGATATCGCCCGCATCGAAGCTCTGCGCGCCGACTATCGAGCGGATGAGCGTCGTCTTGCCAGCGCCGTTCGGCCCCACGAAGCCGTAGATGCGACGCGGCATGACAGACAGCGATACATCACGTACGGCCAGCTTTTCGCCGTAGGACTTCGAGAAGTCGCACACCTCCAGCATCGGCACCGGACGCTCAGCGGAAACGCTCCTGGCTTTCATAGGCCCTCCTTCGGCTTGTTATTGTTATAGATATACTATAACAGATAGAACAAACAGCGCCAGCGAGGGCGTGAGAAGAAGTTAGCCTCGTGCGCATGTTTCACGTGAAACATTTGTGCGCGAAAAAACGCCCGGCGGAACCGGGCGCTTTTGGGATGTCTGCGGTTGTGCTAGCTGAAAAGCCGCCTGCTGGCCTGCAGGCCACGCGAGCCTACGAGCCTCGCGACCTGCGAACATACGAGACATGCAGCTTGCAGGCGTACGGGCGCGTAGCCTGCGGACGTGTGGCCTGCGGACGTGTGACCTGCAGGCCATGGGGCCTTGCGAGCCTGCGGCCACGCGAGCCTGCGGGCTAGCAGGCTGGCGGACGTGCGGGGCGGCGAACAGGGTTGCGAGCATGCTAGCGGCTCGCAGGACACAGAGTCGCGGGCGTGCAAGATCAGGGGCTCGCGGGCCGCCCAACAGTGCAACGCGGCCGCCAGGCGCAGGCGGCGCAGGGCAAGCGGCGCAGGCGCTAGAGGCCGAGGGCCTTCTTGAGCGCAGAGACGCGTCGACGAGAAACGGGGATCTTCTCCTCCACGCCGTTGAGGGTGAGCAGCAGCGTGCCGCCGGAGACGGACTCGATCTCCTCCACCATGGACAGGTTGACAAGGTAGCCGCGGTGCACGCGGAAGAACCCATGACCATCCAGGCGCTTCTCCAGTTGAGCCAGGCTAACCGTGCTGAAGTAGCGATCAGCATCGGTCTGCAGGTAGGCGTAGTCGTCACGCGCCATGACGAAGCGGATCTTGTCGATGCCGATGAGGATCTTCTTGCCGCCCTTCTCCACCGGGATGCGCTCGGACTTCTGCGCCTGCAGGTGCAGGGCCACCTGCTCGCGCACGCGGGCGATGGCCTGGGCCAGGCGCTCGGTCTCGACCGGCTTCACCAGGTAGTCGATGGCGTTGACCTTGAACGCGTCAAGCGCGTGCTCGCTATAGGCAGTGACGAACACCACCGCAGGCGGGAACTTGAGGTGACGCAGGGCCTCGGCCAGCTGCAGGCCAGTGGCCTCCGGCATGTTCACGTCGAGGAACATGACGTCGCAGGGATACTCCTTGAGCTTCTCGATGGCCTCACGCACGCTCGCCGCCTCGGCCACCACATCCACGCCGCCGACTTCGTTCAGGAGGAATCGCAGCTCGGAGCGCGCGGGCGCCTCGTCATCAACGATGATGGCTTTAAGCACGATTGCCTCCAAACTCGAGAAACGAACCAGTTATTCCGCCCTATTATATAGCACCCGCGCATGGTTGCCGCCGGAAGCGGCGAATTCTCCGCCGAGTTTCGCGGGCCCCGCGTTTTCCCCGATAGCGACAATCAACGCATCCGGGCGTAGCGCCTGCGACGCAAGCGTGGGCGAATGTTTCACGTGAAACACTCGCCCACGGGAAGAGGGCGCCTGGGCAAGCGCCCGCCCGAGCAGACATCCGCCGCGCAGGGCGAGCGCCGCAAGACGCACAGCCGCTCGCGCGACCCGCCATGCGTCTCGTGCGAGACGAGCGAATGGGGCATGCGCCCGCATCCGCCCCCCCCCGCGCGTCCGTCCGCAACCCGCACGCTCCAGCGCCAGCACGTCGCAGCACGCAGTCCGGACGCTCATCCGCGTCTGCCTGCGAGCCAGAGCCCCTTGCGGACGACTTGCCTGCCCGCACCCGCATCTGCCCGCGATCCTACCGGGAGCCGCGCCGCCGTCCGCTGTCCGCACGCCCCCGCCTGAGCGAAGGTGGGCCGTCCACGAGATCGCACGCCTGCCCGCAGTCTCGCCGGGAGCCTGCGCGGCCCGCCCAGGGGAGCCGCGCGCCGGCTAGCGCCGTGCGGAAGCGGCTCACCCATCCGCGCACGCCTCCCTCGCCTGGGCGAAGGCCAACGGCTCGCACGCCCCGCCCGCCGTCCGCATGCCTGCGCCCAAGGTGAAGGCCAGCCGTCCGCAGCCTCACACACGTCTACCCACAGCCCCACCGGGAGCCGCACGCCCCGCCTGCTGTCCGCATCTGCGGGCGCGGGGCTGCGCCTCCTGCTTCCGCGCTCGGCTCCGCTACAGTTTGATGGCGTTCAGCTTGTCGAGGGCCAGGGCGTATACCTTCAGGGCCGTCTTCAGATCCTCTTCGCTGATGCCCTCGTCGGGGCCGTGCATGCCGCCTACCCAGTCGGGCTGCTTCTGCCAGGTGCGCTCGGGACCGAAGCTGGCGCCGCTCGTGAACTCGCGCGCGTAGGTGCCGCCGCCTATGGTGAAGGGCTGACGCTCCTCGTCGCCCGTGACCTCGCGATACGCACCCAGCAGCGCCTGGATCTGCGGGGATTCCGGCTTCACCAGGAACGGATCCATCAGCAGCGTGTTCTCGAAGGTGGCGCCGATGGGGTCGGTGAGCGAGGTGACGGCCTTCGTGATGCCCTCGGGCGTGGTGGACGTGGGCCAGCGGCTGTCCATGGTCTGCACGATGCGTCCGTCCTCAAGCGCGATGGTGCCGCCGATGACGGTCAGCGGGCCGAAGTACTCGTCCGAGCAGGCCAGCCCCACGCCGGAGCCATCCGTGTGACCGAGCAGCTTCTGATCGAACTCCAGGAAGGCGCGCTCGTCGGCGCTGCACAGGCCATTCGCCAGCAGGTAGTCCACAAGCACCCCGATGGCGTTGACGCCGGTCTCCGGCGTGGCAGCGTGGGCGCTCTTCCCCACAGCCTCGATGCGCGCAAGCCCGTCGCCCTCCGGCGTGACGGTGATGCGCTCGGCAGCGGGCAGCTCCGCCGCGTCCGCGCGTACGAGAGCGCTTGCGGTTCCGGGCACGGCGTTAGTGGCCGCGCCGCCCGTCAGTTCGACGATCACCCTGCCGTCAAGGGGCTTGCTGGTGATAGTGGCGTCGAAGCCGCCCTTCTCGCCGTAACACACGGGGAACTCGGCATCGGGCGTGAACAGAAACGCCGGATCAGCGTAGCGCTCGCGGTAATAGGGCACGTCACCCATTCCCGTCTCCTCGTTCACGCCGAACAGGAAGCGCGTGGTGTAGGGGAACGTGACACCCAGGTCCTTCCAGAACTTGAGCGCCCACAGCGTGACCACCACCGGGCCCTTGTCGTCCAGCGTTCCGCGGCCCATGAGGTAGCCGTCCTTGAGCGTGACGGTGAAGGGGTCGAAGTGCCAGCCAGGGCCCGCCGGCACCACATCGACGTGGCCGATGATGCCCACCTGCGTATCGGTCGCGCCCTTGAAGTCGGCGAATCCCATATAGCCGTCGACGTCGGTGGTCTCGAAGCCCATGCGGTCGGCGATGGCGAGAATCTGCGACAGCGCCGCGCGCGGGCCGGGGCCGAAGGGAGCGCCCGGGGCAGCCTCGTCCAGCTCCTCGAAGCTGGGAACCTCCACCATGCGGGCTATGTCGTCGACGATCTCCTCCCAATGCTCGTCGATGTACTGATCGATGGCCTTGTTGAAAACCTGTGCGTCCATGGGACATCCTTCCGCTCGATTTCCTGCAGATCCGACCGCGCGCCAGCGCCCAAAGGCGCGATCGCAGCACGACCGTCGCAAGCTTATAGCTGGTCACCATTATCGAGCGCCCGGCCAAAACAAGAAGGATGAGCGCGCGATTGTTGCCCAGTCGTCGCGCTATCCGCGCGCAAGGGCGCCGTGCAAGCGGAATACGAGCAGGCTGCGGGGCACGGCCGAGAAGCAGGACGGCAGAGCAAGGACGGCGAGACATCGGACGAGGCTCAGCCATCGGATCGGAGGACGCTCGACGGTGCATCCGGTTTCCGGTATACTGCCGTCCTGCGCCCGGATGGCGGAATGGCAGACGCGGCGGTCTCAAAAACCGCTACCGAAAGGTGTGCGGGTTCGACTCCCGCTCCGGGCACCATCTTTTCGATAGCCCTGCAAACAGCAAAGCACCCCCTATCGCAGCACCCCTCGCGGGAATCGGGTCGACGAGGCGGAAGCGCGCCGGTAGCGCGTTTTCAACGCTTCGCCCGGCCGAGCTTGCGAGGGAGGGGCTAGCGCCCACCGAAGGCGGGTGCGGGGATCCCGCTCCGGGCGCCATCTTTTCTTCGCCTCCCAGAGAGCACGAGCCCCCGTCGCGACCCCTTGCGGGAATCGCGCCGATGGAGCCAAGACACCTCCCGACAGCCTTCGCCACCCCCGCCCCCCCCGGCGCGCTCGCGGCTCGCCTTCGCCCAGCGAGCGTTTCACGTGAAACACCCCTCTGACAAAAAGAAACGGCCGCCCCGGTTTCGGGACGGCCGCCTTCGCATCGCAAGCCTTGGGCGCTAGATCATCTCGAGGGAGAAGTCCTTTTCGCCGTTGAACACAGCCAGCGCGTCGGCCACGGAGTAGTCGGCCAGCGTGATGGCGCTGATGGCCTTGGTCAGGCGCACCGCCTCATCGAGCGAGCGCTGATGAATGTTACGGCCCGTGGCGTTGCCGCAGGCGCCGCCGATGTGGATCTGGTCATGCAGCTGCGTGAGGAAGGTCTCGGCGTCCACCGTCGAGCCACCCGCGCACACCAGGCCAGTGCGGCCAGCCGCCATCGCGGCGATCTTCAGGGCCTCGGCCGGAGTACGGCCGTCTTCGGGCTTAGGCGGGTTCACCTTCACGAAGTCGGCGCCCAGACACAGGGCCACGCCCGCAGCACCGGCGATGAGGTCGGGGTCCTTCTCGGCGGTGACGGCCTTGCCGCGCGGGTAGATCCACAGCACGACGAGCAGGCCGTTCGCGTGGGCCTGCGCGATGAGCTCGCCCGCCTCGGACATCATGGTGGCCTCGTACTCGCTGCCCAGGTAGATGGTGTAGCCCAGGCCCACGATGTTCACGCCGGCGTCGCGCATGGCCAGCACCGCGTCAAGGTCGGTCAGCTGCGGGGAGTAGGGGTCGTCCTGCTTGACGCCCACCAGGTTGGTCTTGGAGTTCATCTTGATAAGGTAGTTGATCTCCGGGTAGTCGTTCGCGTACTGCGCGACCAGGCCGCGCTGGCCGGCGAGCACGCCGCAGACGCCCTCGTCACCGATCTTGAACAGGTGCTCGGGCTCGGCGTCGGCAAGGTCGATGCCCTCGCCGTAGAAGTCCTTGTTCAGGTGCTCGACCTTCTGGTCGCAGGCAAACAGCATGAGACGGCCAGTTCCACGCGTGGCCTTCATATAGTTCTCGACGTAGGTGTCACGCATGTCCGGCATGACGTCGGCCGGGACACGAACCTGATCACGGGTGATCTTGGGCATGGTGATCCTCCTTCAAGGATTCTCGGATGCGGCGCCGCGGCCGCCCTCAGTCGGGTGCATCAGCGCCATTCAGCCCGTCTATTGTATCGAAAGCGAAACGCCCGCCGCCGCCCATCAAGGAAAATCTACCGACGCGCTTCCGCCGATGGGCGCCAGTGCCACTTTTTGGGATTGGAATGGCACTGATTGGCAGTTTGGTACGGTTCAGGATGTCCTCAGAGGCCACCACGCCAGCAAAACCCCAGGTCGCGTTTTCGACTCGCCGCGGATAAGGCACAAAACAAGCCCCACGGGCGCTCTGGACCGTACCAAACTGCCAATCAGTGCCACCGCAGAGCGAAAAACTGGCTCTACTTCTTGGAGGTGTGCTTCTCCAGCGCCTTCATGATGCGGTCGTAGAAGACGATGGCCACCACGGCGATGGCGGCAGCAACCAAGAAGATGAGGATGCTCTCGCCGATCCGACCCTCCACCAGGCCAGAGGCTGCATACGTGGACACGATGATGCCGGGGATGCGCGCCACGTTGGACGCAATGAGGAAGGTTTTAAGGGGCATCGAGGTCAACGGCACCAGGTAGGTGAACACGTCCTTGGGCATACCGGGGATGAGAAACAGGATGAACACTACCGTGGTCAGCTTGCCGGATTGCTCGAAGGCCTCGAACTTGCCCATGTACTTCTCGGGCACCATGGCGCGCACGAACGGCGCGCCCAGCTTGTTCACCAGGAGGAAGATGAACGCGCTGGAGACGACGCAGCCCAGCCAGATGATGAGCGCGCCCACCCACGGGCCGTAGATCATGCCAGCAGCCACCTGCACCACCTCGCCGGGGATGAAGGCTACTACTATCTGGAGGAACTGGATGGCAAGCACGAGCAGGAAGCCCACGGCGCCGGCCTCGCGGATGTCGTGGAGCATGCGCTCGAGCCCGCCAGGCTCGAACAGCTCACCGATGTAGGGCCACACAAGCACCACGATGATCACCATGACGGCGAAGAACGCGATGAGCCCCGCGAACTTGAAGATGTTGGCCGAGTCCATGGGATGCCCGTGGACGGTGGTCTGCTTGTGCTGCTGGGGCTTATCAGATTGCGTGTCTTTGGTCATTTGCGGGCCTTATCGTATTCTTCCTTGAACGCGTCGAACATGCCGCCGGCCTTCTTGAGGTGCGAGCCTACGGCGCGGGCCGCGTCCTCAGCCGCGCTCGAGGATGGGCGCGCTGCCGTCGCGCGCGATGCGGGCGGAGCGTCGGGGTCGTCCACCTCGGCAGGATCGATGACGTTTCCGTCCTCGTCGACGTAGACGACTTCCAGCTCATCTTCGCCGATGACGTTTCCGTCTTCATCCACATACACGTATTCGACATCATCATTAAGGCAATCTTCAAGATTGGCGGAGGCGGCGCTTTCGGCAGAAGCGGGGGTGTCTGCGAGGGCGGGGGCGGGGGCCTTTCCGGCCGCCTTGTCGTACTCGTCCTTGAAGCCGGCGAACATGCCCTTCGCACGGCTGATCTGGCGGCCGGTGGCGTAGGCGCCCTTGCTCACGGCGGCCCCCGCAGCAGCGGCAGCCTCCCCCACCATGGGCTTGGCGGCATCGAGGGCGCTCTGCGCCTTGTCGGCCACCACGGCCGTGGCCTCGCCTGCCTTCTCGGCCAGGCCGCCTTCCGCGGCCAGGCCCTTCACGGCGTCGTCAACCAGGATGGCGCCGCGGATGGTCTCCTCCTCGGTGTCCGCCACGTTGAGCGCCGCGCCCATCCCGCGCTTGAAGCCGCGAATGAGGTCGGCCGGCACCTGACGGCGGCCGAGCAGCGTGTTGGCGGCAGCGCCTGCCGTGACCTCCAGCGTGCGCACCGCACCGGTCTGGGCGTCGAACACCACATCGCCCACCAGGCCGAAGTCCGTGCCATCCTGGCACATCACCGGCAGGCCCACCCACAGGACGCAGTCGTCCCAGCTGATGCCCAGGGCCTTGCAGGCGTCCTTGTCGGTAGCCGCCGGGTCGTCGTGCACCACGATGCGCCCGTCCACGAAGTCGTAGCCGTCATAGGCCACGAACACGTCCCTGCGATGGAACATGAGCGCCGCGTCCGGGCGCTTCACCAGGAAACCGACGCAGCGCTTCTCCTTGGGATGGAACACGCAGGCGCGCACCTTCCCCAGGCGGCGCGTGGCCTCCGGATCCTTCTTGCTCTTCTTGGCAGTCAGCACGCGCAGGCCCGTGAGTTCTTTAGTGCTGATCAGGTGGTCAGCCATAGTGCTCCTTCTGGCTTGGTCGTAGAAGCAGGAACGGCCGGGCGCTCCCTCGCGGGGATGCCCGGCCGTCTCTCGATGCGGGAAGGGGATGCCGCAGCATCCCGAGGCAGATGGTGGCTACTGGGCGTCGCGCGCGGCGTCCTGGGCGACATCGGCCACCTGGGCGGCGGTATCCTGCGCGGCACCGGCAGCCTGGTCGATGACGCTCTCGGCCTTCTCGGCGGCCACGGGGATCTCGGCGGCCACGGTAGCGGAGGTCTCCTCGGCGTTCTTGGCCACCTGGGCGGCAATGCGCTGACGCGCGGCGTCGATCTTCTCGCGCAGCTCGTCGTTCTTCTCGGAGAAGACGGGCTTCATGTTGCCGGCGGCCTCCTGCACCTTGGCGCTGGCAGCCTCGTAGACGCTCTGGCCCTTGGTGGCGACCTCATTGGCGATGGCCTGGCCCTTCTCGGCCACGTCGCTAGCAATGGCCTGGCCCTTGGCCGTCACGTCGGCGACGACCTCCTGGCCCTTGGCAGCAGCCTGCTGGTAGACCTGCTGGGCGTTGGCGCCTGCCTGGGTGCCCCACTCCTGGGCCTCGCCCCAGACGCTGTTGGCCTTGTCGGCCACCATGGCGCGGGTCTCCTCGCCGGAACGCGGCGCGCACAGCAGCGCGGCGATGGCACCCACCAGGCCGCCAAAGACGAACACTCCGAACTTATTGGCCATAACTGCCTCCTAAATCGTGCTGATCGGTGCGCCCCATTATAGGCCAGCTACCTCGGCCTCTTGCAGAAAACACGATGCTTCTATGTTTTATGTTGCCCATTCGTCATCGCATGCTAAATGATGAGTGATAGGGTAATGAATTGTTTCACGTGAAACACTTTGGCGCGATGACGCGCGGGGGAGACGGGCGGCGGGTGATCGCGCGGAGACGGGAAGCCCCGGAACGCGGGCACGAGGTGGCGGGCGACTGCAGGGGGGGGGCGCAGGGCGACAGGTGGCCGCGGGGTGGCGGACGGCCGCGGGCGAAAAGCGTGAACTCGGGGCGGCGGGCTCCTCCCGTTACGCGGGTAGACGCTCACCGTGGCGTCCTGCGCATCGGGCCCCGACAACCTCCTCCACGGGGCACCCCTCGCAGCTCCGCCTCCTCGGCTCCTCTCCAAATAGCAGTCCCCCCGCGTACCGAAGGCATGCGAAGGCGCTGGGAAACCGCGCTGCGAGCCCGCAGACACCGGGCACCGCAGGCAGGGACGGGGCAGGCAGCTCTACGCGCGCGGGCAGGGCGCCGCAAAAGACCCTGCACGGGCAGACGTCGCACGCGGGCGGCGCAGCATGGGCGGGCACCGCGGGCAGAGATGGGACGAGCGCTCCTGCCTGCGCGGGCGGGGCGTCGCACGCGGGCACAAGCGCCCCGGGCGGCGCGACCAGACGGCGCACCCCGGCACCGGGGCATCTCGACGAACGCTGGACGCGGAGCGCTAGAACGCCGTGCGACCCTCGGCGGCGGTCACCAGGGCGTCCACCACGCCCGTGAGGGTGAGGCCGGCCGCGCGGCAGGCCACGGGGAACAGCGAGTGATCCGTCATGCCGGGCGACACGTCCAGCTCGAAGCAGCGCGCCTGGCTTCCGTCCCAGATCATGTCCACGCGGCCCAAGTCGCGCACGCCATAGGAACGATAGACCTCCAGTGCGGCACGCTCGATCTCGGCGCGGATGGCCTGCGCGTCGGACTCATCGGCTGCGAGCGAGGCCATGCGCACCGGGCAGAAGAACTCCACGCGATCCTCGTGCATACGCGCCTCGGCGTCGAAGAAGCCCTCGCGCGCGACGATCTCCACCGGAGGCAGCGCGTGGGCGTCCCAGCCGGTGCCAAGGATGGCAACGGAGAGCTCCACGCCCTCCACCCACTGCTCGATGTTCACCGCGTCGTCGTAGGACAGCGCGTCAAGCACGGCCTCGCCCAGGTCGTCGGGATTGTCCACACGATGCACGCCGAGCGCCGATCCGCCATGGGCCGGCTTCACGCACACGGGATAGCCGCCGATGACGCGCTCCCCCACCAAGTCGAGCGCGGTGGCCGCGCCCATGCTCTTGAAGGCGTCACGCGCGATGTAGACGCCCTGCGGCCAGCTGGCCACGCCCTCCTCACCCGTGATGTCGCGGTACTTCGCCAGCGAGGAGTGCAGCGAGTCCTTGTTCCACGTGCGATGGCAGACACTTGCCGGCGAGCCTACGAAGGGCAGACCGAGGAACTCGAGCAGGCTCTGGATGGTGCCATCCTCGCCGTGCTTGCCGTGCAGCGCGTTGTACACCACATCCGGACGCTCGCTGCGCAGGGTGGGCACCAGCGCGTCGTTGGTGTCCAGCGGCACCACCTTGTGACCCGCCTCCTCAAGCGCCGCGCATATATTCTTGCCGCTCGCCAGCGAGAACTCACGCTCGAAGGAGTTTCCGCCCATAAGGACCGCTACTTTCACTTCCTGCCTCCTGTTCTTGAATCACGGAAAAACGGGTTCGCGCTGCAAATTCGCACGATTATGCACTCGTATTCCGCGCTCTCAGCTTACCGTGAGGGGCCGCAAGCCCCTGTCCTCATCGCCGACCTGCGGGTTTGCTCCCGCAGGGGCGTCAGATCTTGTCATGCTGGCTGTCCGTCCGGTGCAAAACCGTCCGAATTTGCACGAGACGTCGAATGTTCCGAGGCCTCCGCTCCGTCAGGGGCCTTGATGGCACCCGCGGCGATGAAGATGCGGTAGAGCTCCAGGCGCTCCTCGATCACCTTCGCCAGGCGTCGCACGGCCTCGATGATGTTCTCGGGCGTCTCGTAGCTGAAGTTGATGCGCATGCAGTTGCGGCCGGTCACGCCGTCGGGGAAGAAGCTGTCGCCCGGCACGTAGGTCACACCGGCGTCAAGCGCCGCGCCGAGCATGGAGCCCGTGTCCACGTAGTCAGGCAGCGTGACCCACACGAACAGTCCGCCGTCCGGGTGCGTCCACGTGGCCTCAGGCGGGAAAAACTCGTCGAGCGCACCGAGCATGGCATCGCGGCGCTCGCGATACACGTCGAGAAACTTCTGCAGCGTCTTTTCCCACGGCGTATCGGTGAAGTAGTGCTCCACCACGATCTGGTCGAACGAGCTGCCGCACAGGTCGGTTCCCTGCTTGGCCAGGTTGATGCGGGCGAGCACGTCGCGCGGCGCCACGATCCATCCGGTGCGCAGGCCTGGAGCGAACACCTTGGAGATAGTGCCCAGGTAGATGACGCGGGAATCGAGCGCCTTCAGCGGGATCATGTGGCCGCCGTCGTAGCGCAGGCGGCCGTAGGGGTCGTCCTCCACCACCAGGAAGCCGTATTCGCGGGACAGCTCCAACAGGCGCTTGCGGCGCTCGGGCACCATGGTGACGCCACCGGGGTTCTGGAAGTTGGGGATGACGTAGCAGAACTTGAGGCGCGGGTTGTCCTTGCCGATGCGCTCGAGCTCGGCCTCCAGCAGGTCCATGCGCATGCCCTCGTCGTCGAAGGGAATGCAGCGCACGTCCGGCTCGTAGGCGCTGAACGCCTGAAGCGCGCCCAGGTAGGTGGGACCCTCGGCCAGGATGATGTCGCCCGGGTCGATGAAGGTCTTGGCGATCAGGTCGAGCGCCGACTGCGCGCCCGTGGTGAGCATCACCTCGTCAGGCTTACAGCGCACGCCCAGGTCGCGCATGAGGCCGCAGACCACCTGCCGCGTCTCCAGTCGGCCGTCGGTGCCGCCGTACTGCAGGGCCACGGCGCGCTCGTCCTCCACGGCGGCGCGGGTCGCCTTGCGCACGGCCGAGGCCGGCAGCAGCGACACGTCAGGCATGCCGCCCGAAAGCGAGATGATGTCCGGACGCACTGCGGCCGCGAACAGGTTGCGCACGGCGCTGGGGCGCATCTTTCGGATGCGACCGGCGATCTTGTCACCGGTCTGATCGAAGGTGATGTGTGCTGATGGCATGGTGCGCTCATTCCCTCCCTTCGTCGTTGAGGAACGCCGTGGCGTCGCGGAGGGCCCGCAGCGCCACGAGATCGTCGGTATAGGTTACCTCAACGCGGGCCAGGCCCTCGGCCTCGTTGAGCCATTCGGTCGTACCTACATGGACTGCGTGCGCCGGCGTGGCGTCATCGCGCAGCATGAGGCTGATGACAAGATGCTCGAGCAGGTGAGGAAGGGGCGTGTCGTTCATGACGGCGGAGAACGTGGAGCCCCGGTCGTTCACGCAGGCATGACGGGGAAGGTCAGGAAAGGCCGCGACCACGCGGGCTGCGAGCGCGGCATCCGTCCGTCGAGGCGCGCCCGGCGCCAGCCGCACGAGCACCGAGATCCGATCCGCCCGCACGGCGATGCGCTCAAGGACGAGCAGGGCCGGGGAAGGGAAGACGGCAGGGGCCGAAGGGGCGGGGGCGGCGGCGTCCGATCCGGCAGGGGCGGCGGAGGCGGGAGCCGGGGGGACGGGAGCCGCAGCCGCGACGGGCGCGGGGGCGACGGGGGAGTCCGATCCGGCGGAGGCGGGGGCGGAACCGGCGGCGCCCGAGCGCGGCGGGGCGGGGACGGCGGC
>NZ_QWKK01000044.1 GCF_009911695.1 Enterorhabdus sp. P55 | reverse complement strand
GAGAAGCCGGCCCGCAAGACGCGCTCGCGCAAGGCCCCGGCCAAGAAGGACGCCGACGCGTCCGCGGTCGAGGAGGCGGCCAAGCCGGCCCGCGCCACCCGCTCGCGCAAGGCGGCAGAGCCCGCCGAGGCGCCCGCCAAGCCCGCGGCCCGTCGTGGCCGCCCGCGCAAGACGCCCGTCCCCGTCTCCGACGCCGCCACGCCCGAGGCCTACATCGCCGAGCTCGTGGAGAAGGCCGGCGGCGCGGGCATCGGCGTCACTCAGCTCGGCGGCGAGGTACGCGCCCGCTTCAAGGACTTCAAGGTACGCGACCTGGGCTTCCCCCAGATGCGCGCCTACCTGGAGGGCCAGCCCGGCTTTATCGTGGCGAAAGAGGGCGGCGCCTTCGTCGTGCGCGCCCGCTAGCCCGCACGCCCCGCTTGTCGTGAAGAACCCGCGTCCTGGATCAGAGGACGCGGGTTCTTCCTTTACAATAGGGTTATCAATGCGCTCATCGGGGTAACGAAAGGGGGATGGTACGTGGAGACGCTCACCCTGTGCCTCCTCTTGCTCGCCGCCGTCCTCGTCTCTTCCGTCATCGATCAGATCGTCCCCAAGGTATCGCTTCCGCTCATCCAGATCGCGCTCGGCTTGGGCATCGCCCTGCTCGCCTCCACCAACATCACCATCGGACTCGACCCCGAGCTGTTCCTCGTGCTCTTCATCGCGCCCCTTCTCTACGACGAGGCGAAGAACGCCGACAAGGCGGCGCTCTGGATCCACATCAAGCCGGTGCTCTCCCTGGCCATCGGCCTGGTGGTGGCCACCACCCTCATCATCGGCTTCACGCTCAACCTCATCATCCCCTCCATCCCGCTGTTCGCCGCCTTCGCGCTCGGCGCGGCCCTCGGGCCCACTGACGCGGTGGCCGTGACGTCGCTCTCCAAGGAAATCGCCATCCCCGCGCGCCAGAAGTCGGTGCTCAAAGGCGAGCTGCTCCTCAACGACGCCTCGGGCATCGTGTCGTTTCAGTTCGCTATCGCCGCAGGCGTGACCGGCTCGTTCTCGCTCCTCAACGCCACCGAGGTGTTCCTCCTGGAGTTCTTCGGCGGCCTGGCGGCGGGCGTGGCGCTCGGCGTGGTGGGCAATCTCATCGTGCGCAAGGCCCGCTCCATCGGCGTGGAGAACACCACCTTCCACGTGCTGTTCGAGGTGTTCACGCCGTTCCTCGTGTACCTCATCTCCCAGGCCATCCACGTGAGCGGCATCATCGCCGTGGTGGTGGCGGGGCTCGTGAACGTCATCTCGCCGCGGATGATGGGGCCGTCGGTGTCGCGCATGAACATCGTCTCGTCGAGCGTGTGGCGGGTGCTCTCCTTCGCGCTCAACGGCATCGTCTTCGTGCTGCTGGGCACCCAGCTGCCCAACGCCATGCGCCGCACCTGGGACGACGTGTCCATCTCCAACGGGCGGCTCATCACCTACGTGATCGGGCTCACCCTTCTCCTCCTGGCCATCCGCTTCGCCTGGGTGCTGGCCATGGACTGGATGCACGCCCGCCGCGGGGAGCGCCGCCGCTTCACCGCCCATGACGCCAAGATGGCGCTCGTCACCACGCTCTGCGGCGCCAAGGGCACCATCACGCTCTCCATCATGCTCACCATCCCTATGTACCTGTCCTACGCCACCGTCGACCACCCGGCCATCCGGTTCCCCCAGCGCGACCTGCTCATCTTCCTGGCCTGCGGCGTCATCGTGTGCACCTTGCTGCTGGCCACCTTCGTGGTGCCGCTGCTGGCGCCCAAGCCGGCTCGCAAGGAGTCCGAGCAGGAGATCCACGACCGCGACACCGCCTGCTACATCGACATCCTGCGCACGGTGATCGAGGAGCTCACGACGCGCCAGACGCCGGAGAACCGCGGGGCCACGCGGGCGGTCATCCGGTCCTACAACGACCGCATCGAGCTCATCAAGGAGAACAACGACATCGAGAGCGAGTCGGACATCGAGCTGCGGCTCCAGGCGCTCAAGTGGGAGCGGGAGCGCGCCCTGGAGATCATCGAGGAGGACGCGGTATCGCCGATGGCGGGCTACCAGTACCTGCGCCGCCTCGACCGCACCGAGCGGCTCCTGCGCCACAGCAGCGAGAGCACCTCGTTCCAGACCTACGTCCTGCGCCTGCGCGCCCTGCTGCGCCGCGGACTGCACGCCCTCATCCGCGAGCTTCCGAGCATCGCCACCCCCACCCGCGCTGACGAACTGCGCCAGCTGCAGCTCGCGTGCACGAACTACGTCATCGCGCTGCTGGAGATCACCATCTCCGACAGCGCCGTGCCCACCGAGGATGCCACGGCGCTTTTGCTCGAGTACCAGAACGCCCGCATGGTGCTCCAGGAGCAGCGCCCCACCATCACCACCGCCTTCAAGGTGGTCGACCGCGCCGAGGACGTGCGCCGGCTGGCCCTCTGCTTGGAGCTCGAGCAGATCCAGACCAGCTATGAGGAAGGCCGCCTCTCCCGCGAGGGCGCCAAGCGCATGCGCGAGAACGTGAACCTCATGCAGCTCGACCTGGAGGACAACGTCTGATACGAGAAGGCGGCGTCGCCATCATCGAGTAAGCGCGCCGCCCATGGTAGAATCCCCCGCAAGGTGCTCCGTCACGTCCGGGCAGCCTCGAGAGAGGAGTGCCTATGGACGCACAGACTGTTGTCGCGGTATGCGAGATCATGTTGGTGTTTATCGGGATCATCGGGCTCGTCCTGGTGCGAAGAGAGTGACGGACGGCGTTGGCAAAAGAAGAAGCCGGGCCACTTGTCTAGGTCGGACCCGGCTTAATCACTAACCGATGCTGCCCGGTCAGGCGGGGCACCGATTGACTTCATCATAGCACAGGGGGCGCCATGGGCGCCACCCCGCCTCGCGCGGGAGGTCGCCGGAAGGCGCCCCTCCCCGCGCACGTTACATCTTGGTGGGAGCGCTCACGCCCAGCAGGTTGAGGGTCAGCGCCAGCACGATGCGGGTAGCGTCGCACAGCGCCAGGCGGGCCGTCTGCACGGCCTCGTCCTCGGTGAGCACGTGGCAGTTGGTGTAGAACTGGTGGAACAGCGCCGCCAGGTCCTGCGCGTAGTGGGTCAGGCGGAAGGGCGCGCGGTCACGGGCGGCCAGGGCGATGAGGTTGCCGAAGTCGGCCATCTTGCGCATGAGCGCGAGCTCGGACTCGTGGGTGAGCGGCGAGAGGTCGCAGCCCTCGGGGATGATGCGGGCGGCCAGCTCGTCCATGGTGATGTCCCCTGCCTCGGCGGCCGTGGCATCGGCCGGGTCGGCGGCCTTGCGCAGGATGGAGCAGATGCGCGCATGGGCGTACTGCACGTAGTACACGGGGTTGGACGAGTCCTTCTTCTTGGCGGCCTCGATGTCGAAGTCGATGGGCTGATCCGACGAGCGCGACAGCATGAGGTAGCGCGTGGCGTCCACGCCCACCTCGTCGATGAGCTCCTCCAGGGTCACCATCTCGCCGGTGCGCTTGGACATGCGGACGGCCTCGCCGTCGCGGTAGAGGTTCACCAGCTGCCCGAGCACGATCTCCAGGTCGCCCGGCCAGCCCCACGCCTCGAGCATGCACTCGCAGCGCTTCACGTAGCCGTGGTGGTCGGCGCCCCAGATGTTGATGAGGTGATCGAAGCCGCGCATCTTCTTGTCGTAGTGATAGGCCACGTCGCTCATGAAGTAGGTCATCTCGCCGTTGGCCTTGATCATGACGCGGTCCTTCTCGTCGCCGAGCGCCGAGGAGCGGAACCAGATGGCGCCGTCCTCCTCCTTGACGTAGCCCTTGTCCTCCATGGCCTTGAGGGAGCGGGACACGGGGCTCTCGCCGGCCTCGTCCTCCACGTAGAGGCTGCGCTCGCTGAACCAGCGGTCGAAGGTGGTGCCCATGCGGCCCATGACGCGATGCTGCAGGTCGAGCATCTCCTGGTAGGCGATCTCGCGGAACGCGTTCATGCGCTCCTCGTCGCTGAGCTCCTCGTACTTGCGACCCTCGCGGTCGATGATGCCCTGGGCGATGTCGGCCACGTAGGAGCCGCCGTAGCACTGCTCCGGCATCTCCACGTCATGGCCGAGCAGCTGCAGGTAGCGCACGGCCACGGAGTTGCCGAACACGTCCATCTGGGTGCCGTGGTCGTTGATGTAGAACTCCTCGTACACGTCGTAGCCGGCGTGCTCCATCACGCGCGCCATGGCGTCGCCGAGCGCCGCCCAACGACCGTGGCCCACGTGGAAGGGGCCGGTGGGGTTGGCGGAGACGTACTCGAGGTTGATCTTGCGCTCCCCCTCCGGCACGGTGCCGCGGCCGAAGTCCTCAGCCTCGGCGCGCACCTCGCGCACCACGCCCTGGAGCACCGCGTCGGACAGACGGATGTTGATGAAGCCGGGGCCGGCGATCTCCACGCTGGCGATGACGTCGTTGGCGGGAAGATGGTCGACGATGACCTGCGCCACCTCGCGCGGGTTCTTCTTGGCGAGCTTGGCCGAGCGCATGGCCACGGTGGAGGCCCAGTCGCCGTTGGCCTCGTCACGCGGGCGCTCCAGCGCGGCGGCGGGCGCCTCGTCCATCACAAGCGAGCCGTCCTCGCGCGCCGCGGCGATGGCCGCGTCGATGATGCTCTCGAGCTGTTCGCGAATCTCCATGTTGTCCAGTCTCTCCTTACGTCAGCTGGGGCATGCCCGCGTCCTCGGCTGAGGCGGGGCGGGAACAGATGGGCCGATTCTACCACCAAACGGCAGAACCGGCAGGTGAGGCACGAAAAAGGCGCACCCGGAACCCGGGTGCGCCTCTTCGCCTGCCCAATGGCCTTGCTCAGGGGCCGGAAGGCTCGTGCCTGCTAGGACAGGATCATCATGGCCGCGGTCAGGATGACCAGGCAGACCACGCCCAGCACGACGAACAGCTTGGCGCCGAACTTCAGCCAGGTGGTGTACTCGATCTTGGCCAGGGCCAGGCCGCCCATGATGGCGCCGGAGGTGGGGGTGAACAGGTTCACCAGGCCGTTGCCGGCGGAGTAGATCATGATCATGGTCTCAACCGAGAAGTTCAGCTGGTTGGCCAGGCCGCCCATGATGGGCATGGACACGGTGGCCATGCCGGACGAGGACGGGATCAGGAAGGACAGCACGATGTAGAGCAGGAAGGACAGCGGCGCGAAGATGATGGCCGACATGCCCGAGAGCGCGTTGGCCGCGTTGTCGAGGATCCAGAGGTCGAGGCCGGTCTCGCCCATGAGCACCGTGATGGAGCGGGCGAGCGCGATGATGAGCACGACCGACATCATGTCGGCGGCGCCGTTGATGAAGGCCTTGACGAAGCGCGCCTCGGAGAGACCGCCGATGAGGCCGATGACGAGGGCCATCAGCAGGAACCAGGTGGAGGCCTCGTCGAAGTACCACTGGCCCAGCGGCAGGCCGGTCAGGAACGCGGACCAGCCGTCGGTCACCTGCTCCTCGGCCACGGCCACGCCGCCGGCGTCGGAGTCGAGGGCGAGCTCGGACTCGGTGGCCTCGTCGTAGACCGCGGTGATGTCCTCGGCGGTGACGGGAGCCACGACCTCCTCGTAGGTGGCACCGGCGTTGAAGACGTCAACGCCGAGGTCCTCCCACGGGATGAAGGACACGATCATGATGACGAAGGTGAGGGCGAACACGACGAGCGACCACTTCTGGCGGCCGGTCATGGCAGGCAGCGCGGCGGTGTCGTCGCTCTTGCCCTCCTCGGCGGACTCGCTCATGCCCCACTCCTGCATCATGTCCTGCTGCTCCTGCAGCGACAGGATGGTGGAGCCCTTGTCGGCCTTGACCTTCTTGGCGTACTTCATGACGAAGACGATGGAGATGGCCAGGGTGACGAGCCACAGGACGACGCCCAGGCCCATGATGATGCCCTGGTTGATGACGATGCCCGTGCCGGACAGGGAGTCGACGGCCACGCCCACGGCGAACGGGTTGACCGTGGAGCCCAGAACGCCGCAGCCGGCGCCCAGCAGCACCACGGCGGCGCCGGTGAGGCTGTCGAAGCCCGCAGCCACCATGGTGGCGGCCAGCAGCAGGTAGAACGGAACCGTCTCCTCGCACATGCCGTAGGTGGTGCCGCCGATGGAGAAGATGAACATCAGGATGGGAATGAGGACGAGCTCATTGCCGTGGAGCTTCTTCACGAGGGCGGCGATGCCGGCGTCGAGGGCGCCCGTCTCGGTGACGATCCCCAGAAAGCCGCCGAGGATGAGCACGAACAGGCAGACGGGGAGCGCGTCGGTGAAGCCCTTCACCGGCGCGGTGGTGATGTTGGCGAGCGTCGCCCCGGTCACGCCTTCGGTGCCGGTGGCGGCCATGATCATGGTTATGATGGCCAAGATCACGAGAATGATGAGGAGAATGGAGAACGACGATATGCTCCGCCGCTTGCGATCCTTCTTCTTCGCATCAGCTGTCATAGGTTACCCCTCCTTTTAGTGCACGTCGATGTACAGGTCTTATGCCCGCGCCCGCCTCGGCGACGCCCGGTGAGCAGGACGAACGTCGCCGACGCGGGAGCGGATGCCCCGGCCCGAGGCCGGGGTACTGCTCATGGTGCAAACGGCTTAGGAAGCCGTGATGACGGTGCCCGTCTCGCCCTTGAGGCCGGCGGCGGCGCACTCGAGCGAGGTGATGAGCGCCTTGCCCTGGGGGTAGGCCTCCAGGTACTCGATGCAGGCCTGGACCTTGGGCAGCATCGAGCCGGGCGCGAACTGGCCCTCCTCGATGTACTTGTTGGCCTCGGCGATGGTCATGGTGTCGATGGAGCGCTGGTCGGGCGTGTTGAAGTTGATGGCCACCTTCTCGACCGCGGTCAGGATGACCAGCATGTCGGCCTTGAAGTCAGCGGCCAGCTTGGCGCTCGAGCGATCCTTGTCGATGACCGCCGGGACGCCCTCGTAGGAGTCGTTGCGCTCGATGACCGGCACGCCGCCGCCACCGGCCGCGATGACGACGTAGCCGTCGTCCATGAGGTCTTTGATGGCGTCGAACTCGACGATGCGCTGGGGCTTGGGGCTGGCGACCACCATGCGCCAGCCGCGGCCGGCGTCCTCCTTGTAGGTGCAGCCGGTCTCAGCCGCGCGCTTGCTCGCCTCCTCCTCGGTGAGGAAGGGGCCGACGGGCTTCGTCGGGTCGGCGAAGGCCGGGTCGTCGGGGTAGACGACGGTCTGGGTGATGACCGACGCCGTGGAGCGCATGATGGAGCGGCGCTTCAGCTCGTTCAGGATGGCCTGGGAGAGCTGGTAGCCGATGTAGCCCTGCGACATGGCGCCGCACTCGGGGAAGGGCATCTCCGGGGTCTTGCCGTCGTTGGCATGCGCGAAGTCGAACGCGTTGTTGATCATGCCCACCTGAGGGCCGTTGCCGTGGGAGACCACGACGTTGATGCCCTCGGCGATCATGTCAACGATATGGACGGCCGTCCCCTCGACCAGCTTCAGCTGCTCTTGGGGCGTGTTGCCCAGGGCGTTGCCGCCGAGGGCGATGACCACGCTCTTGCCGTCGCCTTTCTGATAGGCCATGGATGATCACCACTCTTACGAATCGGGGGTGGAAAAGGGTGCGACGACCCAGGGGGAGGCGCTTGGCCTCCCCCTTCGCGGGCTCCTGGGACGGGGCCCGCGCGGGTCGGTGCGGTTGTGCGGGTAGTGCTACCTCAGGGTCGCGTACATGACCGCCTTGATGGTGTGCATGCGGTTCTCGGCCTCGTCGAAGACCTTGGACTGCGCGGACTCGAACACCTCGTCGGTAACCTCCATCTCCTTGAGGCCGAACTTCTCATGGACGTCCTCGCCGATGGTGGTCTGGGTGTCGTGGAAGGACGGCAGGCAGTGCATGAAGATGGCGTCCTTGTGCGCGAGGCCCATGAGCTCGCTGTTCACCTGGAAGGGGCTCAGCAGCTTGATGCGCTCGGCCCACAGCTCAGCCGGCTCGCCCATGGACACCCAGATGTCGGTGTAGAGGACGTCGGCGTCGGTCGCAGCCTCCTTGGCATCATCGGTGAAGGTGATGGTGCCGCCGGTCTCGGCCGCGATCTTCTTGCAGGTCTCGATGAGCTCGGGCTCGGGCATGAGCTCCTTGGGGCCGCAGCCGACGAAGTGCATGCCCATCTTGGCGCCGAGCACCATGAGCGAGTTGCCCATGTTGTTGCGCAGGTCGCCGAAGAAGACGAACTTGAGGCCCTTGACGCCCATCGGGAAGTTCTCCTCGATGGTCAGCAGGTCGGCGATCATCTGCGTGGGATGGAACTTGTCGGTGAGGCCGTTCCACACCGGCACGCCGGAGACGGCCGCCAGCTCCTCGACGAGGTCCTGGGAGAAGCCGCGGTACTCGATGCCGTCATAGAAGCGGCCAAGGACGCGGCCGGTGTCCTCGATGGACTCCTTCTTGCCCATCTGGGAGCTGCCGGGATCGAGGTAGGTGACGCCCATGCCCAGGTCGTAGCCGGCGACCTCGAAGGAGCAGCGGGTACGGGTAGAGGTCTTCTCGAAGAGCAGCACGATGTTCTTGCCCTCGAGGTAGCGGTGCGGCACGCCGTTGCGCTTCAGGTTCTTGAACGTCTTCGCCACGTCGACGAGGTACTGGATCTCGTCGGGGGTAAAGTCGAGGATCTTGGTGAAGCTGCGGCCGGAAAGGTTGACAGGCATGATGCGCGTCCTTTCGTAGGAGGGAACAGTGCGTGGCGCGCGAAGGCGCCGGGAAAACCAGAGCCGGGACCGGCGACCGGGCAGCCGGCCGACGATCCCGGGAAAATCAAGCGTTACTCAGCGTCGCGCCAGAGGGGCATCGACATGCAGCGCGGGCCGCCACGGCCGCGGGACAGCTCGGCGGAGGGCATCTGCAGGACGTTGATGCCGGCTTCCTCGAGCACCGCGTTGGTGACGTCGTTGCGCTCGTAGACGACCACGGTGCCAGGGCGGATGCACAGGGTGTTGGAGCCGTCGTTCCACTGCTCGCGCTCGGCCGCGATGCGGTCGCCGCCGCCGCAGGGGATGAGGGTCACGGGACGGCCGACGTACTCGGTGAGGATCTCCTCGAGCGTCTCGTTGCGCTCGCGGACCTTGATGCCGCCCTTGCCGTCAGACTTGATCTCGAACACCGTCAGCGGGCCCATGATGCCGGGATGGATGGTGAACTTGTCGTAGTCGATCTGCGTGAACACCGTGTCGAGGTGCATGAAGGCGCGGGAGTTGGGGATGTTGAAGGCCAGAATCGTCTCGATGGGGGAATCGGACTCGAAGATGTTCTTCGCGATCTGGTCGATGGCATCCGGCTCGGTGCGCTGGGAGATGCCGATGGCGAGCACCTTGTCGTTGATGTTGAGGATGTCGCCGCCCTCGATGTGGAAGGTGTTGTAGCGGCTGTAGTACTCCGGCACGTTCTGGTAGTCCGGATGGTACTTGAAGATGTACTCGCCGTAGATGGTCTCGCGGTTGCGGGTCTCGGAGTACATGCGGTTGATGGACACGCCGTTGCCGATCATCGCGAACGGGTCGCGGGTGAAGTACAGGTTGGGCATCGGGGCGCACACCAGCTTGGAGGCGTCGCTCACGAGGTCGACCAGGGAGTTGCTCTTATCGGTATGCAGCTCCTGGAGGTTGATGCCCGCCATCGTCTTGAGCACCAGGTCCTTGTTGTTCGGATAGCGATCGTTCAGGTAGTCGTAGATGATCTTCTGATAGCGATCGGTGCGGATGCCCGCCTCAAAGATCCACTGCTTGAGGAACTTCTCGCGCAGCTCGGGGTACATGTCGAGGACCTCAGCCATCAGATCCTCCAGGTACACGACCTCGACGCCCTCGTTGCGAAGGATCTCGGCGAAGGCATCATGCTCCTCCTGGGCGACCTTCAGGAACGGAATGTCGTCGAAGAGCAGCTCTTCCAGCGTGTTTGGAGTGAGGTTGAGCAGTTCATCACCCGGTCTGTGCAGCAGAACTTTCTTCAGGGGCATGATTTCGCTTGGAACGTTCACACCAGCCATAGAGAGCCCTCCTATCCATTGTCTCGATGATTTCCAGTTACCACTGCCTCGGCGTCGCGCCCCGGCGTCCCGTGACGTGCGTCTCAGCACCTCAAACGATACACGGGAGGGGTTCGGGGGCAATCACCGCGTGGGTTGCCTTGACAACTTGGAACCCCCGTGACACCGCCGCGTTACCGGCCGGCGATCAGGGAGCTCCTCCGTTTCGGGCAACGCCTGGCAGTGCTTGCCTCGGATGCGGCCCCTTGGCCTTATGTCGCCCATTCTAGAGAGCGAAAACCCCTATTGATATGTGCATAGTTAACAATTATTTAGAAGTTATTTAGCTATAATAGCCATATCAATTCCGCGTTCTTCCGCCAGGACAAACCTTCGGCAACGGCTGGGAAACAGTGAGGGAAGGAGGCTTCTCAGATGCAATTCCCCCTTGATATGCTTACCGGATACTTCATCGAGCAGGGCATCGCCGTGGTCAAGGAGCCGCAGCATCCCAAGGCCCTGTTCTCGTGGGTGTCCGCCTTCCTCGACCAGGAGGCGCCCGCCGCCGCCGAGGGCGAGGAGGACACCATGCGCTTTTTGGGCCCGCGCGCCCTTGAGGAGCTGCGCGGCGCCGGCACGCCGGGAAGGCGCGTGGTAGTTCTCGGCCCGCGCGACGCCGTGCCCGAGATTCCCGCGCTCGGCAACGACGACATCTACATCCGCAGCGCGCTCTCGCCCCAGCTGCTGGCCGACCGCGTCCAGCGCCACCTCATGCGCGTCGTCCAGTGGAACGACCAGATGGGCGTCATGCTGGAGGAGGGCTGCATCACCCAGGACCTCCTGAAGGCCTCCGAGCCGGTGCTCGGGTGCTTCGTGGCGCTGTCAGACTCCACGTTCTCCTACATCGCGCATACCCCCAACATCGCCCCCCTCGACGAGCGCACCGCCTACCTGGTGAAGAACGGCTGCTACAGCCCCGACACCATCCGCATCGCGCGCGAGCACGGCTTCATGCGCGTCTGGGAGCACCAGGAGTGGACGGCCATCCACAACGTGCCCACGGCGCTGTTCTCCTACCCCACCCTCGACCGCGTGATACACCAGCGCGGCAGCTACGCGGCGCATCTCGTCATGGTGTCGCCGACCGAGATATCCACCTCGCAGGTGTTTCTGTTCAACCTCCTGGCCCGCAAGGTGGAGGCGTGCCTCGAGCGGCACTGGCGGCTGGAGAACCCGCTCGAGCAGAGCTACTCGTACTTCCTGCGCGAGCTGCTCACCGGCAACGTCTACGACGAGCCGCAGCTAGCCGAGCACGCCAAGCTCCACGGGCTGCCGCTCACGGGGCTGTTCGAGCTGTGCGTGTCCGACAACACCTGGCGCGCCGGCTCCCCCAGCTACTTCGCCAAGAAGATCCTCGAGGGCGAGCCCTCCTGCAAGGTAGCCATCAACGGCCAGAGCGTGGCCGTGCTGCTGTGCGCGCCCGACACGCGGCGCGGGCGCATCGCCGCCATGGAGGAGGAGGTGTTCGACCTGGCCCACCGCATGCGCGTGGAGGTGGGCGTGTCCGACCGCTTCGAGCGGCTGGAGGACGCGGCGCTGGCCCTGGAGAAGGCGCGCATCGCCCTGCGCTACGGACGACGCAAGTCACGCCGTCACCTGGCCTTCGACGCGCCGGGGGCGGGCACCGAGGAGGTGTTCCGCTTCCGACGCTACTTCCCCTACTTCGCCACCGACCCCTTCGCGCGGTCGGAGAAGTTCGTGACCCGGCTGCTCGCCTCGCCCAACCCGCTCACCGACCTGCGCGCGGCCGACCGCGAGCGCGGCACGAGCGACGCGGAGATCCTGCGGGTGTACCTGCATGCGGAGGGGCGCATCAACGTGGTGTGCGACCAGATGCACATGCACCGCAACACGGTGACCTACCGGCTGGACAAGATCCGGCGCATCGTCCGGGGCGACCTGGACGATGCCGACCTGCGCCTGTACCTGCGGATGCTCTACCTGCTGAGCGACTAGCGCTGGGCCGGGCGGCAGCGCAGCCGCGGGGAGGCGAGGACGCCGGGCGGCGGTTTCCCGCAAGGCGGGCGCGCGGCTGCGCTATAATGGGCGGCACGCGCCCATGGCTCAACGGATAGAGCAACGGACTTCTAATCCGTAGGTTGCAGGTTCGAATCCTGCTGGGCGCGCCATCGTCTGCGCAGGCCGGGAATCCCCGGCCTTTCTCGCATCTTCAGGTTCCTTAAGGACCGGAAACCGTTGCGAAACAAGATGAGCGGGGCGCTCGTCTTTTCACACGCAGAGCCCTAGACTGGGCGGAGGATCGCAAAGGAGAAGCCTATGAACTACCTTGAGGACCACACCCTGTACTACAAGAAGTCGTGCCCCTTCTGCGTGAAGGTGCTGCGCTTCATGGAGGCCAACGACATCACGATGGACAAGCGCGACACCCTCCAGCCGGGCAACGAGCAGGATCTCATCCGCGTCGGCGGCAAGAAGCAGGTGCCCTGCCTCGTCGTCGCCGGCAAGCCCCTCTACGAGTCCGACGACATCGTCGCCTACCTCCGCGAGAAGGTGGCCGCGGCGTAGCGTGCCCGCGAGCCGATCCACGGGAAAAGGAGCGGCCCCCGTCCGAGGACGGGGGCCGCTTTGTCGTTTCTGGAGCGGGCGACGGGAATCGAACCCGCCTCAGCAGCTTGGAAGGCTGCGGTTCTACCGATGAACTACGCCCGCAGAGCGCTAGCGATTATACCCCATCGCGCTCCCCTTCCCCCGAGGAGTCGAAGAATATCCACGGACTGGCCGCGATGAACGCAACGCGGGGGGCACGGGGGGGGAGCACGGGAGCACGGGGGACAGTTCTGTGTGCTGGGAAGCAGCACACAGAACTGTCCCCCGTGCTCCCCCCCCCGTGCCCCCCGCGTATTCTGTTCCCGCGTTCCCTCGGCGCCCTCGCTATCCCGCCGTTTTGGGGGCTGGTGGGGTCGTTGGCGAGAAAATGGGCGCGAGACGGATGCATTAGCGGAACAATGGTCTCGAAAGTTCCCAGCGAGCGGAGGCAACCATGTCCACGACCGATACCACCACCGAGTTCGCCATCGACGAACTGCTTTCCGACGGCATCAAATCCACCCCGCCGTCGTTCGTGCGCAGCATCCTGAAGGCCGCCTCTGACCCGGCGATCACCTCGTTTGCCGGCGGCCTGCCCAATCCCATCTCCTTTCCCCAGGAAAAGCTGATGGAATCGATGCAGCGCGTGGTGGCCGAGCGCGGCCCCGAGGCCTTCCAGTATTCCGTCACCGCGGGCATCCCCGAGCTGCGCGCCTGGATCGCCGAGCGCTACAACCACCGCTTCGGCACCGACTACGCTGAAGAAGACGTGCTGGTCACCACCGGCTCCCAGCAGGTGCTCGACCTGTTGGGAAAGGTGCTGCTCGACAAGGGTGACGGCGTCATCGTGGAGAAGCCCACCTACTTGGCCGCCATCCAGGCCTTCGCGCTGCAGCAGCCGGTGTTTCGCGAGGTGGAGCTGACCGACGAGGGCCTGAACATCGACGAGCTGAACACCGCCTTGGATGCTGGGGCGAAGATGGTCTACATCATCCCCAACTTCCAGAACCCCACGGGCCTCACCTACACGGCCGAGAATCGTGCGAGGGTGCGCGAGGCGCTGGCCGGGCGCAACGTCGTGGTCGTGGAAGACGACCCCTACGGCGAGCTGCGCTTCGAAGGCGAGTCGCTGCCCTACATCGGCGGCACGGCGCTGCCCCACGGTGTGGTGATGGGCTCGTTCTCGAAGACGGTCACGCCGGGTTTCCGCATGGGTTATCTGCTGACGAAGGACCGCGAGCTGCTGGCGAAGCTGAGCACCGCCAAGGAGGCCGCCGATTTGCACACGAACGTGTTTTCCCAGTTCGTGGTGGTGGACTACCTGCGCCACAACGATCTGGACGAGCATCTGGTGAAGATCCGCGACCTGTACCGCGACCAGGCCCAGGCCATGACCGAGGCCATGGCCGAGTTCTTCCCGGCGGAGGTGTCGTTCACCAAGCCCCAGGGCGGCATGTTCCTGTGGGTCACGCTGCCCGAGGGCATCAGCACCATGGACTTGTTCCCGAAGGCCCTTGAGCGCGGCGTGGCGTTCGTGCCCGGCGACCCGTTCTACGCCGAGCCCGGCGCGCGTTCCACGATGCGCCTGAACTTCACCAACGCCGACGCCAACACCATCCGCGACGGCATCCGCCGCCTGTCCGAGGTGATCGCCGCAGCCCTGTAGCGCAGGGGCGCACGGGGGACAGTTCTGTGTGCTGTTAGCACAGCACACAGAACTGTCCCCCGTGCGCCTCCCCCGTGCGCCCAGAACTGTCCCCCGTGCGCCACCCCGTGCGCCTGCTAACTCTCCGGGAGCGCCCTCTTGCAGCCCCTGACCTTCCCCACCGTCATGCCGGCGATGCGGCTGATCTGGCGGATGGACAAGCCCGCTTCGATCATCGCGCGCACCGCGCGTCTCTGTTCTTCGCCGTCGAGGGACTGGAAGTCCCCCGTCGAGCTGCAGCCCGCTATGTCCCCCATGATCCTTCTCGCGTCCGCGTCGGTAAATCTCACGCGTGCCTTGCCGGGCACGTCCAGGCACGCGTCTTCGTTCGGCCTTCGCGTGAACTCGATGAGCTGCGGCAGCGGCATGAGGGAGAGCGCGAGCGCCGTATCGGTCAGGCCGCCGCCTCCCAGATAATCGCGATAGCTGCTGAGCGGGTAGTCCTCCGGAGCCCGGCAGATGCCGGCCTTCACCGGGTTGTTGTGGATATAGCGCATGACCGTGACGAGGTACGCGTCGTCCTCCACGGGCTCGCTTTTGAATCGCTCTTGGAAGAGATGGCCGATTCTGTCGTATTTGGCGTTGAACCAGTAGACGTACTTCGACGCGATACGCCGGAAGATAGTCGAGAGCGGCTCTTCTCCCACGCGTATGAGCAGGTGGGCGTGGTTTCCCATGAGGCAATACGCGAGCACCTCGAACCCAGAGACGGTCTTGTATCCCTCGATGATGTCGAGGAAGCACGTGGAGTCCTCGTCATCCTCGAAGATGGCCTGCCTGTTGATTCCGCGCAGGATGACATGGTAGATGCCGCTCTCAGACGCTTTTCTGGATGTTCTCGGCAAAGGCGAACCTCCTATCGGGGATGTCCAGAGAGAGGGTAGCACAGAGAGCCGGCCTCCTGCGTCGAGAGTGACAGGTGAATGAGGGTTAGCACAGAGAACTGTCCCCCGCGTTCTGTCGCGCAGGGGCAGGGGTAGCACAGGGGACAGTTCTCCGTGCTATGTCAGCACGGAGAACTGTCCCCTGTGCTACCCCCGTGCTACCCTGTGACAAAGCACGCCAACCTAAAGGAGGAAGCCATGTCCCTCACACGCGCGAAGACGCACCTGGCAGCCTACGGCCGCGAAGGCGATGTGATGGAGTTCGCGCAGTCGAGCGCCACCGTGGAGCTGGCTGCGCAGGCCGTGGGCTGCGAGCCGGCGCGCATCGCCAAGACGCTCTCCTTCGAGGCGGGCGAGCGGGTGGCCCTCGTGGTGTGCGCGGGCGACGCGCGCATCGCCAACCCCAAGTTCAAGGCGGCTTTCGGGCGCAAGCCGCGAATGCTTCCCGCCGATGAGGCGGAAGGGCGCATCGGGCACGCCGTGGGCGGCGTGTGCCCCTTCGGCGTGAACGAGGGCTGCGACGTCTTCCTCGACGAGTCGCTGCGCCGCTTCGATACGGTCTACCCCGCCTGCGGCACCGCCAGCAGCGCCATCGCCGTCACCCCCGACGACCTGGCCGCCCTCACGCCCGGCAGCACCTGGGTCGACGTCTGCAAGCTGCCCGAGTAGCGGCCCGGCTGCGCCACGGCCTCCGCCAGAGGATCGCGCGTCAGTCCAAGACCAGCTCGTAGAGGAGAAAGCGGCGCGGAACGCCGATGTCAGGATAGGTGATGTCCGCATCCCCGCGATGCTCGAACCCGTAGGAACGGTACAGGCGCTGCGGAACCTCGTTGCCCTCGATGCAGTCGAGGCGCAGGGCCCGCATCCCCCGGCTGTGCGCCTCGGCGATGGCGTGCTCCACGAGTCGCCGCGAGTAGCCGCGGCCGCCGTACTCGGGCAGCACCCGCAGGGCGTGGAGGATGCCCACCTCATCCGCCGGGGCATCCACCTGCCAGGCCATGGCGTCGTAGGCCTCGTCGCAATCGTGATCCATGAGGTAGGCCGCGACAATGCGCCCGTCCTCCACGCCGACGAACTGCTGACGCTCGCGCACCGCCTCTTCCACCATGGACTGCGGCGGGAAATCGCCCCGGTTGCCCTCGGGCAGAAAGTCCATCTGCCCGAGCACCTCGCACATGCGGTCGTAGAACATCATCAGCTCCGGCACGTCCGCCGGCACTGCCGCGCGAATCTCCATGGGATCCTCCTTATCTCGCCCCGCCGCGCCTAGAGGCCGAGGGCCTCGGCCCAGGCGGCCTCCTTGAAGCCGGGGATGGCGGTGGCCTCGGTCACGAGGAGGGGGCGCTTCACGAGCATGCCGTCGGTGGCGAGCAGATCGTACTGAGCCTGGTCGTCCAGGTCGGGCAGCCTCTTCGCCAGCTCCATCTCACGGTAGAGCATGCCGCTCGTGTTGAAGAAGCGCCGCAGCGGCAGCCCGCTCAGCTCGTGCCAGCGACGCAGCTCGTCGGCGGAGGGGTTGTCCTCCACGATGGAGCGCGCCTCGTAGGCCACGCCGCGCTCGTCGAGCCACGCGCGCGCCTTTTGGCACGTCGAGCACTTCGGGTACTCCAGGAACAGGACGCTTGCGGCCATGGTGCCTCCTCGGGAATCGTCAGCCGGCTGCCGCGCGTTGCGCGCAGGGATCATTATAGGGAAGACGGGATGGCGACGCGAAAGACGATAGGCTGGCGGAGCGAAAGGGCCTGGCAGGCGCGGGGCCGGATCAGGCGGCCGACGAGAGCGGAAGGGCCTGGCAGACCGCAGGCGGGGTTGCCGCAAGAGGCAACGCGGGCCGCCTTGCGGCCACCGGCGGGGTCAGGGGCGGACTTCCAGACGGAAGCGGCGAAGGGGCTCGGCGGACGCGGCAGCCCCGCGGGCGACACCCGCGTCGCCTCCTGCGCCCGTGCCGCTGGCCCCGCTGGCACCGCCCGCACCACCTCCCGGATCCACGTCGAAAGCTTCCGCGTCCGCCCCGCCTTCCGCACGGGCGCCCTCCGCGCCTTCCCTGCCTGCATCCGCCTCCCCCGCCGCCACAGGACCCAGGTGCCAGCGGATGTCGGTGGCGCGGTCGAGGAGGCGCTCGTCGTGGCTCACCAGCACGAGCGCACCGGGGAAGGCCGCCAGCACGCGCTCGAGCGCCTCGACCGAGCCCAAGTCGAGATGATTGGTGGGCTCGTCCATGACGATGAGAGCTGGGCGGCGCGCGATGCCCTCGGCCAGCAGGAGCTTGCGCAGCTCGCCGGGGCTCACCGTGTCGCCGTCGAGCAGGCGGTCGGGATCGGAGTTCAGCTGCGCGACGATGGACAGGATGCGCCCCCGCTCGGCACGCGGGGCCGCGCGCAGGGTCGCGAGCGTCTGCGCGCGCAGCTCGGCATCGACCTCCTGGGGCACCACGAGCGTGGGCAGGTCGTCCGCGAGCGCGGCCACGAGGCGTCCGATGAGCGTGGACTTGCCGCTGCCGTTGACGCCGGATACGCCCACATGATCGGCGTTGCCGAGCGCGAGGTCAGGCACCTCCAGGCGATGCGCGCCGCGGGCGAGCACGCCCGCTGTCATCCGCAGGAGCACCTTGCGCGGGCTCGGCGCGGCGTCCAGCCACACGTCACCGTCGTAGCTCTTGGCCACCCGCGTCTCGGCCAGGGCCTCCTGCGCACGTTCGAGGCGTGCATCCATGCGTGCGGAGAGCTTGCCGGCCACGCCGTCCCTGCCGGTGTAGATGGCCAGCTTGATGCGACCCTTCCCATCGTGGTCCTTGGGGTCGAGACCGCGCGCGCTGCGCTTGGCGGCCGCCTTGCTAGCCTCGTTGCGCCGGCGCGCCGCCTCCTGCTGGACGCGCGCCACCTCGCGCTTGGCGTTGCGCCGCTGCCGCTCGGCGCTGCGCCGCTCAAGGTCGGCCTGCGCCGCTGCCTCCGCGTAGGTGCCGGGGCGCAGGGTCACGCGGCCATCCGAGAAGAACAGGCAGCGCTCGACCAGGCCGTCCAGCAGCGCGCGGTCATGCGAGATGAGCAACCCCACGCCGCGGAAGCCCGCGAGCGCCTGGGCGATGGCGCGACGGGTAGGCGCGTCGACGTGGTTGGTGGGCTCGTCGAGCACGAGCAGGTCCGGCTCCTCCCAAAGCGCCACGGCCACCTGGAGCCGCTTCTGCTGGCCGCACGAAAGCGTGGCGAATCGCCAGGGCCAGTCGTCCTCGATGCCCAAATCGGCGCGCAGCCGCACGGCGCGCTTGTCCCAGGCGCAGGCGAAGTCCTCCAGGCGCACGGGCGACGCGGACGCATCCTGCTCGCAGTAGGCCGCCACCACGCCGCCGGGCGTGACCGAGCCGGCATCGGGCATGAGCTGGCCGGCTGCGATGCGTGCGAGCGTGGACTTCCCGCAGCCGTTGCTGCCGACGACGCCCGTCCATCCCGGGGGAAAGACGGCGCTCGCGTCCGTCAGGATGGCGGCAGACGCGCCTGGGTATGAGAAATGGATAGCGCTCAGGGTAACCTGCATGGGAGACCTCGCTTCTTGATGATGACGCGACGCGGAGGCGCCCGCATGGGCGTCCGGTCGCAAGACGGAACCGATCATCAAGCTACAGGCGCAAGGTCGCAGTCCTCCCAAGGTCGAGGCCCGGCACTCTCGCATCGCTACTGCCGCCGGGGCACATGAGCAGCGTTCATGGTACCACACGCACCGAAGTTGGCAAGCTGCCGACACAGGGGACGACGCAGAGGACGGCACACCGGCGTGTGGGCGTGCGGGCGGCCGGCGCGCGGGCGGGCGGGCGGCCGGCGCGCGGGCGG
>NZ_QWKK01000043.1 GCF_009911695.1 Enterorhabdus sp. P55 | reverse complement strand
GGGCGCGGTCGGCGGCGCGCAGCTCGGCGGCGAGCATGCGCAGCTCGGCGGCGCGGCGGGCGCGAACCTCTGGCGGCACCTGGTCGGCGCGGTCGGCGGCAGGCGTGCCTGCGCGGCGCGAGTAGGGAAAGACGTGCACCTTGGAGAAGCCAGCCTCGCGCACCACGGCGCAGGTGGCGGCGAAGTCCTCGTCGGTCTCGCCCGGGAACCCCACGATGACGTCGGTGGAGAGCGCCAGCTGCGGCACGGCGGCGCGCAGCCGCCCCACGATCGCGAGGAAGCCCGCGGCGTCGTAGGGGCGCGCCATCTCCGCGAGCACGCGGCTGCTCCCCGCCTGGAGCGGCAGGTGCAGATGACGGCAGAGGCGGCCCTCGGCGCGGGCCAGCAGCTCGATGAGGTCGTCGCCCACATCCTGGGGCTCCACCGAGCCGATGCGCAGGCGGCAGGGCGGCTGGCCGGGGGCGTGCAGGCGGGCCGTGGCGTCGAGCAGGCGCTCGCAAAGGCCGGCCAGGGTGAGCCCCTCGTCAGCGTAGGAGCCCAGGTTGATGCCGGTGAGCACGATCTCGGGAATGCCCGCGCGGGCCAGGGCCACGACCTCGGCGGCCACCTCCTCGGCCGGCCGCGACCAGGCGGCGCCGCGGGCCACGTGCACGATGCAGTAGGTGCACGCGTTGTCGCAGCCGTCCTGCACCTTGATGCCCACGCGCACGCGCTGCCCAAGGGCACGGGAGGCGGAAGATGGCTCGGCTGCGGCGCGGGACGCGCCCGCAGGCGCGGCGCCAGCCGCAGGGGTGGCCGGCCCGCCGCTGCCCTCCGGGACGCCGGCGACGATGCGGGGAGCCTCCGACGCGTCGGGCCGGAGGGCCGACAGGCGCGCCTCCACCTGGGCCTTGGGCACCACCTCCACGCGCGCGTCGAGCGCCTCGAAGGCAGCGGGGTCGATGGCGGCGGCGCAGCCGGTCACCACCACCCGGGCGTGTGGCGCGGCGCGCAGGGCGTGGCGCACGGCCTTGCGGGTCTTCTTCTCAGCCTCGCCGGTGACGGTGCAGGTGTTCACCACCACGAGGTCGGCGCCAGCCTCGGGCCCCTCGGTCCAGCCGGCGGCGCGCAGGGTGCGCTCAAAAGCGTCAGACTCCACGCGGTTGACTTTGCAGCCCAGGTTCACGATAGCGAACCGCGGCGCCCGCTCAGCCCTGCCCACCGCAGCCTGCGCGCCCGAGGCGCCAGCGACCGCCTCACCCGACGGCCTCGCCCCCCCGTTCACCTCGGCGCCCTCAGGGCGCTCCCCCGCCGTCACGCCTGCCCCGCCCGTCCGCCCAGGGCGCCCAGCTCGTAGAGCACGAGCGCCGGCGCCACCACGCCGGCGGTCTCGGTGCGCAGGATGGACGGCCCCAGGCTCACCAGGCTCGCGCGCGGGTTGCACGCCAGCAACGCGTCCACCTCATCAGGGGTCAGGCCGCCCTCAGGCCCCACCACCACGGCCACGCGCGCGTCGGCGGCGGGCATCCGCAGCGTCTCGAGGGCGCCGTGCAGCGCATCGGCCAGCCGCGCCGTACCGGGAGCCTCCTCCCAGCACACGAGCACCGCCGTCGCTCCCGCGAGCGCCGCAGCCGCCTCGGCCAGCGTCACCGGCGCGCACACCTCGGGCACCCGCGGCTGACCCGACTGCATGGCCGCGCTCTTGGCCACGGCCTGCCAGCGCTCCACACGCGAGCGCGCCTTCCTCTCGTCCAGCCTCACCACGCTGCGCGCGCAGGCAAGCGGCAGGAACCCGGCCACGCCGAGCTCGGTGGCGTGGCGAATCACCTCGTCCATCTTGTCGCCCTTCGCCAGGCCCTGGACGAGCAGCACCTGCGGCCCCTCCTCCGGCGCGTCGAGGCGCCGCGCCACGCGCACCTCCAGCTGCCCGCCGTCAGAACGCACCACCTCGCACTCGAAGTAGTCGGACGCGGCGTCCACCACGGCCACGTGCTCGCCCGGCGCAAACCGCAGCACGCGCGCATGGCGGGCGTCGCCCTCCGCCAGGCGCAGCGGGAACACCGCCTCAGGCTCGGCAGCGATCACCTGGTCATCGAGGAAGAACCGGTGCAGGGACATGGGGCCTTCTTTCCGCAGGCCGCTGGCGTAAGGGCGCCGCGGCAGGTCGAGGGTGGGACAAAAGCGCCCCGATGCGCAACGCGGGCATCGGGGCGCGGGTTCGCAGGCGCGAGGCAGGGCGCCCTTAGCGCGCTCGCCGGCCCGAAAGGCTGCTCGCCGGCATCACCGCGCGCTGCGCGGCCAGCCTAGATGGCGTCGCGCAGCTTCTGGAGGAACGAGCGGTTATCGGCCACGTCCTCCCCCATCTCGGCGGCCAGCTCCTCGAGCAGCTCGCGCTCGCGCTTGGAGAGCTTCTTGGGGATGACGACGTCCACGTGGGCGAACAGATCGCCGCGCGCATCGCTGCGCAGACGCGGCATGCCGTGGCCCTTCACGCGGATGACCTGGCCGGCCTGGCACCCCTCGGGGATGCGCACCTCCACCTTCTCATCGGCCATGATGCCGTCGATCTCCACCTCGGCGCCGAGCGCCGCCTGAACCATGGGCACCGACACGCGGGCGTGCAGATCGTCCCCGTCGCGCTCGAAGAACTCATGGGGCTGGATGCGGCAGGTGACGATGAGATCGCCCGCCGGCGCGCCCTGGATGCCGGCCTCGCCGAACTCGCTCACCCGCAACTGCTGGCCGTCGCGGATCCCGGCGGGCACCTCCACGGTGACGCGCTGGCGGTCGGGCACGCGGCCCTGCCCCTCGCACTCGGGGCACGGGTTCTCGATGGTGGTGCCCATGCCATGGCAGCGGGGGCAGGTGGTGGCCGACTGCATGTCGCCGAGGAAGGTGTGCTGCACGGTGACCACGCGGCCTTGGCCGTTGCACTCGGGGCAGGTGACCTCCTCGCCATCCGGGCCGAGGCCCGTGCCGTCGCAGTCGGGGCACGGCGCCAGGCGATCGTAGACGATCTCCTTCTTCACGCCGGCTGCCACCTCATCCAAGGTGAGCCGCAGGCCCACGCCCATGTCGCGACCGTTCTTGCGCACCTGGCGTCCATCGCCGGCCGCGCCGCCGAAGAAGGTGGAGAAGATGTCGCCCATGCCGCCGAAGCCGGCGCCGAACAGGTCCTCCAGGTCCACGTAGCCGCCGCCGTAGCCGCCCGCACCTGCCGAGGCGGCGCCGGGGATGGTGCCGAAGCGGTCGTACTGGGCGCGCTTCTGCGCGTCGGAGAGCACGTCGTAGGCCTCGTTGAGCTCCTTGAACTGATCCTCAGCATCCGGCGCCTTGTTCACGTCGGGATGCAGCTCGCGCGCCTTGTGGCGGAACGCCTTCTTGATGTCGCTCTCCGACGCGTCACGGCTGACGCCGAGAATCTCGTACAAATCCTTGGCCATAGGACCGGTCTTTCCTTTCCTCGTAGGTCGCGCGCCGGCTACTCGTCCGAGAGCACGCGCTGCGCGGCGCGAACCGCGCGGATAACCAAGCTGTAGTCCATGCGGGTGGGGCCGATGACGGCCACCACCCCGGCGCCGTCGCCCCAGCCGTAGGGACTGGCCACCACCGACACGCCCGCCAGCGCCTCTGCGCCGTTCTCCCGCCCGATGCGCACCGCGCAGGGCGCGCACGAACCGTCGAGGGCGTCGTCGAACACGTGGAGGAGCACCGTGTCGTCCTCAAGCGCCGACATGATGGGCGCAAGGGCCTGGGCCTGGGCAAACTCCGGCTTGCGCAGAAGCGAGCTCACGCCCACGCGGTGCGCGCGCCCAAGACCGGACTCCTGGACGCAGGCAGCCACCTCCTCGAGCATCAGGCGCACGAGCGGGTCGGCGAGCGCCTCGGGCACCGCCTCGTGGGCGGCGGCACGGGCCTCGGCGAGCGAGCGGCCGGCGAGCAGGCGGTTCAGCAGCTCCTGGATGCGGGCGAGCGTATCGGGCGCGACCGCGTCGGCGAAGGACACCTGGCGGTTGGCCACCTGGCCGTCCTCGGCCACGAGCACGATGAGCGCGCGGTGGTCGGAGAGCGACACGAGCGACACCTGGCGGATGCGTGCGGCCATGAGCGAGGGGGCCACCACCACCGACAGGCAGTCGGTGAGCCGCGCGAGCGCCGCCGAGGTCTGCTCCATGAGCGCGTCGAGCTCGGTGGCGGTGGCGCGCAACTGGTCGACCACGTCCTGGTGCGGCGCCTCCTCCCAGGCCAGGCCGCCGGAGAGCAGGTCATCGACGAAGGCGCGGTAGCCCGCGTCGGTGGGAACGCGCCCAGCGGAGGTATGGGGCTGGGTGATGTAGCCGGCGTCCTCAAGCGCCGAGAGGTCGTTGCGCACGGTGGCGGGGCTTACGCCGAGGGCGTAGCGCTCGGTAAGGGTGCGCGACCCCACGGGCAGCGCACGGGCCACGTACTCCTCGATGAGGGCGCTCAGCACGCGCTGACGGCGGTCTGAGAGCATGGGGCCTCCTTCCCTTCGAGCGTTCTCTCACATCCACGAGGAAGTATTCTAGCAGCCGACGCCAGCGAGTGCTAACTTTCAACGTAAGCGCCACAAAGGAAGCCGGTGACGGGTGCCCGGCGCGCGCCCGTCACCCCTCCGCCAGCCCGAGCGCGCAGGTTTCGCCACGCGTTTCTGTCAAGAATAGAGGTTGTACGCCGCTCGCCATCGCGCCAAGAGGGATCCGCGCTGGAGCGCTCACTGTCTTCCCAGAAAAAAGCCGCGGATAACTTATCTGCGCCGCCATTTCGGACGCGAAAAGAGCGCATATCCTCGAATTTTGGCAGAAACAACGCACCCCGACGGCATGGGCACCCCATCACCTCGACGAAGCCAGCGCGCTCGGGCAACGCGCCGCCGAGAAACGGCGGCCCGCGGGGGACCATACGGGTTTCTGGCCAATTTCGCCACGCTTTACGCAGCGCTGAGGAGTCGCCGGCGAAACAGCACGGCTACGACCTGGGAAAACGCCGACCCCTCTACGCGGCGCAGCATCCTAAAGGCGTCTTCTTAGCGTAAAGCACGCCGAAATTGGCCAGAAACCCGCAGCAGGCCGACGGCGGGCGAAGGGACGCCCGAAGGCAACCGCCCGCTGGACATCAGGCGCCAGGCGCCATCCGGGCGGCGCTGCGCAGAAGTCGCCCACGAGGCGGCGGGCAGGTCACCCCAGGTGGCCAGCTGCAGCTGGTCTCCGCCTCGGGGCGGGGGCCCTGGTTCTGCCGCGGCAGCCCAGCCGGCTCCGCCCCATCCGGGCGCCACCCGGCCTCGGGCCGCCTGAAACTGATCGCCACCCAAGCGACCAGGGGGGGGGCATCTCGGCGCGATGGGCCCAACCGCCCGCAGGACGCACCCGAAACGGGCCACCCGGGGAAGCTACGGCTACCAGCTGCCCCCCAAGGCGTCCGCGGTGGAGAGGCCATCGACTCTCCGGACGCAGGCAGCTGGCCCCACCACCGGCGAGGGCGACCGAGCCACTGCGAAGACGCCACCCGGCTGGCCGCGCCAGGCAGGATCGCCTGGCTGGCGGGCGACGCACCCACCTGCGACAAGCAGAGGCGACCGGTTGGCGAACGGAGCGCCTCATCGCGGCGATTCGCCGCCATCCTCGGAATTTCTGGCCAATTTCGCCACGTTTTACGCACCCGTCGAGAGACACTGGCGTGGCCAGGCGACTGTGACCTGGGGGAACGCCGGCCTCCTGCGCCGCAGGGGCGGACGAGGGGCGCCCCGTTAGCGTAAAGCGTAGCGAAATTGGCCAGAAACCCGCATTCGCCCGACAAAGAACGCGGCGCGCCCCAGAACGCGCAGCCAGATCGCCAACAAGGCGTCGTCCGGTCAACCGAGACGAGGCCGCGCCCTGGACATAAGCAGCCGAAGCGAAAAGCGGCCGGGGCCACGGGCGCCGCCCGGCCGCAGAACCGCCTTCTGGGGACAACGCGCTGCTCAGCTGCCGGAGGCAGGGCCGCAGCCCGCCCGACCGCAAGCCGCCTCCCAGGGCAGCGCGGCGGCGCGACCGCCGAAGGCGAAGCAGCATCTCGCCCAGCCGCAGCAGAAAGGCCGCCCACCCGCCGAATCGCGACCTCCAGCTCAGCAGGACGCCCCAACCCGCCAGGGGGCAGGCACCCCCCCCGCGACAGGGCCGCCACAGCATGAGCGCGCAGGCGCAGAAGGCGCCGAGCGCACGCTGGGGCCGCGGCTCCGCCCCCGCCCGAGGGGGGGGCAAGCACCCGCCCGCGTTCCGCTACAGCATGAGCGCGCAGGCGTAGAAGGCGCCAAGCGCTACGTTGAGGCCGCAGATCTGCCCCATGGCGCCAACGCGCGCCGGCGGGGTCAGGGGGTTCTTGCGCATCCCCATCACGAGCGGGTAGGCAGCGGGCACCATGAACAGCACCACCACGAGTCCGCGCGGGAACCACACAGCCACGATGAGCGCGATGGCCGCCACCCACGCGTAGAGCAGCCCGTGGTAGAGGCGCCGCGCGCGCTCGCGCCCGAGCAGCACCGGCAAGGTCCGGCGCCCCGCCTCGACGTCCTTCTCGATGTCGCAGGTGTTGTTCGTCAGCATGATGAGCCCCACGCCGATGACGGTGGGCACGGCCCAGCCAAACGCCAGCCAGCTGAACTCGCCGGAGAGCACCTGGTAGCAGGCAAGCGGAATGAGCCCGCCCATCACCACGCCGCTCACGACCTCGCCGATGGGCAGGTAGGAGATGGGAGTCTTTCCGCCGGAGTAGAGCACCACCACCACGGCGGCCCCGGCGGCAATGGCGAGCGGGATCCACCCCGCCTGCGCGATGACGTAGGTGCCGAGCAGGAAGGCGGCGACCAGAAGGCCGATGGCCAGCGCAAGGGCCGCGCGTGGGCTCACGTCGTTGTAGACGAGCACCGCGTCGCTCTCCTCCACGTTGTCCTCGGCCGAGTCGGCGCCCTTCACGTAGTCGAAGTAGTCGTTGAAGGTGTTCACCGACGCCTGCATGAGAATGCAGATGACGAGCAGCACCGCCGCCATGAGCGGCGAGAAGCCCCCCTTCACGGCCGTCGTGGCGCCGGCGGCCACCATCACCGGCATGATGGCCGCCGGCCAGGTGTGGGGCGCGGCCAGCTGCCAGGCCATGCGGGGCGTGAGCGAGCGGCGCGCGGGGGCGGCGCCGGGTGCGGCAGGGGTCATCGGGTCACCTCGGATGCGAATCGAAAACGAGCACGGTGCCAGTATAAGGCCGGGAAGAAAAAGCCGCCCCGCGAAGGCGGGGCGGCCGGGGTGCGCTTGGCGGGAACGGCGTGGCCGCTCAGCGAAAGGCAGCGCGGTCGCGCATCGAAGGCGGAACCGCCTCCGGCAGGCGCCAGGCGCCAAGCACGCGGAACGAGCCAAACGACCTAGTTGGTCAGCATCGCCGTGGTGATCTCCTGCTCAGAGGCAGCATCCGGGGTCCAGGTGTTGCCGTTCTTGGTGAAGTTGATGGTGATCTGGTCGGTCTCGGCAACCTCGACGCCGGCCAGGGCGTCCATCACGGTCTGGCCGAGCAGCTGGTTCAGCTCGTCCTTGCTCATGGCCTGCAGGCGGGCGGTGTCGGAGGCCAGGTCGGTGGCAGCCTGCTGCACGGCAGAGTTGTAGGCGGTGAAGCTCTTGCAGGTCAGCGTGACCTTGGCGGTAGCCTTGTTGCCGTCGACGGTCACCTCGTCGATCTTGTAGTCGAAGCCGTCGAGGTAGGTCTTCATGAACTCGACGCCGTCGATGCCGTAGGTGGCCAGCTCGTCGACGTCCATGTCGGCAGCCATCTCGGTCATGAACGCGTCGTCCATGTTCTTGATCTGATCCAGCTCCTCGGTGAGGCTCTTGCGGATGACCTCCTCATCAGACGGGCCGCTGTTGCAGCCGGTCATGACGCCCAGCGTGAAGACGAGAAGCGCCGACGCGGAGACGGCGGCAAACACCTTCTTGAAGCTCATGGGCTCTTCCTTTCTGCTTATGTTCCCCTCCCGTGGGGATGCCTGAACTGACCTGCCCACCATAGACCAACATGCCTCGCTAGGCAACCGAAAGGGCACGTCAGAGCCGAGAAATGTTTGCGACTTGTCGTTTATGCGACGCAGGCGGGCGAAAGCGGGGCGCGCTAGCGTCAGCGCCAGAGAACCTGAATGGGGTCGGCGAAGGCGGCGGAGAGCGCGGCCGGGTCGAAGCCGGCCAGCAGCTGCTCGGGGGAGGCCGGCTCGCAGGTGGGGGCAAGCCCCGTGATGCCGGCGAGGTGGCCGACGACGGCCTCGGGCGTCCCGAAGCGGGCGATGAGCTCGTCGAGCGCCGCGTCGCGGTCGCGCTTGGAGAGGCGCCGCCCGGCCTCAGCCACGACGAGCGGCACATGGGCATAGGACGGCTCGGGCAGGCCGAGGAGGCGCTGGAGATGGATCTGCTGGGGCGTGGAGCACAGGAGGTCCACGCCGCGCACCACGCTCGTCACCCCCTGGGCCGCGTCGTCCACCACGACGGCCAGCTGATAGGCGAAGGCGCCGTCCGAGCGGCGCACGAGGAAGTCGCCGCACTCACGTGCGAGGTCCTGGGCGTAGTCGCCCTGCACGAGATCGTGGAAGGCCACCGTCTCATCGGGCACGCGCAGCCGCGTGGCCGGCGTGCGCCCGGCATCCCGCCGCGCGGCCCGCTCGACGGGCGAAAGGCCCCGGCACGTGCCCGGGTACACCGGCTTCTCGCCGCGATGGGGCGCCGAGGCGGCGTGCAGGTCGGCCCGCGTGCAGTAGCAGGGATAGAGCAGCCCGCGCGCGTCGAGTTGGTCAAGCGCGGCTTGATAGGCCTCGTCACGGTCGTGCTGGAAGTAGGGCCCGCGATCCCAGGTGAGCCCGAGGCGCTCGAAGTCGCGCTGCACGGCATCGACGAAGCCGGGCTTGGAGCGCTCGCGGTCGAGGTCCTCCACGCGCAGCACCACCTCGCCGCCCTGCGACTTGGCCACGAGCCACGCGCAGAGCGCGGCGAACACGTTGCCGGCATGCATCCGCCCCGTCGGCGAGGGCGCGAACCGCCCGACGACGGGAGGGGTATGCGAGGCTTCAGCCATGGAGGTCCTTTCGAAAGCCACCGGGAGGCCCTGCGCCCGCCCAACGGCGGCCGCGGCGAGGTTAAGCCAAAGCGTCCGCGAGACCTCGGCTCGCGGACGCGACGCGTCGAGCGAAGGCCGTCGCCGGGCGGGCGCCCGCCCGGCGACGGGTCAGGTACCGGCGACGCTACTTCCGTCGGTCGTCGACGTGCTTCGCCTTGCCGACGGCGCGCTCGATACCGCCCGGCTCCACGAGACGCACCACCGGGGTGACCAGCAGCACGTTGCGCAGGCGGTCGGTGACGTCACGCGTGAAGGCGCTCATCTCGTCGAAGGAGTCGCTGAACGCCTCCGGCTTGATCTCCACCTCCACGGTCATGCGGTCAAGCCCGCTGTCGTTGTCCACGATGATGCGGTAGTGCGGCGTGAGCGTGTCGATACGCCCGATCACGTCCTCCACCTGGCTCGGGAACACGTTGGTGCCGCGGATGATGAGCATGTCGTCGCTGCGGGAGCGCACCTTCTCCATGCGGGCGAGGGTGCGCCCGCAGGCGCACGGCTCGGTGATGACGCGCGTGAGGTCGTGGGTGCGGTAGCGCAGCACGGGGATGCCGCGCTTGTCGAGCGGCGTGAGCACGAGCTCGCCCATCTCGCCCTCGCCCACCGGCTCGCCGGTGGCGGGATCCACCACCTCCCAGAGGAAGTGGTCCTCGGCGATGTGCTGCTGGTCGCGGTGGGCCAAACACTCGCCGGAGACGCCCGGGCCCATGACCTCGGTGAGCCCGTAGTTGTCGGTGCAGGTGATGTGCATGCGCGACTCGATCTCGGCCTTGAGGTGCGGCGGGCACGGCTCGCCGCCGAAGAGGCCGCGCTCCAAGGTGGACGACGCCCAGTCGTAGCCGAGCCTCTCCCCCACCTCGCAGATGTGCATGGCATACGACGGCGTGGCGATGAGGGTGGTGGTGCCGTAGTCCTCGATCATCTGGATGTGGCGCTCGGTGTTGCCGGCGCCGGCGGGGATCATCATGCCGCCGATGCGCTGGATGCCGTAGTGCAGGCCGAAGCCGCCGGTGAACATGCCGTAGCCAAACGCCATCTGCACGCGGTCGGCCGCCGTCACGCCGGCCATCTGCGCCAGGCGCGCGATGCACTCGCTCCACACCTCCATGTCGGCGGCGGTGTAGCCCACCACGATGGGCTTGCCCGTGGTGCCCGACGAGGCGTGCATCTCCACGATCTCGTCCAGGGGCACGGCGAACATGCCGAAGGGGAACGTCTCGCGCAGCGCGGACTTGTCGGTGAAGGGCAGGCGCCGCACGTCGTCAAGGGTCTTGATGTCGGCTGGCGCGACGCCGAGGGCGTCCATCTGGTCGCGGTACCACGGCACGCGGGCATAGGTGTAGTCGACCTGCTCGATGAGCTTGGCCAGCTGGATGGCGCGGATGCGCTCGCGCGAGGTGCACTCCACCTCGGGCAGGTAGATGGGCAGCGCGGAGAAGTCTATCTCGTCGGCTGGGGGCATCGGGGTTCCCACGGCAACCTCCTACAGGGTGACGCCCGCCAGGGCGCAGCTCAGCTCTTCCTGGCCCACCAGGGCGATGTCCGCGTCAGCGAGGGCGGCCTCGGCGGCGGCGATGTCCTTCACGGACAGCGCGATGTAGGTAGACGCCAGCGAATAGCAGTAGACGACGTTGATGCCGTGGTCGGCGCAGACGGCCATGACGTGGCGCAGCTCGCCGGGGGTATCGTCCAGGCGTGCGCAGAGCACCTCGCTCGCCCGGGCCGCGGCGCCGCGCTCGGCGAGCAGCGCGAGGGCCTCATCGGGCTTGTCCACGATGAAGCGCACGATGCCGTACTCGCCGGTGTCGCCGGCGCAGAAGCCGCGCACCTGGATGCCGGCCTGGGCAAACGCGTCGAGCGTGCGCACGAGGTGGCCCGGGCGGCTCTCGACGAAGACGCTGATCTGGGTGATGCTCATGCTAGCGCTCCCCCTCCCTCTCGCAGACGAAGGCGCGCCCGGCCCGCAGGGCGGCCAGGTTCGCCTCGACGGTCTTGGCCGGCACGCGGGCGGCCACGGTGGACTCCCAGGCCTCAGCCGGAAAGTCGAGCCGCGCCGAGAGCGCGCCGAGCAGCACCACGTTGGAGGTCTTGGCATTGCCGGCCTCGCGCGCGATGGCGGCGGCCGGCACGAGCAGCGCGCCGGCGTCGAGCAGGTCCGCCCGCGCGCGGGCGGGCATGGCCGCCTTGCCCGTGAGCACCGGCAGCGGCTTGATGGCCTCGTCGTTGACGATGAGCGCGCCGCCCTCGGCGAGGAACGGCAGGTTGCGCAGGGCCTCGGTGGTCTCGAAGGACACGATCACGTCGGCCCGTCCCAGGTCGGACACCATCGAGCCCACCGACTCGCCCACGCGCACCACCGTGGTGACGGCGCCGCCGCGCTGGGCCATGCCGTGGATCTCGGACACCTTCACGTCAAGCCCGGCGGCAAGCGCCGCGTGGGCCAGCAGGTCGGCCGCCAGGATGGTGCCCTGGCCGCCCACGCCGCAGAGAAGGATGGTCTTGGTCGTATCGCCCATGGTTCCTCCTTAGTCCTGCGCGATGGCTTCGAAGCGACAGTACTGGGCGCACTGGCCGCAGCCGATGCAGAGCGCCGGGTCGATGGAGGCGAGCCCCGCCTCCGGATCGCGCGCGATGGCCGGGCAGCCGAGGGTGGCGCACACCCCGCAGCCGGTGCAGCGCGGCCCCACGCTGTAGACGGGCTTGCGCACGCGCTCGAGCAGCACGCAGGGCGCGCGGAAGATGATCACGGCAAGCTCAGGCGAGGCCACGGCGGCCTTGAGCGCGGCGCGCACCGCGGCCATGTCGTGCGGGTCGACCACCGACACGTCCTCCACCCCGATGGCGCGGATGACGCCCTCTAGGTCGAGCTCGCGGCTCGGGCGGTTCTGGAGCGTGACGCCGTTGAAGGGGTTGCCCTGGCGCCCGGTCATGGCCGTGGTGCGGTTGTCGAGGACGCACACGGTGCCGCCGCCGCGGTTGTAGACGGTGGAGATGAGCGAGCTCAGGCCCGAGTGGGCGAAGGTGGAATCCCCGATGACGGCCACCACGGGACGGTGCTCGGCGCCGGCCAGCGCCAGCTCGAAGCCATGGGCCATCGAGATCGACGCGCCCATGTCGACGCAGGTGTCCATGGCGGCCAGCGGCGGCAGCGCGCCTAAGGTGTAGCAGCCGATGTCGCCGGTCACGATGGCCTTCAGGCGCGTGAGCTCCTTGAACACGAGGCGATGCGGGCAGCCGGGGCAGAGCGCCGGCGGGCGGCCGGGCAAATCGGCGCGGGCGGGCGCGTGCGCCGGCTCGGGCAGCCCGAAGGCGGCGCGCACGAGCCCGGGCGAGAGCTCGCCGTCACGCGGCAGCGGCGCTGGGAACTCGGCCACCTCCACGCCGCAGGCGCGCACGGCGTCCGTCAGGTACCCGGAGGCCTCCTCCACCACGTAGAGGGCGTCCACCTCCGCGGCGAAGGCGCGCAGCTTGGCGGCAGGCAGCGGCCAGGTGACCCCGAGCTTCAGGATGGACGCATCGGGAAGCGCCTCGGCCACGTGCTGGTAGGCGGCGCCGGCGCAGACCACGCCCACCGCCGTCCCGCGGCGCTCCACCACGTTGTAGGGGCACTCCTCGGCCCAGGCCTCGAGCGCCGCGATGCGCTCAAGCTGCACGACGCGGCGCGGCTTGGCGAAGGCGGGCATCATCACCCACTTCTGCGGGCGGCTCTCGTAGGGCACGGGATCCGCCGCCACGCGCTCGCCCACCTCCACCGGCGTCTTGGTGTGCGACACGCGCACCGTCGAGCGCAGCATGAAGGGCACGTCGAAGCGCTCGGAGAGCGCAAAGGCGTCGCGGGCGAAGGCGCGGGCCTCGGCCGAGTCGGCCGGATCCATCATGGGCAGGTGCGCGGCGGCCGCGTAGTAGTGGGAGTCCTGCTCGTTCTGGGACGAGTACATCCCCGGGTCGTCGGCGGCGAGCACCACCATGCCGCCCCCCACGCCCGTGTAGGCCGCGGTGAACAGCGGGTCGGCGGCCACGTTCACGCCGACGTGCTTCATGGTGGCGAGCACCCGCGCACCGGCGGCCGACGCTCCCAGGCCCACCTCGACGGCCACCTTCTCGTTCACGCACCACTCGGCGTAGACGCCCTCCATGAGCGCGAACGCCTCGAGCGTCTCGGTCGAGGGCGTTCCGGGATAGGCCACGCCCACGGTGGCGCCGGCCTCCCAGGCGCCGCGCGCGATGGCCTCGTTGCCCGACAGCAGTTCCATCTGGCTTCCTCTCTCCACGCGGGCACGCCGCCCGCCTTTCCTCTCCTCGCGCGCCCGCGCGGGCACCGCGCCCCTAGGCCTCGTCGTAGCGCAGGCAGAACGACCCGATCTGGATGAGGTCGCCCGGCACGAGCACCTTGGCCTCCACGTTGGCGCCGTTGATCCACACCCCGTTGAAGGAGTTGTCGTCGCGGATGACGTAGGCGTCCCCCTCGCGTTCCACCGCGGCATGGCTGCGCGATACCGTCATGTCGTTGAGGAACACGGTGCACTGGGGACTGCGTCCGATGGTGACAGGCTCCTCGCCCAGCGCATACGACGCGCCCGCCTGGCGGCCGCGCAGCACGGTGAGCGCCGCGGCAGCCGGCGCGGCAGGCGCCGGCGCGGGGGCCTCGCCGGCCAGGTCGATGGGCTCGAAGCGCTGGGTGGTGCCGAGCAGCTTGAAGCCGCAGGCGCCGCAGACGGTCTCGCCGGGGGCGACGGGGGCGCCGCAGACGGGGCAGGTCTCGCTCATATCGTGCTCCTTCTCGTATCGTGAGGCGGCCGGCGATGGCGCCGGCCGCACAAGGTCCCAAGGATCAAAGCGCCGCGGCCGCGAAGGCCTGCGACGCCGCGCGGAGGGCCGGCTTAGCGCCGGCCGCCGCGCTACCGCTGCGTCTTGTCGAAGATGAGCGGAGTGACGTTAATGATAACCGACTCGGCCACGGTGCTCTCGCCTGCCAGCCCGCGCCAGAGGCGATCCCACCAAATGCCCACCCCCTCGAAGACGCCGGGGGCCTCCGCGTCGGCCGCGGCCACCACGTCTTGCATGGCCACTACCTCGTTGGCCTGGTAGAACGTGGCCCGGCCCAAGGTGTCGCCCGCCTTCACCGCGCCGTTCACGTCGAACAGCTCGAAGGACTGGCTCACGTTGCCGTCGGGCGCGAACACCTCCACGGCCGCGTCCGGATCGGCGAAGGTGGCCGGCACCGTCTTGTCGGGCCACGCGCCAAGCGCCACCTCGGCCACCACCGGCACCTCGCGCGACTCGCCGTCGCGCGTCATGGTCACCGTACGGTCGCTGTGGGCGAGCGGGTAGCTCACGCGGTTGTCGTAGACCCAGTTGTAGAGCGCCTCGGCGTCCTCGAAGCGCTGGTCCTCCGAGGTGGAGTGCAGCACGATGGCGTAGAGGTACTCGCCGCCGCGCTCGCAGGCGCCGGCAAACGACTGGCCGGCGGCCTCGGTGTAGCCGGTCTTGATGCCGCAGGCGCCCTCGTAGACGCCGATGAGCTTGTCGGTGGACTTGAGCACGACCGTGGCGGCCGTGCCGTCGGCCCGCGTCACGGGGATGGAGGCCTCGTCGACGGCCACGATGGCGCGGAAGGTCTCGTTTTCCATGGCATAGCGGCACATGATGGCCACGTCCCGCGCCGAGCAGTGCATGTCGGCGGCGTGGGAGCCGTTGTCGAGGCCGTGGGGGTTGGCGAACAGGGAGCCCTCCATGCCCAGCTCGGCCGCCTTGGCGTTCATGGCAGCCACGAAGGCCGCCTCGGCATCACCCGAGCCGAGCAAGGGCCCGAGCGTCTCGGCGATGGCGATGGCCGCGTCGTTGCCCGAGGGGATCATGAGCCCCTTGAGCGCCGACTCGAGCGTCATCGTGTCGCCGGCGAGCAGCCCCGCGCTCGACTCGCCCACCTGGGCGGCCTTGGCGCTCACCGTGACGGGCGTGTCGAGCGGCGCGCCGCTGTCGAGGGCCACGATGGCGGTCATCACCTTGGTGATGGAGGCGATGCGCGCCTGGGTGTCGGCGTCGCGCTCGAAGTAGACCGTGCCGTCCGAGGACAGCAGCACCGCGTAGTCGGCCGCCACGTTGGGGCAGAGCGCGGCGGGAAGCCCCCGCTGCTCCACCGTGCGACCCATGACCAGGTCGGTCTTGCGCACATCGGCCCAGGCGGCGCCCGGCGCGAGAAGGCCGCCGAACGCCAGGGCGGCGCCCAGGAGAAGGGCGCACGCCAGCTGGCGCATCCGCGCGCGGCCGGTGGCCTCGAAGGAGCGGCTAGGCTGCATAGATCTCCTCGGCGCGCACGACGGCGAACCCAGCGGCCGCCAGGCGCTCCTCGGCGTCGGTGCCCTCGATCTTCAGCACGTCGATGGCCCCATCCTCGCCGACGGAGTAGCAGTAGCCGTACTCGACGTTCATGCCGGCCTCGTCGCAGAACTCGAGCAGGCGCGCAAGCCCGCCCGGCTCGTTGGGCACGCGCACGGCGATGACCGGCGTGACGGCGGCGCGGTAGCCGGCGTCCACGAGGAGCGACGCGGCCTCGTCAGGACGGTCGCAGAAGATGCGCACCACGCCGAAGTCGGCCGTGTCGGCCAGGACGAGCGAGTGCATGTTGAAGCCGGCGTCGGCCAGCGTGCGGCACGCGGCCGCCAGGCGGCCGCGCTCGTTGGCGAGAAAGACGGTGAGCTGGGAAATCATTAGTTCTTCGCCTCCCTGAGGTCGATGACGCGCTTTGCCTTGCCCATGGAGCGCTCGATGGTCTTGGGCTCCACGATCTTGATCTCGACGGCCACCTGGAGGTTGCTCTTGAGCTCGGCGCCCAGGCGGGATTTGAGGTCCTCGATCTTGCGAACCTCGTCGATGGGGAACTCGGGCACCGTCTCCACCTGAAGCTCCACGCGGTCGAGCGGGCCCTTGTTGCTGAGGATGATCTGGTACTGCGTGGCAATCTCCGGGAACTCGGTGATGACCTGCTCGATCTGGGACGGGAACACGTTCACGCCGCGGATGATGAGCATGTCGTCGGTGCGGCCGCGCAGGTAGTCGATCTTGCGATGGGTGCGCCCGCACGCGCAGGGCTCGGAGATGATGCGCGTGACGTCGCGGGTGCGGTAGCGGATGAGCGGGCAGCACTCGCGCACGAGCGTGGTGATGACCAGCTCGCCCCACTCGCCGTCCGGCAGCACCTCGAGCGTCTCCGGGTCGACGATCTCGCAGTAGAACTGGTCCTCGGCCACGTGGATGCCGCCGCGCTCCTTGCACTCCATGGCCACGCCCGGGCCCATGATCTCAGAGAGGCCGTAGACGTCGCAGTACTGGACGCCGAGCTTCTCGGCGATCTCGTCCTTCATGTTCTGGGACGCCGGCTCCGCGCCGCAGATGACGGCGGAGATGGGGAACTCCGTGGCCGGGTCGTAGCCCATCTCGATGGCCGTGTCGGCGATGAGCAGGGCGTAGGAGGGCGTGCAGGCCAGGATGTCGGTCTTGCAGTCCTTCATCATCTGCACCTGGCGCTTGGTGTTGCCCGAGGAGGTGGGGATGACGGTGCAGCCCATGGCCTCGCCGCCGGCATGGGCCCCCAAACCGCCGGTGAACAGGCCGTAGCCGTAGGACACCTGGATGGTGGAGTCCTCCGATCCGCCCACCATGGCGATGCCGCGGGCGAAGCAGTCGCCCCAGTTGGCGAGGTCGGAGGCGGTGTGGCCGACCACGGTGGCCTGGCCCGTCGTGCCCGACGAGGCGTGGATGCGGGCGACGTCCTTGTTCTCGCGGGCGAACATCCCGAACGGGTAGGCGTCGCGCATGTCCTGCTTCACCACGAAGGGGAACCGCGCCAGGTCCTCCAGGCTCTCAAGGTCGTCGGGGCTCACCCCGGCGGCGTCGAAGCGCTCGCGGAACAGCGGCACGTTCTCGTAGGCGTTGCGCATGGACTCGCGCATGCGCGTGAGCTGCAGCGCGCGCAGCTCGTCGACCGGCATGGTCTCGATCTCAGGTTGGTAGTACATGGACCTTCCTTGCTCCTTGGGGTTGTCCTCTCTCACCAGGCACGGCATCCCCGTGCCAGAAGACGCTCCTGCTAGGACGCCGGCTGCTCCGCCGCCACGCCCTCGGGCGCATCGGGGCCCTTGACGACGACCTCGGTGATGGGGGCGTAGGTGGAGTAGAAGGCGTCTTGCCGGAGCACCTCCCCATTCTGCGCCTTCACCGTGCGGGTGACGGAATAGCGCTGCCCGTCGGAGCCAGCCGTCTTCACGTAGCTGGTGCCGGGGGCGAGCGAATCATCCCGCTCGGTGCGCGTGGAATGCTTCTTGCCCGGCGTCCACTCCCCCTCCTGGGTGGAGACGGCGTAGCCCGGGTCAACGCCGTATAGTGTAGCGGTTATGCTGTCGTCGGTGTAGGTGAGGCGCAGCAGAATGTCAGAAGAGGTGTCATTTCGCCACACGAGGTCGAGGTCGGGCCACGACACCGCCGCGTCGCGCCCAGCCGGGTAGCTGTCGATGTAGAGCGAGTGGTTGGTGCGCTTGTCGATGGGCAGGCCGCTGTCGTAGACGGCGTTGAAGATGGTGGTGGCCACCTGGCAGATGCCGCCGCCCACATCATCGGTGTACTCGTTGTCGATGATGGCGCCGGCGCCGAGAAAGCCGCGCTCGGCCGTGCGCTCGCCGGCGCGGTCGTTGAACGACCACGAGCCTCCGGCACCCACGACGCCGTCGTTCAAGATATCGCAGATCAGCTTGATGTTGTGGGTGCGGTTGGCCGTGGACTCGGTGTTGGTGAACCGCGTGGTGTAGGAGGACACCTCCTCCACCAGCCCGCAGGCCAACGCGTCATCGAGGCTGAGGGCGGCCGGCGCCGTGACGGCCTCGACGGGCACGGACAGGGCGTCGGCCGCCTGGTCCGGGGCTCCCTGGGAGCCCGGGGCGCCAGCCTGGCGCGCGGGCGCGAGGAGCGCGTCGTCGAGCACGGCGAGCGCGTCGTCTATCTGCGGAATGACCACGGTGCCGTCGGTGCCCACCGTGACCGCGCCGCCCTCGACGAGGAAGGTCACGGCCACCGGGTCGCCCGTGGCGGCGGCGTGGATCTTCTTCACGAGGGTGGCGCGCGCCCGGGCGGGATCCACCGTCACGACGAGGGCGGCGCCCGCGTCGGCCTCCTCCACCGCCACGTCGAGCCATGCGGCGGCCTCCTCGCGCGTCACGTCGTAGACGCGCTCCTCGTAGGTGAAGGTGAGCGGCCGCGCGAGGGCGGCGTTGAGCGCGTCGGCCGTGCCGCGGGCCTGGGCCTCGGTGGTGCGCGAGGGGGCATCCTCGGCGACGGCCACGAACTCGGCGTCGGCCACATCAGCGCGCAGGAGCGCCTCGTCGAGGGAGGCCGCGAGCGCGTCCCGGCTCACCAGGCGCCCGGCGCGCCCCTCCACGACGCGGGCCTGGCCGTCCTCCACCGCCACGGACCAGTCGGTGCGCGGCTCGCCGATCGTGGCGTCGAGGGACTGGCCGAGGGCCTCGAGCGCCGCGGCGTCGTAGGCGGCATGCACGGGGATGTCCCGTCCGGCCAGCCCGGCGCCCAGGCGCGCGCCGAGGCCGCCGTCCTCGCGGCCCACGGCAAGCGCCTCGGCCGCCAGCTCGGCGGCGGGCAGCGTGGCGCCGAGGGCCTCGGCGTCGGTCACCCACAGCTGCTTGGCCTGCTGGGCCTCCTCCACCGAGAGCTGCTCGGCCAGGGCCTCCTCCTGGAGGCGCTGCAGGTCCACGTCCACGGTATCGCAGGCCTCCTCGCTCGCGAAGATGACGACGCGCGTCCCGGCGAGGCGCTCGCCGTAGGCGCCCGCGATGGCCTGCTCGGCCTCGGCCTGGGTCATGCCGCCCACATCCACGCCGCCCACGGTCACGCCGCCGTACACGCGTCCTGCGGTGGCGACGCCGTCGGCCACGAGGACGACGGCCGCGGCCAAGGCGACGGCCAGGACGATGCGAGCCGCCTTCGAGCGGCCCATCAGGCCTGCCGCGGCACGCCCGACGCGCGCGGCCCCCTCAGCGACGAGCCCGGCCACGCCGAGGACCGCCTCGGCGGCGGCCGGCGCGGACGCGGGC
>NZ_QWKK01000042.1 GCF_009911695.1 Enterorhabdus sp. P55 | reverse complement strand
CCTGCGTGTCGCCCCGCCCCCGCCGCTCGCGGGCCGCGATCGCCTCCTGCCCCCCCCCTCCTCGTCTCCTTGGCGGGGGCATCACCCCCCCCTATGGTCGCCTTGTGCTGAAGGGCGCCCCTTTGCGGCCACCTTGTGTTACGGGGCAACTTGATGTTTCACGTGAAACATGCGCACACGGCTAACTTTTCACTCCCCGCGCTGCCGGTGACGCTGCGCCGCATCGCGCAGATCTCCTGTCGGCCGAGCGATTCGTCTGTGCGCTCTCTTGATTGCGGGACTCGTCCCTGGATGGCGCGTGGCGCCTTTTCGCGCAGCCTTCGGGCGGCTTTCGCGATAGCGCCCCTTCCACGGGACCTTGCGCACCGCAGGTCGCTATTAGTTAATTTTAGGCAACTTTTTGAGCAGCGCCCAGGCGCGCTGCTTGTCTTCGGGGGTGTTCATGAGGGCGGCGAGGTCGCGGAAAGCGACGACGCTGCGGCCCATCAGGCGGCAGGCGGCGTCGGGCTCGACGTCGTGGCGGTAGGCTTGGGCGAGGAGAGCGGAAGCCTCGGCGTCGGTGGCTACCAGGCACAGCGGGTCGAGGCCCTCCACGATGGTGAGCAGGTCGTTCGATCCCAGAACTCCTTCGGTGGCAACGAGCGCTAGGCAGTCGCGGCCGTAGCCCAGCGCTTCGGTCGAGGCGGCGAGCGCCTTGCGCGCAGACTCCCCCAGGGCATTGGCCGAAACGGCCAGGACGGTTTCGTTGCCCGTCCCCTCCAGCAGCGAGCCGTAGACTGCGAGCACTCCTTCAGCGGCCACGCCGTACATGCTCCCGTTGTTACTGTTGGCGGGTTTTTTCACACCGATCCTTGACGTCGCAGGGCTTCCCTCTATAACTATGCATACTATCAGTTTGACGAAGAGCGCGCGCCGCCGTCGCGGGGGCGGGCGGAATGTTTCACGTGAAACATTCGGAGCCGGCGCGCCGCATGCGACTAAGGAGGAAGCCATGTGCACCAACGGAGTCAATGCCGGTCAGTTCGAGCAGATGATCGACCAGGTTGACGACCATCTGAAGCTTGAGCGCCGCTGGGCCCACAACCTGGCTCATCAGGCCGCCGACGCCGGGTTTGCCGCAACGGCGGAGAAGCTCCATGCGGCCCAGGCTCTGCTCGATGACGCCCGCGCCCTGCTCGACGAGGCCAAGGACGCCCTGGAGGAGGACGCTGCCGACGCCTCGGGCGTTACCGTCAGCTTGGTCTAGCCTGCGCGGTCACAGTCATGAGCAACGATCTCATGCGGTTTTCGGTGGCCATGCCCGAGGACCTGCTCGTGCGATTCGACCGCCTGGTGGCCCGGCGCGGCCTGGCGAAGAACCGCAGCGAGGTGATACGCGACCTGGTGCGCGACGCCCTGGTGGAAGACGAGTGCGCGAGCCCGGGCGTCGAGGTGATGGGTACGCTCACCATCGTATTCGACCACCATGCCGGCGACTTGCAGGAGAAGCTCCACAGCATCCAGCACGATTGCTTCGAGAGCATCATCTCGTCCATGCACGTGCACGTTGACGAGCACACCTGCCTGGAGGTCATCGTCATCCGCGGCGAGACGGGCCTCGTGCAGGACATCGCGAATCTCATCCTGGGTACCAAGGGCGTCCAGAACGGCCGGCTTGTCCTGACCACCACCGGCCAGCGTCTTTAGCGGAAGGCGAAAGCAAGCTCGTCGCCCGCGCCTGCGAAGCGCCCATCGCCTGCGGCGAACGAGCGTCCGGGGCCTGCGGCGCGGGACGCCCGGCCCCGCAGCAAGTGGGATGTCGGCCCGTGGCGCGGGGTATTTGGGCCTGCAGCAAGCGGGGCGCTGGGCCCGTGGCGCTGGCCGGTGGCGCAGGGCGCCCGGGGCTGTAATGAGCGGGATGACGGGGCGCTGCAGACCCCCGGCGCGGCGTCGGGCCGTGGGCATGGGAGGCTGGGGCCTGCGGCTCGGGGCGTGCGGCGTAGGGCGCCCCGCCGCTCAAGGCGCTTGCCGCGAAGGCCTTCCGAATGTTTCACGTGAAACACTTGTTCCAAGGAGGAACCATGATCCAAAGCGAAACGGTGATGCTCGGCCATGGGAGCGGCGGGTCGATGATGAAGCGCATCATCGACGAGGTGTTCTTCGCCGCCTATGGCACCGACGAACTGCTGCGCGGCGACGACGCGGCGGTGCTGCCCGCGCCTGCGGCGGGCGAGCGCATCGCCTTTTCCACCGACAGCTTCGTAGTGACGCCGCATTTCTTCCCAGGGGGAGACATCGGCAAGCTCGCCGTCTGCGGCACCGTCAACGATGTGGCCACGAGCGGCGCCCGCCCGCTCTACCTCAGCTGTGCGTTCGTCCTGGAGGAGGGGTTCCCCATGGACGACCTGCGCCGCATCTGCCAGACGATGGCCGAGACTGCGACCGAGGCCGGCGTGCGCCTGGTCACGGGCGACACAAAGGTGGTCAACCGTGGGCACGGCGATGGCATCTACATCAACACGAGTGGCGTCGGTCTGCTGTCGCCCGGCATCGAGCTAGGAGGCGCGCAGTGCCGTCCCGGCGATAAGGTGCTGGTCAGCGGCACCCTTGGCGACCACGGCATCACCATCATGAGCTGCCGTGAGGGCCTGGGCTTCTCCGCTGGCGTCGAAAGCGATGCCGCGCCGCTCAACCACCTGATTGCCGAGGTGCTGGCCGCCGCTCCTTCCACGCGTTGCTTCCGCGACCCCACGCGCGGCGGCCTGGCTTCCACGCTGAACGAGCTGGCGGCCCAGTCGGGCACCGACATCGTGGTGGAGGAGGACGCCGTGCCCGTGCGCGACGCGGTGCTCGGCGCCTGCGAGATGCTCGGCTACGACGTGTTGCAGGTGGCGAACGAGGGGAAGATGGTGTGCGTCGTCCCCGCCGACCAGGCTGATGCCGCGCTGGCTGCCATGCGCGCCAACCGCTACGGCGCTGACGCCGCCATCATCGGCGAGGTGGCCGAGGCGCAGCCTGAGCGCGGCCCCAAAGTGTTCCTGCAGACCTCGTTCGGCGGCCGCCGCATCCTCGACATGCTCGTCGGCGAGCAGCTTCCCCGCATCTGCTAGCGCATTAGGCGCCCGCAGCGCTCGCGGCACCCCGCCAACGCCCGCGCCGCCGCGCCAGTGCTCGCGGCACCCCCCACGGCCCCCAGTATTCCCGCAGCACCCCCCCGGCATCCCGCCGTCGCGCCCCGCCGCCCTGGGCGCCCCGCCGCCGCTCCTCGACGCCCCGACCCCCAGTGCCCCGCCGCCGCCCCGGCACTCCGATGCCGCGTCCTGACGTCGTATCCCGCTGCCTCGCCGGCGCCTGCGGCGCTCCGGCGCCGTCTTGCGGCCTTCGTCGTTGCCGTTCGGAAATGTTTCACGTGAAACATTCGTACGCGCACTGGGCGCGTTTTCGCGCCGGTTTTACGCGGAGAAAACGCCGGCGCACCGTAATATTCACGTTTTATGCCGCAGCCTGGAAAATCGTAGATTATCCTTGCGCCACGTTCGAATAATGGTATCTTGCACCACGAAAGTTATTGGTACCCATGGGGGACTTTCGACCGAGAAGGAGTTGCTATGTCTCACCCGATTATTGAGGCCGATGAGTGCATCGGTTGCGGCATCTGCGTTGACGCGTGCCCGCAGGAGGTTCTCGAGGTCGTCAACGGCACGGCGGAAGTCGTGAACGAGGACGCGTGCATCGCGTGTGGCGATTGCGTCGAGGAGTGCCCGATGGGCGCTATTCCGGAGGTCGCCGAGGATTAGCTCCTCGCGCTTCTTTGAGTTGCCAGTAGGGGGCGTCCCGCCAAGCGGGCGCCCCCTACTTATATATAGAGGGGGTTCCTGCGCGGATGCCGCGCCTGTGAAGCGAGCGCAGGGAGGGGCGTTCGTTCCCGTTTCTCTGCCGCTGCCGTCACGGGCTTTCCGCTGCGCGTAAAACCGATGCCTTACAGATGCCGTTGGGGAAATATGGGGCTATAATGCACACGAACGCGCTCTTTTCGGAGGGGATGGGAAACGGAGATGCGGGTATGCGCAAGAGCAACTGGATAATTCTGGCCGTCCTGGCTGCTGCCTCGACCTTCTTCCTGTGGCTGTGGTATTACCTCAACTTCAATCTGGTCGATAACCCTGTCGACCTCGCCTTTACCGTCGTGTGGTGGGCGGTCATCGTGGCTGCATGCGTGGGGATCCATCTGGCGGAGAAGAAGCGCCGCGAGCGCATTCGCACCGCTTTTCTCGCCCCTGGCATGATCTACAACGGAGAAGCCGGCGTCGTTCGCCTGGAGCCTGGCGCCTCGATGACTGATGCGCTGCAGGAGATGCTCTCGCATCTCGAGTACGGCTTTGACATGGCAGCCGTCCCGGACAAATCCCGCGTGCGCTTCGTGCAGATCGTACGTACCTCCAAGTTCTCTGGCAACGGCGACATGTGGGAAGGCGAGGTGGTACGCGTCGCTCGCCCCGATGATCCGCGCCCGTTCTCGAATCGCGACCAGCTGCGCGCCCTCATCGACCGCTAGGCTCGCTCCTTCGCGTCGCGCCCCGTCCGACTGCGGGATGCGTGCCTGACACGCGCGGCTCTCATCCGCCTGCATCGCGAAATCGCTGCTCGCAGAATAATAGGGTCTCGAAACCGCAAACGAATGTTTCACGTGAAACACCCCACGTTCGCCGCCTACCCCAGGCGTTCTCGCGCCCTACCGAGACTCCGCGCCCTCGCCCCGGCCCCGCCCGCCGGCCCCGCGCGCCTCGCGTTCATGCGCCTCGCTTGCGTCCCGCCCCGGGCTCCGCCTCTTGCCCGCCCGCCGGCCCCGCCGGCCCAGCGCTCCAGGCTTCTGCATCCGAGCTGTTCGCCGGTTGCCTCGCCGTTCCCTTTCGTTGCGCTTCCGATGCCAGGACTCTCTAAATCTAAGCGCCGTCAACTAAGATTTTATCAGCACCTCCATAGTACCTCCACATTCGCGACGCAACAGCTGAGCGGGCGGCTCAACGATAGGCTTTCGACATTCACCCAGGTAACAGGCGGGTTTTCCCCTCGTAACAATCGCGAGGGTGCCCTTACGCGCCCGCACGAGGCGTCTATGGTGATCCTCGGTGAGCTTAATTCACTGACTGGCATTAATGAAACTTGACAACACAAGACTTAGATTTTATATTGGCAAACAACAAATGCTAACTAACAAGCAACCTGTGAAAGTGAGGAACGAGCAATGGCTAAGATTCTCGGTATCGATCTGGGCACCACCAACTCCGCCATGGCTGTTATGGAGGGCTCGGAGCCTGAAATCCTCGTCAACGCCGAGGGCGACCGCACCACCCCGTCCGTCGAGGGCTTCCGCAAGGACGGCGAGCGCGTGGTCGGCAAGGCCGCCAAGAACCAGGCGGTGACCAACCCGGAGAACACTGTCGCTTCCGTCAAGCGCTTCATCGGCCGCTCCTTCAACGAGACGGGCGAGGAGCAGAAGACCGTCAGCTACAAGGTGCAGGCCGGCAAGGACGGCCGCGCGGTCATCGACATCGACGGCAAGGACTACACCCCCGAGGAGATCTCCGCCATGGTGCTTCAGAAGCTGAAGACCGACGCGGAGAAGCAGGTGGGCCAGCCCATCACCCAGGCGGTCATCACCGTCCCCGCGTACTTCAACGACGCCCAGCGCCAGGCCACCAAGGACGCGGGCAAGATCGCGGGCCTCGAGGTTCTGCGCATCATCAACGAGCCGACGGCTGCGGCTCTGGCCTACGGCCTGGACAAGGTCGACCATGACGAGAAGATCCTCGTCTTCGACCTGGGCGGCGGCACCTTCGACGTGTCCGTGCTCGAGCTCGGTGACGGCGTGTTCGAGGTTGCGTCCACCGCGGGCGACAACCACCTGGGCGGCGACGACTGGGATCAGCGCGTCATCGACTGGCTGGCCGACAAGTTCAAGGCCGACAACGGCATCGACCTGCGCCAGGACAAGATGGCCCTGCAGCGTCTGAAGGAGGCTGCGGAGAAGGCGAAGATGGAGCTCTCCTCCACCACGCAGACCAACATCAACCTGCCCTTCATCACCGCCGACGCCTCCGGCCCGAAGCACCTGGACTACACGCTGACGCGCGCTGAGTTCGAGCGCATCACCAAGGATCTGCTCGACCGCTGCAAGAAGCCCGTCGAGCAGGCGCTCAAGGACGCCGGCCTGAAGATGGGCGAGGTCGACGAGGTCATCCTGGTCGGCGGCTCCACCCGCATGCCTGCCGTGCAGGAGCTCGTGAAGCAGCTCACCGGCAAGTCTCCCAACATGTCGGTGAACCCCGACGAGGTGGTGGCCATGGGCGCGGCCGTCCAGGGCGGCGTGCTCGCCGGCGACGTGCAGGGTATCCTGCTGCTCGACGTGACCCCGCTGTCGCTGGGCGTCGAGACCATGGGCGGCGTGATGACCAAGATGATCGAGCGCAACACCACCATCCCCACCCGCAAGACCGAGATCTACTCCACGGCCGCCGACAACCAGACCTCCGTCGAGGTGCACGTCCTGCAGGGCGAGCGCGAGATGGCCGCGGGCAACAAGACGCTTGGCCGCTTCCAGCTCTCCGGCATCCCGGCCGCGCGCCGCGGCGTGCCGCAGATCGAGGTGACCTTCGACATCGACGCCAACGGCATCGTGAACGTGTCGGCCAAGGACCTCGGCACCGGCAAGCAGCAGCAGATCACCATCTCCGGCTCCACCGCCCTGTCTGATGACGAAGTGGATCGCATGGTGAAGGACGCCGAGCAGCATGCCGAGGAGGACAAGCAGCGCAAGGAGGAAGTCGAGATCCGCAACAACGCCGACGCGCTGGTGAACGCCACCCAGCAGACCCTCGACGAGCTGGGCGACAAGGTTCCGGCTGACGCCAAGACCCAGGCCGAGGAGGCCATCGCCGAGGTGAAGACGGCCCTCGAGGGCACCGACCTGGATGCCATCAAGGCCGCGACCGAGAAGATCCAGCAGGCGGGCTACAAGCTGGCCGAGGTCGTGTACTCCACCGAGGGCGCGGCCGCCGGCGCCCAGGCCGCCGCTGCTGAGACGGCTCCCGCCGATGACACCATCGAGGCTGAGTACGAGGTCGTCGACGACAACAAGAACGAAGGGAAGTAAACGCCATGACGACGCCCGATAAGGACCAAGTCTTGGAAACCCCCGCTGATGCACCGACCGCCGGCTCCCCGGAGCCGGCGGCTCCCGCCGAGGCGGTCGAGGCTGAGGTGATCGAGGAGGCCGAGGCCGCCCCCGACGCCGAGGCCGACCCCGCCGACGAGGTGGCCCAGGCCAAGGCCGAGGCCGCCGACTGGCAGGACAAGTACCTGCGCCTGCACGCCGAGTGGGACACCTACCGCCGCCGCACCAACGAGCAGCGGGCCCAGGAGAAGGCGCGCGCCACGGAGAAGCTGGTGGAGAGCCTGCTCCCCGTGCTCGACGACTTCGAGCGCACCATCGACTACGCCACCACCAACGGCGAGTCCGGGCTGCTGGGAGGCGTGGAAGCCGTCCACTCCAAGCTCGTGAGCGTGCTGGAGAAGGACGGCGTCGAGGTCATCAGCCCCGAGGGGCAGGCCTTCGACGCGCTGGAAGCTCAAGCCGTCGCCACCGTCGACGACCCGAGCGTTCCCGACGAGACGGTGGCCCAGGTCTACCAGAAGGGCTACCGGATGGGCGCGAAGGTGCTGAGGCCCGCGATGGTCACCGTCACCACGGGCGGGCCGAAGCGCGAGGTCGAAGAGACTTCGGCAGAATAGGAAAGCAAGAGGGCGGGCAGGAATGTCCGCCCTTTTTTCAAGAATGACAGATTAGGAGGTGGAACGAATGGCGGCATCGCCAGACTACTACCAGACGCTAGGCGTTCCACGCACCGCCTCCGCGGACGAGATCAAGAAGGCGTTCCGCAAGCTGGCTCGCAAGCATCATCCTGACGCGGGCGGCGACGAGGCTAAGTTCAAGGAGGTCAACGAGGCCTACGAGGTCTTGAGCGACGACAAGAAGCGCGAGCTGTACGACCAGTACGGCACCGCCAACGAGAACGAGATACCCCGCGGATGGGGCGGCGGCAACGTCAGCGTCGAGGACATCTTCGGCGGCTCGGGCTACGGTGGCGGCGGCTTCAGCGGCGGCTGGTCTGACATCTTTGACAGCATTCGCCATAGCGAAGGTGCGTTTGGATCCGACTGGGACTTCAGCGGCTTCGGCGGCCAGCCGCGTCCGCGGAAGGGCCAGGACATGAACGTGACCCTGGAGGTGACGTTCGATGAGGCCTTCACCGGCACCGAGAAGCGCGTGACCGTGCGCATCCCGGGCAAGTCGGAGGCCGACACGCTCACCGTGAAGGTGCCCGCCGGCGCCGTCGAGGGCGGCCGGCTGCGCTTCAAGGGCAAGGGCGGCCTCGGCGAGAACGGCGGCGAGGCGGGCGACCTGCTCGTCACCACGACCATCGCCGCGCATCCGTACTACTCGCGGGACAAGGCCAACGTCATCGTGGACGTTCCCGTCACGGTGGCCGAGGCGGCGCTTGGCGCATCCATCGTGGTGCCTGCGCCCGACGGCAGCAAGGTGCGCGTGAAGGTTCCCGCCGGAACCCAGGACGGCGCCCTGCTCAACGTGAAGGGCAAGGGCGCGCCCGACCTCAAGACGAAGGGCGCCGTCGGCGACCTGAAGATCCGCGTGGACGTGAAGGTGCCCACCGACATGAACGACGAGCAGCGCCAGGCCATGGAGGACTTCCTGGCGGCGACGAAGGATGACGTGAGGACATGGCAGTAAACGACCGCAACCGCCCCGTGTACATGATCAGCGTGGCCGCCCAGCTGGCCGGCGTGCATCCCCAGACGCTGCGCACCTACGAGCAGAAGGGGCTCGTCACGCCCCAGCGCACGAGCGGCAACACGCGCATGTACTCGCAGGCCGACATCGAACGGCTCGAGCTCATCAACGAACTGACGAGCGAGGGCATCAACCTGGCCGGCGTCATCCGCATCCTCGACCTCCAGGGACGCCTCGACGAGCGCGACCAGGAGCTCGATGACCTGCACAAGCGCGTGCGGCGCCTGGCCGACCGCGTGCACGAGCTGGAAACTCGCGAGAGCGTGAAGTCCCTCGTGCGCGCCAGCGACCTGCCGCCTGTGCTGCGCCGCCTCCCCTAGGGGCTGCGGCACGGCGCGGCGCGAAGGCGGGCCATCCGGAGCACCATGACGCACCCTGCTTCCCTCGGGGGGGGGGGGGTGCGTTGAAGGAAAGATAACCAAGCAAGGAGAACCATCCATGAGACTCGACAAGCTGGCTCTCACGGCACAGGAGGCCTTCCAAAGCGCCATGGGCGTGGCGGGCGAGGCCGACGCTGCCGTCATCGAGCCGATCCACCTGCTCAAGGCGCTGCTCGATGCCGACGAGAACAACCTCGCCGCCATCATCAAGCGCATCGGGGCCGACCCGGTCTGGCTGTCCCAGAACGTGGCCGACGAGATAGCCAAGATGCCCAAGCAGACGGGCGCCGCCCCCATGGCCATCCCCGGCCAGGACCTGATCAAGGCCATCGACAACGCCGTGAAGATAGCCGAGAAGCTGGGCGACAGCTACGCCACGAGCGAGCACTTGCTCATCGCGCTCTCCGAGGACAAGGGCGCCGCCGGCCGGCTGCTCACCACGGCAGGCATCACCCGCAAGAACATCGAGGAGGCCTACGAGGCCCTGCGCGGCAACACCCGCGTTACCTCCCAGACCGAGAAGACCCAGTTCGAGGCGCTGGAGCAGTACGGCCAGAACCTCACCCAGCAGGCCCGCGAGGGCAAGCTCGACCCGGTTATCGGCCGTAACGAGGAGATCCGCCGCACCGTTCAGGTGCTCTCCCGCCGCACGAAGAACAACCCCGTGCTCATCGGCGAGCCGGGCACCGGCAAGACGGCCATCGTCGAGGGCCTGGCCCAGCGCATCGTCGCCGGCGACGTGCCCTCCAGCCTGCGCGACCGCGAGATCGTCTCGCTCGACCTAGGCGCCATGATGGCCGGCGCGAAGTACCGCGGCGAGTTCGAGGATCGCCTGAAGGCCGTCCTGCGCGAGGTGAAGGACGCCGACGGCCAGATCATCCTGTTCATCGACGAGCTCCACACCATCGTGGGCGCGGGCGCGGGCGGCGACAGCTCGCTCGACGCCGGCAACATGCTCAAGCCGGCGCTTGCCCGCGGCGAGCTGCGTGCCATCGGCGCCACCACCCTCGACGAGTACCGCAAGTACATCGAGAAGGACGCCGCCCTCGAGCGCCGCTTCCAGCCGGTCATGGTGAACGAGCCCACCGTGGAGGACACCATCGCCATCCTGCGCGGTCTCAAGGAGAAGTACGAGATCCATCACGGCGTGCGCATCACCGACGGCGCCATCGTGAGCGCCGCCGAGCTCTCCGACCGCTACATCACCGACCGCTTCCTGCCCGACAAGGCCATCGACCTCATGGACGAGGCCGCCAGCCGCCTGCGCATCGAGATCGACTCCATGCCCGAGGAGGTAGACGCCGCCGAGCGCAAGCTCATCCAGATGCAGATCGAGGAGCAGGCCCTCATGAAGGAGACCGACGCCGCCTCGGCCGAGCGCCTGGAGAAGCTGCGCCAGGACATCGCCGCCGCCCAGGAGGCCCTCGACCACCAGAAGGCCGTCTGGCAGAACGAGAAGGACTCCATCGTCAGCGTCCAAAACCTCAAGGCCCAGCTGGAGAGCGCGCAGCTCGACGAGGAGAAGGCCACCCGCGAGGGCGACCTGGTGCTGGCCTCCGAGATTCGCTACGCCCGCATCCCCGAGCTGCAGCGCCAGCTCCAGCAGGCGGAGGAGGCCGTCAAGGCCAAGCAGGAGGACGGCGCCATCCTGAAGGAGGAGGTCACCGACGAGGAGATAGCCGCCGTGGTGGCCACCTGGACGGGCATCCCCGTGTCCAAGATGATGCAGGGCGAGCTGGAGAAGCTGGCCGATTTGGACGAGCGCCTGGAAGAGCGCGTCATCGGCCAGGACGATGCGGTGCACGTGGTGGCCGGCGCCATCCGCCGCAACCGCGCCGGGCTCTCCGACCCCAACCGCCCCATCGGCAGCTTCCTGTTCCTCGGCCCCACCGGCGTGGGCAAGACCGAGCTGGCCAAGACGCTCGCGGAGTACCTGTTCGACTCCGAGAAGGCCATGGTGCGCATCGACATGTCCGAGTACATGGAGAAGTTCAGCGTGCAGCGCCTGATCGGAGCGCCTCCGGGATACGTGGGTTACGACGAGGGCGGCCAGCTGACCGAGGCCGTGCGGCGCCATCCGTACTGCGTCATCCTGCTTGACGAAATAGAGAAGGCGCATCCGGACGTGTTCAACATCCTGCTGCAGGTGCTCGACGACGGCCGCCTGACCGACGGCCAGGGACGGGTGGTGAACTTCAAGAACACCATCATCATCATGACCTCGAACATCGGCTCGCAGCTCATCCGCGAGCACAGCGCCCAGGAGAACGAGACCATGGGCGACATGCTCAACGGCATGGCGGAGATGACCCCGGAGGCCGCGGCCAAGCGCATGGCCGAGTTCGCCAACAAGATGCAGGACGCCCTGCGCAACACGTTCCGCCCGGAGTTCCTCAACCGCATCGACGACATCATCACGTTCAACGAGCTCAACATCAATGTGATCGAGAACATCGTCAACCTGCAGCTGGAGGAGGTGCGCGCCCGCCTGGCCGATCGCCGCATCACGCTGGACGTCACCCCGGCGGCCATGGAGCACCTGTCCATCGACGGCTTCGACCCGGTGTACGGCGCCCGCCCGCTCAAGCGCCTCATCCAGCGCCAGATTGTGGATCGCATCGCCGAGAAGGTCATCAGCGGCGAGCTGCGCGACGGCGGGCACGTGCTGATCGACCTCGACGCCGAGGGCGAGTACGCCTGCATGGTGGAGGGCCCGCTCGACTTCGACGGCTTGCTCGAGGGCTAGCCTGCGCGTCTGGATGCGGTTTCGCCGGCGTGCTCCGCGGGCGCGTTCGGCCGCTGGCGGCTCGCGGCGGCCGCTGGCGCGAGCCGCAGTTGGCGACACGGCTCCAAGGGGGCGCATCCGGTGGATGCGCCCCCTTTCTTTGTACTAGAATAGGCGGCATGCCTACGTGCGGTCACAGATTCGTCACCTCCGTCGCCCCCTTGCGGGGGGCGCGCGCCGGTGCGGCCCGAACGGTCGGGCAGGCCGCGATGGGGGCGATGGTTTCGGCGCGGGCGGCCGTCGGCGGAATCTGGAGCTGACTGATGGGCAGCACCTTTCGCCAGCTGCTGGCCGACTTCTTCGTAGCGGGGCACGGGGTGTTCCTCGTCCTCATGGCCGTGGCCAGCTTCATCGTGGGCCTCGGCATCGTGATGACCCTCGTCCGCGTGGTGATGGGGTAGCCTATGTGGCAGCGCTTCACGCTTTACGACCTGCGCGTCATCGGCCATTACCTGGGCACGCTCATTCTGTTCTCGGCGCTCATCATGGCCGTTCCGCTTCTGGTGGCCCTGATCTTCCAGGAATGGGAGCCTGCCGCGCGCTACCTGTTCTCCATCGGCATCGCGCTCACGGCCGGCGCGCTCCTGCGCTTTCTGCGCGTGGAGCCGGGGCGCCTCAACCGGCGCCAGGCGCTTGCCATCACCGGCGCGGCTTGGATCATCCTGGCACTGTTCGCGTCCGTGCCGCTTTACTTCTCGGGGCACTACGTCACCTACCTGGACGCGCTGTTCGATGGCGTGTCGGGACTCACCACCACCGGCGCCACCGTCATCCAGGACCTCAACCACCTGTCCAACGCCGACAACATGTTCCGGTTCATGATGCACCTGCTGGGCGGCTTGGGGCTCATCGTGGTGGCGCTTTCCATCGGGCTGTTCGGCAAGCGCGCCGGCGCGTCGCTCTACAGCTCGGAGGGCCGTAGCGAGCACGTGGTTCCCAATGTGGTCCAGACTACCCAGTTCATCGCGGGAATCACGGTGGAGATCGTGGCGGTTGCCACGGTCATCATCGGGTCGATATGCCTCATGGCCGGCATGGAGCCCTCGCGCGCCATCCTCCAGGCGCTTTGGCTTTCCATCTCGGCCTTCGTCACGGGCGGCTTCACGCCCATGAGCCAGTCCATCATGTACTACCACTCAGGCGTCATCGAGTTCGTCATCATGGTGCTCATGATTCTGGGCACCATCAGCTTCGTCATGTACGCCGAGGTGTGGAAGGGGCGCGTGGGAACGTTCTTCCGCGACATCGAGACGCGCACCATGCTCATCTGGGTGGGCATCATGACCGTGGTGCTGACCGCGTCGCTCGCGGCCGGGCCGCTGTTCTCCGATCTGCCGGCGCTTCTGCGACGCGGGCTGTTCATGGTGGTGTCCGCGTTTACCACCACGGGCTTCCAGGTGGTCACGAGCAATCAGCTGACCACGGCGTTCACCTCCGGCGCATTCCTCACGCTCGCGCTCATCATGGCCGTGGGCGGCTCGGCCGGCAGCACCGCGGGCGGCATTAAGTTCAGCCGCGTGGGCATCATCTTCAAGTCGATGGTGGCCACCATCAAGGAGGCCCTCGCGCCCGATTCCGCGCGCGTGGTGGTGGCGTACAACCACGTGGGGCGCCGCGTGCTCTCGCCCGAGATCGTGAAAGAGGCCATGACGGTGTTCATCCTGTTCGTGGTCACCTACGTGGTGGGCGCGCTCGTGGGCATCGCGCACGGCTACGAGGCCACCCAGGCCATCTTCGAGTCGGTGGCCATGACGTCGAACGGCGGTATCACCACCGGCCTGGCCACGCCAGGCATGCCCATGTCGCTCGAGCTGTTCTACATCTTCCAGATGTGGGCCGGCCGTCTCGAGTTCGTGACGCTGCTGGCGCTGATGGTGGAGGTGGCCGCGTCGTTCTTCCCGCGGAAGAGGGTGTCGTCGTGAGGGCGGAGAGGAGCCTGCGTGAGGGGGAGCGCGGGGAACTGGCGGCCTGCGGACCGGCGGCGGAGCACGGGGTGGAGCGCGGCCTGCGGGCGGCGGGCCGCGCCGTGGTTCGCAGGACGTTGGCGGCGGCGCGAAAAGTTAGCCGTGTGCGTGTGTTTCACGTGAAACATTCGGGGCCCCATGGGCGTTGGGATGCGCGGGATGCAATGGGTGTACGGGGCGTGCGGGACGCGCGGGGCGCCGTGGTCGCGGGCGGCGCGGCGGGCTGCGCCGTGGCTCGCAGGATGTTGGCGGCGGCGCGAAAAGTTAGCCGCGTGCGTGTGTTTCACGTGAAACATTCGGGGCCCCATGAGCGTTGGGATGCGCGGGATGCAATGGGCGTACGGGCGATGGGCGCCCTGGCTGCGGTGGCGCTGTCCTTGGCGTGCGTTCTGCCGGGGACGACGGCGTGGGCGGCGGAGGGCGACGGCGCTCCCGGCCCTAACGAGGTGAACCCCCAGCAGATGCCCGACAGCTCGTTCATCTACGACACCTCCATCGCCGATCTGTCCAGTGCCGACTCCTACCTGAACAACCAGACGGTCCAGGTGGTGGGCGAGGTGGTGGGTGACCGCATCAACGCAGAGTTTGATTTGGCTAACTGTTGGATCGCCCTCCAAGCCGTCGATGGGTCGAACGCAGACGTTCCCGTGTTCATGGCGAGGGAGTCTTCCAAGGCCATCGACCGCTACGGCGCCTACGGCGTGCGCGGCACTACGCTGCAGGTGCGCGGTACGTTCCACCTCACCTGTCCCGAGCACGACGGCCTGACCGACTTGCATGCCGACCACGTGAGCGTCGTGAAGAAGGGCGAGGATCTACGCGAGCCGCTCGATCCCCATCGTTTCGTGCCCGGCGCGGTGATGGTGCTGCTCGGCGTAGTGCTCATCATCGTGTTCTACCGCCTGCGAGAGAGCCAGCGCTAGGGGTCGCCATGAGTGTTTCACGTGAAACACCCGACCTCACGCATGCCGCTGCGAGCGGGGAGGTCGAGTGCGCCGTCATGGGTCGTGCGCAGGCGGCGGGCGCCGAGGCCGCGATGGCCGAGCAGACGGCGGGCCCCGTCGAGGTTGCGATGACCGCGTCGGTTGCGGGCGCTGCGCCGCGTCCCGCTGCGGATGCCGTCGAGCGCGCTGCTGCGAGCGCTGCCGTGGGTGCCGCCGAGCGCGCTGCTGCGAGCGCTGCCACGGATGCCGCTGCTGGGGCTGTCGCAGATTCCGCGCAGGCCGATGCCGCCACGAGCGCTGCCGCGCGTTCCGCGCAGGCCGATGCCGCGAGCGTTGTCGCGGGTTCCGTGCAGGCGGCGGGCGCTGCTGCCGGTGCGGCGGGGGAGCGCGCGGGCGACGCGAGTCCTGCCGCGGGATGCGCTTTCGAGGCCCGGCGCGTGGGGGAGGTGGTGAAGCTCGACCGGGGATTCCCGCTGGTGCGCTTCCCCGACGGCGAGGCGTTGCGCTGCGAGCACGCGACGGCGCTAGTCAAGGGCGAGAAGGTCCGGGCCGTTATCGGCGATCGCGTGGAGGTCTCCGTGCCCGACGACCATGACATGGGCATCATCGAGGCTATCCTTCCGCGCAGCCGCGCCTTCGTGCGCAAGGATCCCACCGAGCGTGCGGTCGCCCAGGTGCTCGCCGCCAACTTCGATCGCGTCATCGTTGCCCAGCCCCTAGCGGAGGTGAACCGCCGTCGTCTTGAGCGCGAGCTCGTGCTCGCCTATGAGACGGGCGCCGCAGTGACCGTCGTGCTCACCAAGGCCGACCTGGCGCAGGACGACGCCCAGGTTCGGGCCGTGCGCGACCAGGTGCGTGCGCTGGTCGGCCCCGACGTGCAGACCATCGTGGTGACGTCGGCCGACCCCTCTTCGGCCGAGGCGGTGCGCGAGCTCGTGCCCGCCGGCTCGATGGCTGTGCTCATCGGCCGCAGCGGGGTGGGGAAGTCGAGCCTGGTGAACCTGCTGCTGGGCGAGGACGTCCAGGAGACGGCTGCCGTGCGGGAGGGCGACGGCAAGGGCCGGCACACCACGGTCAGCCGCGAGGTGATCGAGCTGCCCGGCGGCGGGCGCATCGTCGACATGCCCGGCGTGCGCGGCCTCGGGTTGTGGGACGCCGAGTCGGGTATCGGCGCCGCCTTCGCCGATGTCGAAGCGCTGGCCGAGGGCTGCCGCTTCCGCGACTGCCGCCATGGTGACGAGCCCGGCTGCGCTGTTCGCGCGGCGGTGGAATCCGGCGAGCTGGCGCCCGATCGCTTCGCCTCTTACCAGGCGCTACGTCAGGAGACGGTCGAGATCAAGGAACGTCGCGAGCAAGCGCGTTGGGCGCAGGGAGAGAAGGCGTCGCACGCTCGCTCTCCCAAGGGCCGCGGCTCTGGCAAGCGATCGCGTGGAGGCAGGCCCCGCCGATAGGGCGTCGCTGCAAGCTAAAGCGCATTTTCTGGTCACTTTCTTCGAAATTCCGAGCCTGAGGGGCCGAGGTCAGCCTGATTTGAAGGACTCTGCATGCTCGGAGAAAAGCTGACCTGGGCAAACCTCTTCTCGCATCGTCTTTACAGCGGTTTGGGCCTCGGAATTTCGAAGCAAATGACCAGAAACGACAGCCGGCGCTGCAGATGCGCGCCGTGCGCGCCGGGATGTGCGGCGTTGTGGTGTTGCCTGGCCGTGGATGGTTGCTTCACAAATGACGAGTACAATACCTAGGTTATCTGTCATCAACGACCAAGCACGCGGAAGGAGCTGCATGCAGCCCGTCGTCATCATCCCGACGTTCATCGCGGGACGCCGCCATCGCGCTGGCTCCAACACCATCGCCACCTACGACCACGTGACCCCGCTCAACGATCCCGGCGAGCTGGGACGTTGCCTGGCCTCGCTCGAGAAGGTGCGTGGCTTGGGGCTCATCGTGGTGCTCGTGGCTGCCGAGTCGCCCTTCGAGGCCCAAGCGGCCGAGAAGGTGCAGGCCGTTGTGGATCAGCACCCGTCGCTGAACGTGCTGGTCATCGGCGCTGCCGAGCTGGCCCTCGTGCGTCAGCGCATGGAGCAGCTGAAGATCGGCAAGCTCGGTCGCGAGGTGGCGCTTTCGGGCTACGGTGCCGTGCGCAACCTGGGGCTGGTGGTTGCCAACGTCTTCGGCTTCGACGCGGTGGTGTTCCTTGACGACGATGAGGTGGTGGACGACCCCGACTTCCTCAAGCACGCCATGTACGGCCTGGGCAAGCTCACCAAGAAGGGCATTCCCATCTTGGCCAAGACGGGCTACTACCTCAACGATGAGGGCTCGTACCTCTCGAAGTGGGAGGATGCCTGGTACAACCGCTTCTGGCAGCAGGGTCGCGCATTCAACGAGTGGATCAGCAAGGCGATGAAGGGCCCGCGGCTCTCGCGATCCAACCACGTGTGCGGTGGCTGCTTGGCTGTGCATAAGGAGGCCTTCCGCCGCCAGGCCTTTGATCCGTGGATTACGCGCGGCGAGGATCTGGATTACATGCTCGACCTTCGGATGTACGGCTCGGACATCTGGTTCGACAACGAGTGGGTGCTGCGCCACCTGCCGCCCAAGTCGTCGAGCGAGGGCGACCGCTTCCGCCAGGACATCTTCCGCTGGATCTACGAGTATCGCAAGCTGGAGTACAGCCGTGCGCTCATCGACTTGCAGCAGGTGAAGCCGAAGTCGCTCGAGCCGTATCCCGGGCCGTTCCTGGAGCCGGGGCTCACGCGGCGCATCCGCGTGACAGCGTTTCTGCGCAGTCTGGTGCTGCCGGACAAGAAGGCGTATCGCCGTGCCGCGAAGGCTGCGCGCAAGGAGGCGCAGACCTACGCCGAGCGCAACTGCGCGAAGTACTTCGAGTTCCAGTATGCGTGGCCCGAGGCCATGGCGCGCCTGGAGGGCGACGAGGCGTTGAGCGAGGCGCTGCTGCGCTCGGCGCTGCACAACGCCGCCGTGGCCGATGGAGCGGAGGGCCCGGCCGCAGCCGACGGCGCCCGTCCGGCGTCCTTCGATCCGGGCATGACGAGCGAGATTCGCCTCAACATCGCGGAGTAGCCGATCGTGGATCAGCTGGGATTGCTCATCGTGTCGTTGGCCGTGGGAGTGGGTGTCGGCGTGCTCTCGGGGCTGCTGGGCATTGGCGGGGGCACTGTCCTCGTGCCCGTGTTCAAGCTGGGCTATGCGCTCTCGCCCATCATGAGCACGGCCACCTCGCTTGCGACTATCATTCCCACGTCCATCTCGGGCGCTATCTCGCACGTTCGCCGCAAGACCTGCGTGCCGTCGCTCGGCGTTGCTGCGGGGCTGGGCGGCGCGATCACCTCGCCGGTGGGCGTGTGGCTGGCCACGATGTCGCCCGACTGGGCCATCATGGTGGCTGCCGCCGCGGTCATCGCGTATTCAGCCATCACCATGTTCTCGAAGGCGCTTAAGGCCCCTAAGGGGAAGGGGGCGGCGACGGCCGCGGGTGAGAAGGCCGCGGGCGCGTGCTCAGGGGAGAGCAGCGCGGAAGAGGTCGAAGCGCGCGAGACGGCGGCTGGGACGCCTGGTGCGCGGGCCGAAGCGCATGGCGCCGAGGCGGCCATGGCGGGGGCTCCCGCGATGCCGGCGGTGCCGCAGATGACGCGGCGACAGCTGGTGATGGGCGTGGGCGTGGGTGCGATAGCAGGCGTGGCCTCGGGTTACGTGGGGCTGGGCGGCGGCTTTGTCATGGTGCCGCTCATGGTGTCGCTGTTCCATATTCCTATGAAGCTCACCTCGGGCACATCGCTCATAGCCGTGGCGCTGCTCGCGTTGCCTGCGGCGGTGACTCAGACGATGCTCGGCAACGTCTCGTGGCTGGTGGCCCTCGCCGTGGCCGCGGGCTCGGTGCCCGGCGCGCTGCTGGGCGCCAGGCTTATTCCGCGCGTGCCCGAGCGTACGCTGCGCTTTATCTTCAGCGGTTTTCTTCTGGTGGGAGCCGTCTTGCTCGCCCTCAACCAGACGGGTGTCATGTAACCTCTCGCCGCGTCCGGGCGCCTGTTGCGACCATGCTCCGTCGCTTGCGGTACGTGCTCGTTCGGATGGGGCGTTCGTGTCCCGTCATTCGCTTTGCGCAGAATGTTTCACGTGAAACATTCGTACGTGGCTAACTTTTGCGTGCTGCCTCGCTGTCCGATGCTGCTGACGGCGCGAACAGGCGGAAGCCGTGGAACGCTTTCCAGCGTGGGGGTCTCTGGGACGTGCTGCTCCCGACGGCGCGTCGTTTCCCGGCAAAGCGTCGCTTCGCCGTGCGCCCCCTCCTGGCGCTTCGGCACCTCTTCCGCATCGCGCCCCTCGCGCATGTTTCACGTGAAACATGCGCATGCGGCTAACTTTTGCCGTCCTCGATGCGCCGCCCCGACCGGAACCGCGCTTCTCCTGCGCTTCTGCCCCGCCTCTGCCCGCGCCCCGCCCGGGCCACGTCTCGCCCGCGTCCCTGTTGCGCCGCCCCCGACCGGCCCGCGTCCCGCCTGCGCCCCACTCCCCGCGCCCCGCCCGCGCACCTCGACTCGCCCGATCCCGCGCTCTGCCCTGCGCCTCGCGCCGCCTCGCAGTCCTCCTTCTCGCCTTCCTGTCCCCGGCTTTCTAGAGGACGAATGTTTCACGTGAAACATTCGTCCGCTTCCGGCCCCCGCCTTCGCTGCCCCTCCCATCCCTCGCCTGCGCGGCGTGTCATCCCGCTTCTCCACCTGCCCTCTCCTGTGGCGTCGCCTGTCCCCGCTCCCGTCTTCGCTATGCGCGTCCTCGCCCTTGTCCCCGATCCGTCACACCTGCTTCTTTCGAATCCTTCTGCTCATGCCTCCCTTATCCCCACCCCCGCTCCGCCCCGTTGCCCCCGCCTACCTGCGCCGCGTGTTCCCCGTGCCTGCGTGCTTGCGCGCCGCGCGTCGATCGGAGGGCGCGGTTTTGCTATAGTGGCGAAAACACGCGTCGGCCGTCGGCGCCCGCCCGCGTCCTGCGCGTGGGCCGCGCCCCCCGCCTGCGCCCCCCGTGCCCGCGCCTGCGCCC
>NZ_QWKK01000041.1 GCF_009911695.1 Enterorhabdus sp. P55 | reverse complement strand
CCCGACCCCCCGACCCCCATCGCACTCGTTCGCGTTTCCGTCGCCGACGTCCGCCCTCCGTCTGTCGCGGCTCGCCAGCGCCATCTCTCGCAACACCCCTCCCAGCCCTGGTGAAAACGCTGATGAAAACCGTCAGCGACGTTGCCGGTTTACCGCTTCTTCGGCCAAGGACGGCGTCTGTTTTGCCTGGTCACGCCCTGATAGCATGGGTGAACACCGAAAGGCGGCGGTCAGGCCGCCGGCGATTCGCGCGGCACGGGCGAACGAGGAGGAGGGGCGATCATGAGGTTCTACAGGGTTACCTGCGTCACCGATGCTGACATGAGGGGCACTTGGCTCTACGACGAGCATCCGTTCAAGTCCTGGGGGAACAGGCTCTTCCTCATTTCCGACGATGACCGGAGCTCTTTCAGGCGCGGCGATGGCGAGACGCAGTTCCGCATCTTGGCGGCAGTGGCTAATCCCCGCTATGATCTGGCCGACCTTGAGGACTGCATTGTGGAGGCCTGTCGTGACTGGGACGTGGAGGGCACCGTGCGGGTGCGTGCGATCGAGGACTCGACCTATCGGGAGTGCTTCGGCGAGACACCCTACGCCGGAGGCGTTGCGGTGCGGCGGTTTTCCCAGGTTCTGGGTGCGAACGAGTTCTGCACGCTCTTGCAGGAGGTGGGCTGCGTGGACGACAAGCCCATCGGGCGGGCGCCTCACGACCCGGTGGAGGGCACGCGCTACAGTCGCTGCTTGGCCGAGGAGCTGGAGCGCATGGGCCGCACGGCGGCCGGCGAGGGCGCGGCTCGGTCGACGGGGGATCGACCGGTCGGCACTCCGGCGTCCCCGACTCAGCCGTTCCTGCCCGCCCACTACCTCATCGAGGGAATGAACGTCCATGAGTACGGTCCGGCTCTCGATGCGCTGCTGTTCTCGTTGAAGGAGGAGGGGCGCGTGCCATCCGCCTGCGCCATCACCTTTGACCTCGACAAGTTCCACAGCGGCGAGAAGAAGCGCAGCACAGATGAGTACTTCCTCAGCTGCATGAACGATGCGCTCGTGGAGTCGCTCGAGGGTATGGTGCTCGTCATCCGCTACGGCACGTTCGACGAGGGCGGCGCCTTTGCCAGCTATCCCTACCAGCTGCTCACGCGCCTTCTGGACGCGCTGGCGCGGCACCCGCATACCGTGCAGGTGGTCATGGTCATTCCCGAGGGCGCCGACGCGCTGAAGCAGCGCATCCAGTCGCGCTTTGCCGTGCCGTGGGTCGAGCTGCGCCGTGATGCGGTGCCGAGCATCCAGGCCATGGGTGCCGCCGCGGTGCGCGCGGTGCTTGAGGAGCGCGCCTGTGACGAGGGGCTTGCGCCCGACGCCCAGCTGGCGGCGCTCGTGGACGCGCGCTTGGAGGACAGCTCGTTCTCCGACCTGGGGGCGCTCTACGAGGAGTGGCGGCGCGACAAGCTCACCCACGAGCGGTTTCCCTCCTATGAGCCGGTGGCCGAGCGTTCCCTCGCCCGCCGGCAGGCGAAGGGCCAGAGCGCCCTGGAGCGCCTGAACGCGCTCGTGGGGCTGGCGGACGTGAAGCGGCACGTCGCCGACATCCTGGCGCGCGTTCGAATGAATCGCGAGCTCGCCCTGGCGGGGCTTCCGGCGCGGCCGTTCTCGATGCACCTGGCGTTTCTTGGCGAGCCGGGCACGGGCAAGACCGAGGTGGCGCAGCTGTACGCCGAGATCCTGCGTGAGCAGCGCGTGCTGAGCGAGGGCCGCCTGGTCGTGCGCTCGGGTGCGCGCCTCTTCAACGTCAACGAGGCCTTCGAGGCGGCGCGCGGGTCGGTGCTGTTCATCGACGAGGCCTACAGCCTGATCGGCTACGGCGACACGGTGGCGTCGCTCATCGCCTCCATGGAGCAGTACCGCGACGAGGTGGTGGTCATCCTGGCTGGGTACGAGGCCGACATGGAGCAGCTGTTCCTCACCAACCCCGGGTTCCGCTCGCGCGTGGGCTTCTGCCTGCGCTTTCCCAGCTACTCCGACGCCGAGAAGCTGGAGATCTTCCAGCTGATGGCGCGACGCGCCCGGCTGACCGTGCCGCCGGAGACGCTCGCGCGTGTGCGCGACCTGCTGGCCCGCGGCGGCAGGCGCGACGACGAGGGCAACGCGCGGTTCGTGCGCAAGCTGTTCGAGGACGCCTGCGGGCGCCAGCAGACGCGTCTGGCCCGCAAGGCGCCCGCCGAGGGCTACACCGAGGAGACGCTCAGCCTGCTTCTGCCTGACGACGTGGGCACGGTGGCGGCCAGGCCGGCCCGCAGCGCTCGCGAGGAGCTGGCTGATCTGGTGGGGTTGGCCGAGGTGAAGCAGCTCGTGTCGACGTGGCTCGACCTGATGAGGGCGCAGAAGGCGCGGCGCGATGCGGGCATCGACGCGCCGTTTGTCCCGCTGCACCTGGCCTTCAAGGGCAACCCGGGCACGGGTAAGACCGAGGTGGCGCGGCTGATTGGCCGTATCCTGAAGGAGGAGGGCGTGCTCTCGGTGGGCGAGTTCTACGAGTGTGGCCGGCAGGATCTGGTGGCGTCCTACATCGGCGGCACGGCTCCCAAGGTGGCCGCGCTGTTCAGCCGCGCGAAGGGGTCGGTCATCCTCATCGACGAGGCGTATGCGCTCAACGACAACCAGCATGGCGGCTACGGCGAGGAGGCCGTCACGGCCCTCGTCGATCAGATGGAGAAGCTGCGCGAGGACGTGGTGGTGATCTTCGCGGGCTACACGCGCGAGATCGACGAGCTGTTCGCCGCCAATCCGGGCTTTGCCTCCCGCGTGCGCACGCACATCGAGTTTCCCGACTACGGCGTCGACGAGCTGGTCGACGTGCTGCGGCTGATGGCCCGCAAGCAGGGCTTTGCGCTGGCCGAGGGTGCGGCCGAGCGCGCGCGGGGCCTCTTCGCGAAGGCGGCGGCGCAGCCGAATTTCGGCAACGCCCGCTACGCGCGCAACCTGCTGGAGGAGGCGCTTCTCGCCCAGGCCACGCGTCTGGCCGCGGAGGCTGCCCGGGAGGGGCGCGCCGTCGGCGAGCTGCCGGTGGAGCGCCTGATCGCGCTTGAGCCTGAGGACTTCGCCAGGGGCGGCGTGCCGGTCGGCTCCGGAGCGCGTCCCGTCGGATTCCTGGCCGCATAGGGCGCCGGTTCCGCCCGCCTCCCCGAAGACCCCCACGAGAAAGGACTGCTGCCATGACCGACCCCCTTGCCTCGACTGACTACGGCACCGTTCGCACGGCCCTTGCGGGCGGCGCCATCGCCCTGGAGGACGTCGACCGCCGCTTCCCCGACCTCAAGGAGGCGTTCTTCGGCGACGCGTTCGGCGATGCGCGGGATCCCATCGAGGCGGTGCTCGCCTACAAGAGCCGCGGCTCGGGCTCCTACGACTGCGACGGCTCCGCCTTCTGGGTTTGGAACCGGGGGCGGCCCTACTGCACCACCGCCCGCGGCCCGGAGGCGGTCGCGCGCCTCTACGAGGCGCTGTGGGGCTACCGCGTCGAGGAATTGGGGAGCCGCGAGGGGCACGTCCAATTCCTCCTCATCCCCCCGTACTTTCCGTATGATGCGTACCCTGACGTGACCGTCGCGAAGGCGCGGCGCGTGGCCTGCGAGCTTTCCGGAGGCGATGTGATGAACAGCTTCTGGACCACCTACAAGCAGGCGCTCTCTCGCGAGGTCGTGCAGGGTGACATCCCTGCCATCTTGGATGATGGGGAGGCCTTCCACGGATCGGTGGATGGGGAGGTGATGGCTCAGCTGCGGATCTTCGCCCGCCTCAGCCACACGTTGGGCAACCTCATTCCCTGCCAGAAGGGCTTCAACGCGGGGCGCTACTGGTCTACGATGGATTACTGGGACCTCACGCTCATCTTCGTTCGCGACTGGTACCTGACCAAGCAGCAGCATCAGGCGCCCGAGGACGCCGCCGTGCCCGACACGCCGCTCAACGCCGGCGTCCTGGCGGCGTGCGGCCGGTGGCTCAACTCCTTCGGACGGGCGGAGGAGGGCTGGCGCGCGTTCGTTCGGCAGAACTTCCTCCAGCCCTACGTCGATGACGGCTACGCGGTGCGCCCGTTCTTCGCGGGGCATGGCTTCGGCTACCTGCGTCCCGAGGGGCGGCGGGACGTCCTCGCGTGCCTGATGAGCATGAACGCTTGCATCATCGCACGCGGCAACCTGATGCTGGCGGAGCTTGCATGCGGGACGGGGGCGGGCGTGCGCCTGCCCCACGACTGAGAGGAGCCTCATGACCGTCTACCTCACGGGGGACACCCACGGACTGTACGACATCGACAAGCTGCGCGCTGCCGCCTGGGAGGGGCGCGACTGGCGCCCGACGGCCGATGACTACCTGATCATCGTCGGGGACGTGGCGTGCATCTGGCGCACGCAGACGTGGGACCTGCCCGCGTACGACGCGCGTGATCAGGAGGTGATCGACGCCCTGACCGAGCTGCCGTGGACGGTGCTGTTCATCGACGGCAACCACGAGAGTCACGACACGCTTCGGGCCTTGGAGGCGGAGCGCTGGCACGGCGGGCTGGTGAACCGCATCTCAGACCGGCTGATCCACCTGATGCGCGGGCAGGTGTTCGACATCGACGGCCTGCGCTTCTTCGCCATGGGCGGCGCGCACTCGCCGGACTGGGCCCATCGCATCGAGGGGATCAGCTGGTGGCCCGAGGAGATGCCCGAGCCTGACGAGTATGACGAGGCGTGCGCCAACCTGGCGGCCGTCGGCGGCGCCGTTGACGTCGTGCTGTCCCACACTTGTCCCACCCAGGTGATCGACGAGATCGTGAGCGCGCAGTTTTCCCAGGCTGACGAGTTGACTGAGTGGCTGCGGCGCCTCGTTGATGAGATAGACTTTCGGTACTGGTACTTCGGGCACTTCCACGAGGACTCGGCGGGGCTCTATGACGGGCGCTTCTCGTGCCTGTTCGAGGGCATCGTGGAGCTGAGCCCCGAGACGGGCGCGGGCTTGGAGGTAGGCTGACGGCACGGCGGACGCGGGGTCGCGCGGGGCTGCGCCGGGTGTGCGGCGCGCCCGGCTCGGCGGCGCGCGGAGCCGGCGCGACGCACCTTCCGATTGCGCATCGGACGCCCTGCTCGCGGTTGGCTGCCAGGTTGTATGAGAGGGAGGTTCTGCTTGATCATCTATGCCATGAGCGACATCCACGGCCAGGAGGCGCCCTTCGAGGAGGCGCTGTCCCTGGTGGATCTGGACGATCCTGACGTGATGCTGGTGCTGTGCGGCGACTACATCGACCACGACTGGCAGGCGCCGGAGTGGTTCGACCGCATCCGCCGGCTGCAGGAGGCGCATCCCGGCCAGGTGGTGGTGCTGAAGGGCAACCACGAGGACGCCTACTTGGAGGCTTGCGGGGATGCGCTCTTGCCCACGACGCGGCGATGGCTGCGCGATCTGCCCCTGTTCTACGAGACCGAGCGGCAGATCTTCGTCCATGCCGGCATTGACGAGGAAGCTGGGGACCTGTGGCGGGTGGCTTGCGAGGACTGGTACTTCCTGGGGAAGGTGCCGGCTAGCGTCGGGTCGTTCCCGAAGGATATCGTCGCAGGTCATGTGGGCACCTACGGCCTCTGCGGCGAGAACCGCGTGTATTGGGATGGCCAGGCGCACTTCTACCTGGACGGCTCCACCGAGAGGTCGGGCGTGGTGCCGGTGCTGAAGTACGACTCCCTCACCGACCGCTACACGACGTTCGGGCGAGCGCAGACGTCCGACGGCGCCCCTGCTTGGCACGAGGAGCCCGTGCGCCCGGGGCGAGCGTAGGCTGCCGACGCCAGCGGGCACGGGCGCGGGCGGCTGGCGGACGCGAGGGGCGGTTGTGGCGGCTGGCTGGCGTAGGCGATCGGCGGGGCGAATGCGTCGAGCGGAGCGCACGGCAGAGGAGGCGGGGGCACGTTCTGGCGACCTTGGGGCGCGCCCTGCGGCTTCGTTTCGGCGAGGCTGAGAGGATATGGGGCGCCGCTTGGCAGGGCGCTGTGGCAGAAGGGCCGCTGTTTGCGGGCGTGCGGGAGAGGTCGGGGGCCGCGCTTGGCGTGGCGCCGCGCTGGTATGGTGTTGCGATTGACGGGGCGCCGCCTGGCAGGGCATTGCGACGGAGGGGCTGCTGCCGCGGCGCCGACGGGGGAGGGCGGGGGCCGTGTTGCCCGAGTCCCGCCCCGCTGACGGCTGGACGACGCGGCGTAGCGAGGGGCCGCTAGGGTGGGGGCATGTGTCCCTGTTTGGAGCGGAGGAGCCCATGTCTGTCTACTTCACTCACCAGAGCGCGCTTTCCTTCTGGCGCCGCTACCGCGAGTTTCGCCACTGCCGCCCCATGGCGGTTCGCGCCGATCAATACGCAGGCATGGCGCCGAGCCTCTTGGAGATACGGGATGCCGCGCACGTGGCGCTTCCGGGCGATGATGAGCTTCACGTGTCGGTTCCCGAGGGAGCGCGCCGCGCGAAGGCGCAGGGGCTGATGCGGCACCGTTGGCACCGTGGAGGGGAGCGGGGATCGTACGTCAGGGTGCTCAAGGGGGTCTACGTGAGCTCGCCGGCGATGCTCTTCCTTGAGCTGGCGCCTGATCTGCGCTTGGAGCACCTGGTTGAATTGGGCTATGAGCTCTGCGGCGGATTCACCTACAGCCGGGGGAGTGGCTTCTGCCCTTGCCTGCCGGCCGTCGCGCCCGCGACGTTGGAGCGCTTTGCGCGCGCCGCGGTGCGCAGCCGCGGGCGTGAGAAGGCGGTTCGCGCTGCGTCCCTCGTGCTGGCGGGGGCAGCGTCGCCGCGCGAGGCGCACGTGGCGATGCTCCTCACGCTGCCTCCCCGTCTGGGCGGCTACGGGCTGCGCCGTCCGGAGCTGAACGGAGTCGTCTTGCTCGATGAGGCGAGTCGGAGGATCCTGGGCAAGAGGAGCCTCCGCTGCGACTTGCTCTGGTCGCAGGCAAACGTCGCGCTCGAGTACGAGAGCGACCAGTTCCACGCGGGGCTGCCGGCTTACGTGGCAGATTCCAAGAGGCGTAACGTGTTGAAGCACCTGGGGATCGACGTCGTCACGCTTACCAACGCCGAGATAAAGAGCGAGGCGGCCATGGACGGCTTGGCGAGCGGGCTGGCGCGGGCCCTTGGCCAGCGTGTCCGCGGATCTCAACCGCAAGGGCAGATGGCCAAGGGTCGGCTTCGGGGGCTCCTGCTGGATGCTCGCCAAAGGGCAGACGCGGCTCATTTGCTCCGGGCTGATGGGTGAATGCCACGTTTTGAGCTTCTGATGGCACTTATCGTCAGTTTGGTACGGTCAAAACCCCTCCAGCGAGGCGCGCGTGATCGGGTTGGATGCAAAAGCCCAGGTCGGCATCGAGCGAATTCGTCAAAGGGCCGCATTGGGAGGCCCAGAACCGTACCAAACTGACGATGAGTGCCAGTTTCGCGCGGAAAAGTGGCAGTCGGGCTCGCGGCGGCTGGCGCTGAGCGACTTGAGGCGTACTGGGCGTACTGGGCGCGCTGGGCGCGCCGGGCGACGTTGAGGCGCATTGGGCGTGGTGGCGGTACAGGGACGCCGGGGCGGGCGCAGGGCGGTGCCGAGCGCGCGTGCGAAGGGGCAAGCGCTGGGTGCGGCTGGGCGGCGTCGGAGCGCGACGGGCGGCACGGGGACGGCGGAGCGGGCGCGGTGCGGTGTCGAACGCGGCTGGCAGGCACCGGGTGCGGGCAACAAAAAACGGGGGCGGCCATGGGCCGCCCCCGCCTGCGCGTGCGACTTACTTGAAGTACGCGACGCCTCCCTCGAAGAGGGGCTGCCACTTGTTGCCGGGGACGTTCTTGTAGACGGCGTCGCCGATGCGCTCGGTGTGGCCCATCTTGCCGAGCACGCGGCCGTCGGGGCTCGTGATGCCCTCGATGGCGAGCAGCGATCCGTTGGGGTTGACGGCCAGGTCCATTGACGGCGTGCCTGCGGCGTCCACGTACTGCGTGGCCACCTGCCCGCCGGCGACCAGCGCGTCCAGCACGGCCGGCGGCGCCACGAAGCGGCCCTCGCCGTGGCTGATGGCCACGGTGTGGATGTCGCCTACCTCGCAGGCGCTGAACCACGGTGACAGGTTGGACGCCACGCGCGTGCGCACGAGGCGGCTCTGGTGGCGGCCGATGCTGTTGAAGGTGAGGGTGGGGCACTCCTCGTCCATGGGGCGGATGTCGCCGAAGGGCACGAGCCCCAGCTTGACGAGCGCCTGGAAGCCGTTGCAGATGCCGAGCATCAGGCCGTCGCGGCGCTGCAGCAGGTCGCGCACGGCCTCGGTGACGGCGGGCGCGCGGAAGAACGCGGTGATGAACTTGGCCGACCCGTCGGGCTCGTCGCCGCCGGAGAAGCCGCCGGGGATCATGACGATCTGGCTCTCGCCGATGGCGCGCACGAACGCCTCGGTGCTCTCGGCCACGGCGGCCGGCGTCAGGTTGTTCACCACCAGCGTGGAAGCCCGCGCCCCTGCGCGCTCGAAGGCGCGGGCGGAGTCGAACTCGCAGTTGTTGCCGGGGAACACGGGGATGATGACGCGCGGCTTGCCCGCCTCGCCCAGAAGCGCTGGGCCATGGTAGGCGGCGCCGACGCCCTCGGTGTAGCTGACCTGCGGCACTGTCGGCAGCTCGGCGCGCTCGGCAGCCGGCGTGCGATAGGGGAAGACGGGCTCCATGCGCGCCTCCCAGGCCTCCTGGAGCGGCGCGAGCGCCACCTCCTGGTCGCTGGCGACCAGCGCGAACGTGGCCGTCGTCTCGCCGATGACGCCCACGGCTGCGTTCGCGCCCACCTCGGGCACGGCGGCGCCGTCGGCCAGCTCCACGAAGAAGCTGCCGTAGGCCGGCGTGAACAGCGCGTCGGCGGCGAATGTGGGCGCGAGCGCCACGCCCAGGCCGTTGCCCACGCACATCTTGAACAGCGCCTCCGCGCCGGCGCCGTAGCCCGGCGTGGACACGGCCAGCGCGTCGCCGGCGCCCACGAGCGCCTCCACGGCGTCGAGCACCGCGCGCAGCGACGCAGCATCGGGCACCAGCCCGCCTGCGCCCGCCGCGCCCTCGGCCGGCGCCGGCGCCAGGCACAGCACGCGGTGGCCGACGCCCTTGAACTCCGGCGACGTCACGCGCGACACCGGCCCCACGGCCGTGGCGAACGACACGAGCGTCGGCGGCACGTCGAGCGCCTCGAACGAGCCGGACATCGAGTCCTTGCCGCCGATGGCGCCCACGCCCAAGTCAAGCTGCGCCATGAGCGCGCCGAGCACCGACGCCACGGGACGGCCCCAGCGGCCCGGCTCGTCGCGTAGCTTCTCGAAGTACTCCTGGAAGGTGAGGTAGGCGTCCTCGCGCCGGAAGCCCGCGGCCACCAGCTTGGACACCGACTCGACCACGGCCAGGTAGGCGCCCTGGTACTGGTTGGCGCTGCTCAGGTACGGGTTGAAGCCCCAGGCCAGGCCGGAGCAGGTGGTGGTCTCGCCGTCCACGGGCATCTTGGCCACCATGGCCATGGCAGGCGTCAGCTGGTGCTGGCCGCCGAAGGGCATGAGCACCGTGGCGGCGCCGATGGTGGCGTCGAAGCGCTCGGCCAGTCCCTTGTTCGACGCCACGTTGAGGTCGGTCAGCACGGCTTCCAGGCGCTCGGCCAAAGGGTCGCCAGCGTGGCCCCAGGCGGCAGGCGCCTCCCAGGTGCCGCCGGCTGCCACGGCCACGTCCTGGGCCTTCGGGGCGCCGTTGGAGGCCAGGAAGGCGCGGCTCACGTCCACGATGCGCTCCCCGTTCCAGTCCATGCGCACGCGCGGCTCCTCGGTGACCACGGCGATGGGTGTGGCCTCCAGGTTCTCCTCGTGGGCCAGCGCGATGAACGCGTCCACGTCCTGGGGAGCCAGGGCCACGGCCATGCGCTCCTGGCTTTCGGCGATGGCCAGCTCGGTGCCGTCGAGGCCCTCGTACTTCTTGGGCACGGCGTCCAGGTTGATCTGCAGGCCGTCGGCCAGCTCACCCACGGCCACCGACACGCCGCCGGCGCCGAAGTCGTTGCAGCGCTTGATCATGCGGCAGGCGTCCCCACGGCGGAACAGGCGCTGGATCTTGCGCTCGACCGGCGCGTTGCCCTTCTGCACCTCTGCGCCGCAGGTCTCCATGGACTCGAGCGTGTGCGACTTGGACGAGCCGGTGGCCCCGCCGATGCCGTCGCGGCCCGTGCGGCCGCCCAGCAGCACCACCACGTCGCCCGGCGCGGGCGTCTCGCGGCGCACGTGGTCGGCCGGGGTGGCGCCCACCACGGCGCCGATCTCCATGCGCTTGGCGGCGTAGCCGGGGTGGTAGAGCTCGTTCACCTGGCCGGTGGCCAGGCCTATCTGGTTGCCGTAGGAGGAGTAGCCGGCCGCTGCGGTGGTCACGAGCTTGCGCTGCGGCAGCTTGCCGGGCAGCGTCTCGCTCACGGGTGCCAGCGGGTCGGCTGCGCCCGTAAGGCGCATAGCCTGGTAGACGTAGCTGCGGCCGGAGAGCGGGTCGCGGATGGCGCCGCCCACGCAGGTGGCCGCGCCGCCGAAGGGCTCGATCTCGGTGGGGTGGTTGTGGGTCTCGTTCTTGAATAGGTAGAGCCAGTCCTGCTCCTCGCCGTCCACGTCCACCTTCACCTTCACGGTGCAGGCGTTGATCTCCTCGGACTCGTCCAGGCCGGTCATGATGCCACGGGCCTTGAGCCAGCGCGCGCCGATGGTGCCCATGTCCATGAGGCACACCGGCTTGGCGTCGCGTCCCAGCTCGTGGCGCAGCTCCAGGTAGCGCTCGAACGCGGCGCGCACGGCGTCGTCGTCGATGGTCACGTTGGTGAGCTCGGTGCCGAAGGTGGTGTGGCGGCAGTGGTCGGACCAGTAGGTGTCGATCATGCGGATCTCGGTGATGGTGGGGTCGCGCTGCTCCTCGGCGAAGTACTCCTGGCAGAAGACGATGTCGGCCAGGTCCATGGCCAGGCCGCGCTCGGCGATGAAGGCGGCAAGCTCCTCGCGGCTGAGCTCGCGGAAGCCCTCGACCACCTCCACCGGGTCGGGCTGCGGATAGTCCACGGCCAGCGTGTCCACGGTGTCGAGCGACGCCTCGCGGGCCTCCACCGGGTTGATGACGTAGCGCTTGACGGCGGCCACGTCCTCGTCGGTGAGGGGGCCCTCCAGCAGGTAGACCGTAGCGGAGCGGACCGTCGGGCGCTCGCCCTGGCTGATGAGCTGGATGCACTCGCTGGCGGAATCGGCGCGCTGGTCGAACTGGCCGGGCAGGAACTCCACGGCGAACACGGTCGCGCCGTTCGCGTCGGGCAGCTCGAAGCTGGCGGTGTCGGACTGCGGCTCGCTGAACACGGTGGGCACGCAGGACTCGAACAGCTCGCGACTCGCGCCCTCCACGTCGTAGCGGTTGACCAGGCGCAGCCCCTCCAGCCGCTCGATGCCCAGGATGCCGCGCAGCTCGTCGGCCAGCTGCCGCGCCTCCACGTCGAACCCGGGCTTCTTCTCAACGTACACGCGTGAAACCATGGAACCTGCCTTCCGTCCGTTTTACCTGGGGTACATGATAAAACATGGGGCGCGGAAGCGGGGCGGGATCGCGCCGCGCAGGCGCGCTTCCGCCAGGTGACGGGAGGGCGGCGGACCGTAGGGGCCGCGTCCCGCTGGCACGCGAGCGAAGGCGCCGCGGGTCCCATGGCGCGCGAAAGGCGCTGCGGGCCGGTGATGCCACGCGGCGCGCACGAGGCGCGGCCCACGGCGCCTATGCCGCGCGGCGCGCGCCACGGGGGCGGCAGAGGCTAGAGGAGCTCGTCGAGAAGGGCGATGAGGCGGGGGAGGTCGAGGGGCTTGGAGACGTGGGCGGTCATGCCCGCGGCCATGGCGGCACGGCGATCCTCCTCGAAGGCATCGGCGGTGACGGCGATGATGGGCAGCGCGCCCACGTCGTCGCGCTCAAGCGCGCGGATGGCGCGGGTTGCCTCGGTGCCGCCCAGGTGCGGCATGTGCATGTCCATGAGCAGGGCATCGTAGGTGAACGGCTCGGCGGCGGCCACCATCTCCACGGCGGCGTCGCCGTCCTCGGCGGCGTCGACGACGAGTCCCTGCTCCTGGAGGATGGCCTGCATGATCTCGCGCGACAGGTCGTCATCGTCGGCCACGAGCACGCGCTTGCCTCGGAAGCGGGCCGGGTCGCGCCGCACCGCGCGCGACGACCAGTGCCGGGTGCTCGCGTGCTTGCTTGCGCCATCGGGCAGCCGCAGGTCAAGTTCCACTACGAACTCCGACCCCTCGCCCGGGGCGCTCGTGATGGCGATGCGGCCGCCCATCATGTCCACGAGGTTCTTCGTGATGGGCATGCCCAGGCCCGTCCCCTCCACCTTGGGGACGTTGTCGGGCACCTCGCGCTCGAAGGGCTCGAAGATGCGGTCGAGGAACTCCGGGCTCATGCCGCGGCCCGTGTCCTTGACGGACAGGGCGTAGGAGCCGTAGCCGGTGGGCGCGCCCTGACGCTGCCAGCCGCGCACGGCGACGGCGCCGCCGGGCTCGGTGAACTTGACGGCGTTGCCGATGAGGTTCACGAGGATCTGGCTCAGGCGCAGCGGGTCGCCGAGCACCTCGTCGTCGTGGATGGCGGAGAAGTCGATGCTCAGGCTCAGCCCGCGCTCGGCCGCCTGGCCCTGGAACAGGTCGCGCAGCTCGTCAGCTAGGCCGCGCAGGCTCAGCGGCTCCTCGTTGATCTCCACCTTTCCGCTCTCGATGCGGCTCATGTCGAGGATGTCGTTGATGAGGTTCAGCAGGTGGCTGCTGGACGCCAGGATCTTCTCCAGGCAATCCTGCACGCGGGCCGTCTCGTCCATGTGCCCGAGCGCGATGCTCGCGAACCCGGTGATGGCGTTCATGGGCGTGCGGATGTCGTGGCTCATGTTGGCGAGGAAGGCGCTTTTGGCGTTGCTGGCGTTCTGCGCCAGGGTGAGCGCATCTTGGAGCAGGGCCTTCTGCCGCATCTGCTCACGCGTCTCGGCGCTCACGTCGCGGGCGGCCATGACCACCTCGTCGCTGCCGTCGGCCAGGCTGAGCACGCGCATCTGCATGTAGTCGGTGTCGTCCTCGAGGATGCGCCGGTAGGTGACTGAGACCTCGCCGCCCAGGGCCTTGAGCTGCTGGCGGACGTGGGGCATGAGCAGCACCGCGCGCACCCGCTCGCGGTCGGCGGGGTGCACGTAGGTGTCGATGTAGGTCTCAAGGCCCTCCTGATAGTGGCTCGACTCGGCCAGCATGTAGCGGGCGGTGTCGGGCGCCGACTTGCGGATGCGGTAGGGCTCCATCGTGTTCTGCGCGAGGTCGGCCAGGTACAGCGCGTAGTTCTCGCGGCCGAGCGAGTCGATGATGCCCATGCGCCGCGCGTTCGCCTCCTCCAGCTGCTTGCTGCGCGTGATGTCCTCCACGAATCCAAAGGCGAACATGCCGGGGCGCCCGGCGTGGGCCAGGCTGATGCGCAGCCAGCGGCCGTCGGCCAGCTGGCCCTCGTAGAGAATGCTGCCGCCTGCGTCGCGGAAGTCGACCACCTGGCGGCGCACGTCGTCGACGCAGGCGGCCCCGAAGTTCTCCTCGCAGAAGGAGACGATGCCCTCATAGGTGCGGCGCAGGCCGAACCGGCCCGAGGTGGTGGCGGGTATCTGCACCAGGTGGCTGTCCATGTCGTAGAAGAGCACCCCGGCCTCGGCGTTTTCGAGCGAGGGGCACATCGGCTCCACCCACTCGGACACGTCGTGCATGAGAAGGGCGCACATCCCGTGGTCGACGGGAAGCATCGACGTGCGGAGGAACCTGCCGTACGAGTCCGAGACCGTCTCGAACTCAAGGGTCTCGCCCAGGTAGGCGACGCGGTAGAGGCGCGACAGCCAGGAGGTGTCGCCCTCCGGCCATACGGAGTAGGCGTCGCGACCCAGCAGGTCCTCCGGTCGCTGGTCGGTGAGCGCGCCGGCGGCGGCGTTGAGGTACTCATAGCGGAAGTCGACGGCGCTCGTGCCGGACTCGTCCAGATGGACGCGGGCGATCGCGAACGCGACAGCGCTTTGGTCGAACACCTTGTGGCAAAACTCGATCATCTGCTCCATGATAGGGCTCCTTCCGGGGGGTGCGCTTGCGCGCGCCATCCGGCGATTCTCTATTCTGCGGCGCCCCTTTTCCGAGAGGGGCGCAAGGGTGCGAAGGGCGGTAGTGCGGCAGTGCGATGACGCGAGGGCGCAGGGGCGCGGGCGCGCAGACGTGCGATCCCGCGCGACGATGCCTGCGTCTGGGCGGGAGTGGGGAACGGGGCGAAGCATTCTCCCGACGGCTCCGTTGATAACAGTTTAATAACGATGCCTTGCAAAGTCTACCTTGGGAGGGTAATTGCGCGAGAAAAAATGACCTCTACGCTTGTATTTGACTTCAGACTACCTTGGTCTCGGCGAGCTTGCGCAGCACGTAGTCGTTGAGGCGGATGACGGGCCGGCGCAGCACGAGCCCGAGGAACAGCGACGGCGCGAGCAGGGCCAGCAGCTGGCCGATGCTCTGCCAGTACTGATTGCCGTAGATGCCGGCCATGGCGCTCTGGAGGGCCTCCATGGAATGGGTGAAGGGCAGCCACGGGTAGACGGCCTGGAAGAACTCGGCGGACATCTGCACGGGGAAGATGCCGCCCGACCCGGCCAGCTGGAGCACGAGCAGGATGATGGCGCACGCCTTCCCGATGTTGCCGAAGGACACGGTGAGCGTGTACACCAGGTTGGTGAACACGAGCGCGGCGGCCCACGTGGCCACGTAGTAGAGCAGCACGTGGTCGCATTGCACGCCGAGGAAGAAGACGTTGCCGGTGGCCACGATGGTGGCCTGGGCCAGGCCGAGCACGAGGAACACGCCGTAGCGCCCCAGGTAGAGCTGGCCGGGCGTGGGATGGTCGAGCTGGGCCTGGCGGCGCGGGCTCACCACCACCTGCATGAGGGCCACCATGAAGATGGCGCCGATCCAGAGCGAGAGCGACGTGTAGAACGGCGACATGGCGCTGCCGTTGTCGGCCATGGGCCACACGGCGTGGCGGTCGAGCTGGGTGGGGGCGGCCAGGAACTGGGCGATGCGCGCGGGGTCGGAGCCGATGATGGCGCGCACGGCGCCCGTGTCGCCCGAGGCCAGGGCCGCGGAGAGCGAGGTGCGCGCGGCGGCCAGGTCGTCGGCGGCGCGTCCGAGCACCTCGGCTGTGCTGGCGAGCGAGGAGGCCACCTCGTCCAAGTTGTCGCCGAGGGAGCTCGAGGTCTCCGAGAGGCTGCGCGCCGTGGCGTCCACCTGCGCGGCCAGCTCGGTCGAGGAGGAGCGCACGTGCTCGAGCGTGTCGGCTAGGGCCGCTGCCTCGTCGCGCAGGTGCGCGTCGTAGGAGGCGTGCAGATCCTCGACGGCTGAGCGCGCCTCGTCAATGCGGGCAGTTACCTCCGTGCGCGCCTTCTCGGCATCCGCGGCGCCCTGGCCGAGGGCCTCGGAGGCGTCGATGATCGACCCCTGGAGATTGGCTAGCTCGAGGATGGCCTGGTCGACGCGGGGAAGGAGCGGGCTTGTGGGGTCGGCCTGATCAAGGCTCGCGCGCAGGGCGCGGTAGGCGTCGATGACGCCCTGCACGTCGCCGCTGGCCGCGTCGAGCACGCCCTGGGCGGCCCCCGGCGCCTTCTCCAGCGCGTCGAGCGCCTCGTTCACGGCGGATGCCACGTCCTCGAAGCCGGCCTCGGCCTGGGCGAAGGCCGCGTCGGCCGCGCTGGCCGCGCCCTTCAGCGCCTCGGTCGCGTCGTTGATGCCCGTGTCTGCCTCGTCGAGCAGCGGGGTGACGGCTGCGCCCGCGCCGTCGGCGCCGCCGAGCACGTCGGCCGACGCGCGGGCCAGCGTGGACGTGGAGCCCACGAGCGCGCCGAAGGCCCGCGCCTGGGACGCCGCCCCGCTCAGCTCGTCGGCGGCCTGGGCCAGCTGCGCGTCCACCGCGCTTCCGTAGGCGGCGATGCCGTCGCCGTTCACGAAGCCGATCAGGTCGGACGTGGTGCCGAGAGCCACGTCGCCCACCGTCTTCGAGAACGTCTCGTCTATCTGCTGCTCGAGCGCGCTCGCGCCGGCGCCGGTGACGCGCGGGGCGATGGCGTTCTCCTTCTGGTTGACGTAGTAGACGATGTCGGCGTGCTCCACGTGGTCGGTGAGCACGGTGAGCAGGTCCTTGCTGAACGAGGGAGGGATGACGATGGCGGCGTAGTAGCTGCCGGCCTTGAGGCCTTCCACGGCCTCCTCCTCGCTCACGAACACCCAGTCGAACTGGTCGTTCGCGCGCAGGGCCGACGCCACCGACTCGCCTGCGTTCACCTTGACGGGGATGAGGTCGCTCTGGTAGCCCTCGTCCTCGTTGGCGACGGCCACCTTGATGTTGCCGGTGTTGTCGTAGGGATCCCAGAACCCGGCGGTGGTGAACCACGCGTAGAGCGGCGGCACGAGCACCAGGCCCACCACCACGATGGCGGCGATGGCGTTGTCCATGAGATGCCGCAGGTCAAGCAGGAAGAGACGCGCGATGTTCCTCATGGGCGGGCCTCCTCGTCGTCGGGGCCGGCAGGCGCGGGGGCGGGCGTCGGGCCGGCGGGGGTGCCCGCCGCGACTTGGGCCGTGCCGGGGAGGGAGGCTTGGGCCGCGCGGGCCAGGTCATCGGGGCCGAGCTCGCTCAGGCGCAGGCGCGAGGCGAGGCGCGCGTTCACGTACTCGACGGCGATGAGGTAGCCGTCCACCACGATGATGCCGGCCACCATGGCCGCCATCAGCACGATCTTCGTCTCCAGGTCGGCGCGCACCGCCAGCATCACGAGGAACGTCGCCACCGGCTGCACGAAGACGAGCACCCAGCCTGCGCGGATGAGCCGCGGATAGCTGCGGCGGAAGCGCGCGGCGCGGTCGGCCAGCTGCGTGCGGTAGCTCGCGTTCTCCAGCAGGGCGCGCATCATGGTGCGCAGGCGGAAGCGCTCACGGCAGGTGCCGTCGCCGGGATCCTCGCTGTCGAGCAGGTCGGTCCGGCCGAGCTTTTCGTCGAACAGCAGGTTGAGGTTGAAGGCGTAGCGGCCCAGCACCAGGCCGGTGAACAGGGCTATCGGCACGAAGAGCAGCAGCCGGCCGAGGTCGGCCCAGTAGTCCAGCCCGTAGAGCCCGCCGATGGCCTCGCGCATGGCGTCGATGGAGTAGGTGAAGGGCAGCAGGGGGTTGAGCGCCTGGAAGAACGGCGGCATCATCTCGATGGGGAACATGCCCGACGACCCGGGGATCTGCATGATGAGCAGAATCACGGCGACGGCCTTCCCGATGTGCTTGAACGCGTAGGCAAGCGCGTACATGATGTTCACGTCCACGAGCACGGTCACCACGCCGGCTAGCACGAACAGCGCGGGGTTATCGCATTGGATGCCCAAGACGAGGTCGCCCACGGTGACGATGAGCCCCTGCACCAGGCCGAGCGCCATGAACAGCAGCCAGCGCCCCAGGTAGGCCTGGGTGATGGTGAGGGGCGGCAGGCCCTCCGGATCCACCCGGATGCGCACGATGGCCATGAGGATGAAGCCGGCCACCCAGAGGGCGAGGTTGGTGTAGAAGGGCGCCACGCCCGACCCGTAGTTGCGCACTGGGTAGACGTCGACGGTCTTGAGGCTGACGGGCGCGGCCATGAAGCTGCCGATGTCCTGGGCGTCGAGCCCCAGGAACTGGGCGAGCTCGTCGACGGAAGATGAGCTGCGCAGGGCCTCCAGGTCGGTGAGCATGCCGTCGAGCTGGTCCTGGACGGCGGCGAGCGAGTCGCCGGCGGCGCGGGCGGCCTCGTCAGCCTGGCCGAGGACCTGGTCGAGCGACGCGAGGGTGGCCCGTGCCCGGGAGAGCTCTGGCTGGAGGGCGGTCGTCACGCCGCGCAGGGTGCCGAGCGCCTGCGAGAGCGCGTCCAGGCTGCGGCCCACGTCGGGCAGCACGGTGTCCGTGAGGCTGCGCGAGGCGGCGTCCAGCTGGTCGGCCGCCTGACCGAGCGCCTGGTCGGCGGCGGAGGCCGCCTGATCCGCCTTAGTCGCCGCGTCGGCGAGGACGCGGGACTGCTCCTCCAGGCTGGCGACGGTCTGCTGGAGGCGCGCGTCCTCGTCGCGCAAGCGGTCGAGCGCGTCTTTGAGCTGGGGGTAGGAGGCCGCCTCGGGCTCGAGGGCCGCGATGAGCGCGTCGTTTTCCTGCAGCAGCTGGCGCGCGGTGGCTAGGGCCGTGTCCACGAGCTGCCGGCCCTGCTGGAGGCTGGCCGTGGCCTGGCCGATGGCGCCGTCGGCCGCAAGCGTCGCCTTGCCCAGGGCCGCGGCGCCCGACGCCATGCCGGCGGCCAGCTTGGTGCCGTAGGTCTGGGCGGCGGCGCGCACCTCGTCGAGCTGGCCCTGGGCCTGCGCGAGGTCGTCGGCCAGCCGAGGCAGCTCCCCCTCAAGCGTCGACAGCGTATCGCCGGCGCTGGTCACGGCCTGGCGCGCGGACGCCACCGTGGGGGCGGTGCCGTCGATGAGCGCGCGGGTCTCGCCGATGGCGGCCCGCGTGCGCGTGAGGTCGTCGGCCAGGCTGCCGGTGGCCGCGTCGGCGCGGTCCTCCACCTGCGTGCCCGCCTTCTGCGCCATCTCGACCACCGTCTGGCTCACGGTGGTGACGAAGGTGCGGTTGATCTCCTCCTCCAGCGTGGTGGCGCCCGCGTCGGTGACCTTGGGGGCCACGGCGGAGAGCTTCTCGTTGACGTAGTAGTCGATGGTCGGCTGCGTGAAGCTGCCGTCGAAGACGCTCGTGAAGTCGGCGCTGAAGTCGCGCGGGATGATGAGCGCGGCGTAGTACTCGCCGGACTCGACGCCTCGGCGGGCCTGCTCCTCGTCGGTGAACTGCCAGCCCAGCTGGTGGTTGTCGTGGAGCTTCTCCACCACCTGGTCGCCCACTTCCAGGTGGCCGGCCACGGCGCTGTCGGCGCCCTCGTCCAAGTTGGCCACGGCCACCTTGATGGACGCGGTGTTCTGGTAGGGATCCCAGTTGGCGGCTATGCAGTACCAGGCGTAGAGCGAGGGCATGAGGCACACGCCCGCCACGACGATGAGCGCTACGGGGTTGCGCAGCAGACGCCGCACGTCGCGGGTGAAGACGCGCCAGATGGCGGCTATGTTTTCCGTGAGCCTCATGCGGCGCGGCGCGCTCCTCTCGGGCCGGGTGCTGCCTTCTAGTATGGTGCGCGCGCCGGTCATGGTTGCTCCCGTCGCCCGGGCGTTGCCCGTCCGTGAAGCAGGGGGAGCCGATGCGTTAGGCGCGTGGGGTGGGCGGGGGCGGGGCGTCGGGGCGTCGCCGGGGTGCGTGGGCGGCGGGGGGGGGCTGGCACGGGTGCGGGTGGCGATGAGGGGGCACTGGGACGCGGGGCCTGGGCGCGCGGCGTGAAGGGCGCGCCCCGGGGAAAGCGGCCCGCGGCTGCAAAACGAGACGGTTATGCACCCGCCCTCCCGCCGCCACGGCTCCCTCGGGCGCGTCCGGCATCCGGCGACCTGGGGCTTTGGCGGGGGCGGGGCGCCCCGGGCCGGCTCGCGGGCGCGCCGGCCGGTGCATAACCGCCCCGATTTGCGGACAGGGGCGGTTTTTCGGAGGCCGGGGGCGCGGGCGCGCAAGACCCCGGAGGCGTGGGAGGCGGGGACATGGGACGCGCGGGGGCCGGAGGCGTGCGGGTGTGTGGGCTTGCGGGGCGCAGGGAACGTGCTGGCGATGGGGGGCACTGGGACGCGGGGCCTGGACGAGTGGCGTGCGGGGCGCGCCCTTGGAAAAGCGGCCCCTGGCTGCAGATTTCGGCGGTTATGCACCCGCCCTCCCGCCTCCACGGCGTCCTCGGGCGCGCCCGGCATCCGGCGACCTGGGGCTTTGGCGGGGGCGGGGCGCCCTGGGCCGGCTCGCGGGCGCGCCGGCCGGTGCATAACCGCCCCGATTTGCGGGCGGCGGCGGTTTTTCGGAGGTCGGGGAGCGGGGCGCGATGGCGTTGGGCGTCTCGGAGGCGCGCTGGACGTGCGGGGCTCGACCAGCCAGGCGTTGGGGGCGCCTCGGAGGCGCGCGGGAAGGGGGGCTTGCCCGGCCAGGCGCCGGGGGCGGGGCTGTCGTCCAGTCGCAGGCGCGGGGATGCGCTAGGCGGCGCGCTCGCGGACGGCGGGCTTGAGGTAGCCGTAGCCGGCGGCGTCCATCTCGGCGTAGGGGACGAACCGCAAGGCGGCGCCGTTGATGCAGTAGCGCAGGCCGCCCGATTCGAGCGGGCCGTCCGTGAAGACGTGGCCGAGATGGCTCTCGCCGACGCGGCTGCGAACCTCGGTGCGGGACATCCACGACTGCGAGACGTCCTCGTGTTCGGTGACCACCGACGGCGCGATGGGGTGCGAGAACGCGGGCCATCCGCAGCCGGCGTCGAACTTGTCAGAGGAGGAGAACAGCGGCTCGCCGGTGACCACGTCCACGTAGATGCCGGGCTCGAACACCTCGTCGAGGGGGTGGGAGAACGGTCGCTCGGTGGCGCCGTTCTGCGTGATGGCGTACTCGAGCGGCGTGAGCATGCCGCGTAGCTGCACGCGGTTCGGGCGCGCGTAGGGGTGCGCGGCGATGGCGGCGTCCAGGTCGGCCGGATCGGTCAGCGCGCCCAGCGCAGACGAGTCGCGGACAGGGGAGCCGCCGCGGGAGCGGACGGTGGCGGCGGGTGCGCCTGCGAAAGCCGCGTCGTCGCCCGGCGCGCCGGCGCCAGCCGCGGCGGCGGGCACGGGCAGGGGCGTGA
>NZ_QWKK01000003.1 GCF_009911695.1 Enterorhabdus sp. P55 | reverse complement strand
CGCGGGGCTCGCCCGGCTGGGCGCCGGGGACGGGGCCCCCGTCCAGTCGCGGGCGCGCCGAGGCGGCGCGCGGGGCGTAGCGGATGGCGCCGGGGAGACGGAACCGAGAAGACGGCACGGGGAACAGAGCCGGGGGGGGCACCTCTCCGTCCTAGCGGGCCGACGGGGCCGAGGGGGCTTGAGGGCGAGGCGGAAAGAGGGAATCGCATCGGCGGCCGACCCGATAGGCAGCCGCCTATCGCTGACAGCGCGGGAGACGGGGCCGGGCGGCAGAGCGCCCCGCCGCCTTGGCGGGCCGACGAGGGCGCCCCAGCGAGCCGGCAGAGCCCGCCACGGCTTCAGGGACAGCACAAAAAAGGGCGGCCGCATCAGCGGCCGCCCCTCCCCCGCCTGATAGGCGGCCGTCCAGAGAGACGGCCGCCTATCTCTTACTCCTCTTCCTCGTCGTCCTTGCGGCGGCGCATGGCCAACAGCAGGATGAGGAGGGCACCCAGGCTGGCGAGGGCCATGCAGTTGAGCAGGAGCATGCTGTCGCCGGTCTGCGGCAGCATCTTCCAGCGGCCCTCGCGCTCGTCCCACACCAGCTTGTAGGGACGCAGCGGGTCACGACCGAGGAGCTTCTCCTCGTCCTTGACCTTCATGCCCAAATCGACGGCACGTCCGACCTCCGGCGTCCAGTTGTAGGGCGTCAGCAGGTTGAAGCGCTGGCCGTAGGCGTTGGGCTCGGTGCGGCCGGCGTGGAAGGCGCCGAGCACCGCCATGCCGGGGGTGATGCCCACGGTCTGGGAGCCCAGCAGGTTCCACCAGTCGCTGTCGTTGTTGTCGTCGTTGCCCACGTTGACGGCCACGAACTCGGTGCCATCCGGCAGGATCGAGCGCACCCGGTACAGATACGGGCGATCCTGGCCGTCCACCATGGGCAGGTTGTCGAAGCGGTACGAGCCGTCGACGGCCGTCATGGCGGAGGCCACCTCGGTCCACGTGCCCGCGCCGTCGACGCCGTCGGCGGTGATGGCCTTGAGGGCCGTAGACACGTAGCTCGGGGCGTTGAAGCCGAACTCGGCATCCACGTCGAGCACCATGCGGTCGAGGTACACCGGGCGGCCGAACAGGCCGATGGCGGTGGAGCCCTTCAGGCCGTCGCCCTCCGGATCCTCGAACACGATGCCGGCGATGGAGGCCAGCGCGTAGGGCAGCAGGCCCGTGTCGTTGTAGTCGCAGTCGACGCCCTCGCCGACCACCCAGGCGGTGTTGCCCGGGCCGGCCAGGTGCACCGAGGAACCCGCGACCGCCAGGTCGGGACGGGTAGACACGCCCGCCAGCACGATCATGCCGCCATGCGGGTCGGCCGGCTGGAGAAGCTTGGTCATCTCGTCCAGGTCGGAGTCCGCCGTCTCGTCGGAGCCCTGGTTCATCACGGTCACGCCGTAGCCCTTCGGCAGGTCCTCGACCGTCACCTGGTAGCCGTAGAGCACCACGGTCTCCACGCCGTCCACCATGCGCTTGCCGGCCACGTCCAGCTCGTCGAAGATCCACGAGCCATCGGCGGCAGAGCTGGTCAGGCAGATGGGCTTGGCATTGTACTTGTCGTCAGCGATCCAGGTCATGCGGCCGCTGGCATCCTTGCCGTACCAATAACGGGTCAGCTTGACCGGCACGTTGGCGATGCCCGTGCCCTCGCCCGCATCATGGATGCCGTTGTAGTTGGCGTCGAGCCACACCACGCCGGAGATATGGGCCTTGGCCAGCTTGACCACGCCATAGCCGTGATCGAGGCTGTCGCGCCAGTTGATGTCCGACCACCCCGAGGAGCCTAGCAGCGACTCAAGGTACGCCAGGCGCTCCTCGTAGGCGCTCTTCAGCATCTGATGCGCCTCGATGAGGGCACGCTGCTCGTCGGTGAGGTTGCGCAGCTGCGAGAGCGTGGCGTTGCCGATCCAGTCGAGCATGTCAGCCAGCTGGTCCACGCTATCGGCATGGCCCACCGGCACGTCGGCCCGCGACGCCGCGGCAACCGCCGGCAGGGCGTCGACCGCCGCGGACAGCAGCGCCGCGCCGGACACGCCGGCATCGCCGGTGCCGTCACCCGCAGCCTCAAGCGCGGCGATGCGGTCGGCCACGGCCTGCTTGACGGCCGCCTGCTCGGGAGCAGCGGCGCCATCGCCGTCGAGGAACGCGGCCTTCAGCACCAGCAGGGCCCTCAGCTGGTGAACGGTGCGGTCGGCGTCGGCCACCCACGCCAGCAGGTCGGCCTCGGCGTCGGGCAGGGCGCGAATGGCGTCGCACTCCGCCACGGTCAGGTCGGGATAGTCCGGGTCCGGATCCGCCGGGTCAGGAGTCGGCTCAGGCTCCGGCTCCGGCTCGGGCTCTTCGTCGACCGACGGGTCGGCCGGCGAGATCTGGCCGCCGCTCATCTGCGAGTAGCGGGCGCCGGGGCCCTCCGTGGAGGACGCCTCGTTGTCATCGGCCAGGCGCGCCAGCACGATGAGCTTGCCCACCTGCACCGTGTCGGTGAGGCTCTGCTTGGCGTCGTCTACCACGTCCACGCCGTTCGGGCGCAGGGCCTGGGTGGCGTCGTCGAAGTCGGAGTCGATGAGCCCCAGCGTCGGGTCGCCCGCGCCCACATGCTGCAGCGTGGGCACGTAGTCCTCGGTGTCGGGATAGCTGATGACCTCGGCGCGGTAGCCGTAGAGCACCTTCACCGTCTCGCCCCGCTTCTCGAGGTAGTGGTTGCCGGTGCCCTTGGCCCAGAACTCCCAGTCGCCGTTGGACACCGTGGTGGTGAACACCGAGCCCGGGAAGGTGGTGCGGCCCAGCTCGTCAAGCACGACCTCGTCGGGCAGCAGCGCGGAGAGGTGAGCCAGGTCGGCGTCGGTCAGGTCGTAGTAGTCGGTGTAGGTGCCCTCGGCACCCTCGCGCAGCACGGGCACGTCCTCCTGGCTGAAGGACCAGTCGCGACGCCACACGCCACGCTCGGAGTCGTCGAACTCCATGTCCTTGCTCACCACGAAGGTGCAGACGAAGAACTCCTCGCGCAGCTCCTCGAACACCGGGTCGCCGGTCATGGTGCCGTCCGGGCCCTCGGTGAAGGCGTAGAGGTAGGTCCAGGCCACCTTCTCGAAGCCGAGCAGCTCCTCGTAGGTGCGGGCCGGGCCCTTCATCCACTCGTCGGCGGCCACACCCGGCTTGGGCTCGGTGATCCACGCGACGGCGGCGTCCACGGCCGCCTGCTTGGCAGCCTGGGTCTCGTCCTTACGGGCCTGAGCCGCGGCCAGGGCCTCCTCAGCGCCGGGCTTGCCGGCGTCGACGGCCTCCTGGGCCTCGTTGAGGTCGCGCTCGGCGGCCACGTCGGCCTCAAGCGCCGTCTCGATGGCGGTCTTCAGGCCGTTGATGTGCTCGATCGTCTCCTCGGGCAGCTCGGAGTTGTCCGGGGTGAGATCCTCGTCGTGGCCCTGGCCCGGCACGTCCTCGAGCGAGCCGACGCCCGTGATGTCGTACCAGTAGCGCGTCAGCCGCACGTAGGCGCCGTTGATGCCGCGCTCGTCCTCGGTGGGCACCTGGATGAGCTCGCCCTCCGGCCCCTCGGCCTCAGTGAAGTCCTGCAGGCCGTCGGCGTTGGCGTCGTTCCACACGCGGCCGGCCACGCGCACGGGATCCTGGGTGACCAGGCCCGCGTCGCCGGCGTGCTTGAGGCGCAGACGGTTCGCCAGGTCGTACTTGATGCCCTTGTAGGTCACCTCGTAGCGATCGTTGGCGAAGTTGGCGTAGTCGCCCTCACGCGACTTGCGCGCCACCACGGCGTAGATCTCGTCATGGTCGTTGATGTTGTTGTAGTCGCCCGACATGACGGCGTCGAACTCGCGCAGGTCGGAGTCGGTCTTGTCGGAGCCGGTGTCCACGTGGAAGCGGGAGACCAGGTACTCGCCCTTCTTCACGACGAACACCGCGTAGCCCGCCAGGTACGGCGTGGCCGTCTCGAACTTCACGTCGTCCTTGGCCGCCTGGGCCGGATCCTGCGGCTGGTAGATGTTCTCCGTGCCGGGATTGGTCGGGTCGGCCTTGTCGTCGATGAGCACGTAGGCCGGCAGGTTCTCGTAGTTATAGTTGCCGTCGGCATCGGTGAAGGTCACCTGGTGGTACGACTCCGTCTTAGCCGGCTCGTCGTCGCCCTCGGCGTCGTCCGCCAGCGGCAGGGCCGCCGCGCGGCGCATCGCGAGCGCACGAGCCGTCGGCTGCTCGCCGTCAGGGTTCGCCTCGGAGCCGTCGCCGCCCTCGGCGCCCTCGCCGGAGCCGTCGCCAGCACCATCGCCAGCGCCGTCGCCCGAGCCGTCGCCCGAGCCGTCGCCGTCGCCAGCACCATCGCCAGCGCCGTCGCCCGAGCCGTCGCCCGAGCCGCTGCCGTCACCCTCGCCGTCGCCCGGCTCGGTCGCATCCGGGTTCTCCAGCTCGGCGATGCGCTTGTCGAGCGCCTCCTTCACGGCCGTGGCCGGCGTGCCGGTCTCGGTGCCGTCGATGAAGCCTGCGCGCAGCTCAGCCAGACCCTTCAGCTGGACCAGGGTGCGAGCCGGGTCGGCAATCCACACGAGCATGGCGTCGGCGTCGGCCAGCGCCATGATCTCGGCCTTCTCGTCGTCGGTCAGCGTGGGCTCCTCGGGATCCGTGTCGCCGTCGTCCGGCGCGTTCTGACCGCCGTTGCCGTCGTAGTTGTCGTTGAGCACCCACGTGCCCTTGGCGCGCATCGTGCGCAGATCGCGCTCGACGAGCAGATCGTAGGGGTAGCGCATGGAGCCCTGGACCAGGTACACGGTGCCACCCGACTCGATCAGGTCGGGATGCGGGTAGTGCGTGTCGATGTGCAGGCTGGCGGTGCCGTCGGCCTCCTCCACCCAGTACATGACGTTCTGGTACTTGTCGGCGGCGATGTCCTCGGCGGTGAGGTCCTTGTTGCTCTCCTCGTCGTAGAACAGCTGGCGGCCGTCGGCGGTCATCTGCGGCACGAAGTAGTACTGGGCCAGCACCACCTGGATGTCCTCCAGGCCGTTCTCGTCCTCGAACAGGCCGTCGTAGTTCTCGTCGTACCACACCAGGCCGATGAGGTTGGTGTAGTCCGGCGGCGCGAAGCCGGCGTTCATGGCCGTCTGGTCCTGGCCGCCGGCGAAGTCGAAGGCGAGCTTCTGACCGTCGCGCGTGGTGCTGATGGACTGGCCGGGGAAGCTCTGGTTGGCGATGCCGGCCAGGATGATGTGCCCGTCCATCACGTTCTTGGAGATGCGCTCGCCGCCGTCGCCGTCCACGGCGCCCTCGGCGTCAGCCGCCGATCCGGTCTGCACGTTACCCTTGCTCAGGGCCACGGGGAAGTTGCCGTCCGCGTAGCCGAAGGGCGCGAGCTCCCCGTTCTGGGCCATGGGCTGGGCCTTGCTGTTGCGCGCATCGCGCTTGGTGGTATCCCACTCGTAGCCGGTGACGAGCAGCGACATCATGCCCTCGTCGTCGTTGGCTCCGCTCACCTCCAGCGTGTACCCGGCCAGGTACCACGTGGAGCCGTCGGCGCCGAGGCGCGCGGTGGGCAGGTCCTCGAACACGTAGTAGCCCGTGATGCCGTCGGGATGCGCCACCGCGTCGGTGAGCATCTCCTTATCGCCATCGGGCACCCAGCCATTCCGCGGGTCGAAGTACCACTTGTGCAGGATGACCTTCTTGCCGCCGTAACCGCGCTCGGAGTACAGCTCGGGCTCCGGCTCGCCGTCGGCGTCGTAGCGCTGCTCGGGCTCGTAGTTGTAGATGCCGTCGTAGTCGGCGTCCTCCCACACGAAGCCGGAGATGTCGTAGGTGGGCGGCGTGATGAGGCCGCCGTCGTTGCCGGTGCGGTCCACGCCCATCATCAGGTCGTAGGCGAAGCGGCCGGCGCCGTCCTTCTTCACGTTGGAGAAGTCGTCGTCCGCCACGATCGTCTTCTTGCCGGTCTCCTCGTCCACGTCGTAGACGATATCGCCGTTGGCGTCACGCTTGGCGGGCTTGGTCTGGTCATGGTTGTTGGAGGCCGGGGCGTAGATGATGTTGGACTCGTGGGACACGCGGCCGTCCGGCGTGGCGCCCTGGTTGTCCACCACCTCCAGCAGCACGATGTACTCGTCGGCGGCGGTGAGCTCGTTGTCCTCGGTCAGGTCGGAGTTGACCAGGTAGTCCACGGGGTTGCCGTCGGCGTCGCTCACGCGGTACTTGGCCTTCATCATCTTGTTGTCGACCACGCGCTCGTCGGTCACGCGCACCTGGTAGCCGTAGACCACGCGGCGCTCCTTGCCGTCCACGGTCACGATGCCGGCGGTCTCCAGGTCGTCGAACTCGTAGAAGCCGTTCTGCACCAGGCGCGCGCCCTCCAGGGCCTGGCCGGTGCCCAGGTTGAGCACGGGCATCAGGTCGGGGCGGGCGATGGTGGTGATGAGCTCCTTGCGCGTCGTGGTGCCGTCGGTCACCTGCTCGGTGAAGCCGCCGGAGCCATCAGGCGTGCGGGTGACGGTCTGATACTGATAGGTATCGTCCTTCACCCACGTATCGGTGTCGGTGTCGTACCAGTAGCGGTCGAGGTCGAGGGCGTAGCCGTTCAGGCCGCGCTCGCGGATGTCCTGGATGCCGTTGTTGGCGTTCTTGCGGGCCAGCTCGTCCATGGCCGGATCGGTCAGCTCATGGTAGCCGTCATCCCAGAGGATGCCGTTGATGGACTGGCGCGTGGGACGCACAGCGCCGACGTTGCCGCCGGCCACGGTGCCGGTGCCCACGGTGAGCCAGTCGTAGGAGGCCGTGGCGGCCGTGGCGTCCTGCACCAGCTGGCTCACCGGCACGGTCACGTAGTCCGCAGCCGAGGCCAGGTTGGTGGCGTTAGTGACGCCCTCGCCCTTCTGCACGCCCTCGCGGGCCACCACGATGCGGGCGCCCTCGCCGCTGCCGGCGGCCACGGCCACCGGCGAGCCCTCGCGGGTGCCAGCCTGGCCGGCCACGGAGGTCTGGTCGCTCACGACGATGCCGCCAGCGGTGCCGGTGCGGTCGGAGGTCTCGGCGTCGGAGTCGCGGCGCTCATCGGTCCCCTGGTGGTAGCGGGTGAGCATCCACATGCCGTCGGCCGTGCCGTCAGCGTTGGCGCCGGCCGGGTTGCCGTCCTCGTCGAAGGTCGCCTCGTCCAGGCCCATGAGCTCCACCTGGTAGGACGCAAGCGCGTAGGTGTCGCCGAAGAAGCTCTCGGCGGCGTTGGCGTGGCGATCCTCGTCGTAGGTGCGGGCCACCGACACCGTGGTGTCGGAGCGGGTGCTCATGATGGCCGAGGGCACGTTGGCGAACGCGTAGGTGCCGCGCTTGTTCTCGTCCACGCCCGTCTCGTTGCCGTCGTCGTCGCGCACCAGCTCGTCGGCGGTCAGCACCGAGCGCGTGGAGCCGGGCACCAGGCTCCACGTGTCAGCGGCGTCGTCGTACACCCACTGGGTCATCTTCATGAGGCGGTTCTCCAGGCCGGGCTCCGGCTTGGAGATGACCTCGTTGCCCCACTCGTCGTAGGTCACGCCGTCGCGGACGCCGTTGTAGGAGCGCTCGCGGGCGGCGATGTCGATGACCGGGTCGGACTCGGCATGGTAGCTGTCGTCCCACACCACGCCCTCGATGGTGGTGGAGGGGATGAACACCAGGCCGGCGTCGCCGCCCTGCTGGATCTGCACGTTGGAGGTCAAGTCGTAGGTGACGCCCTCATAGGTGACCAGGCTCTCAGCCGCCACGTCGTTAAGCTTCTTGCGTGCGGTGATGACCATGCCATCAGCACGAGAGGCCTGGGTGGCACCCTCGTCGAGGTCGTTCCTCTGATCGAAGCGGTTCACCAGCGGCAGATTACGGTCGGCATCAGCCGCGCCGCGGAGCAGGTCGGACTCAGTGGCGTAGCCGTCGAGGTCGGATGCCGCATGGGCGCGGGTGATCGTGGCCCCTGCCGGCAGCGACTCAACGTAGATGCGGTAGCCGGCCAGGTAGCTCTGGGGCTTGGTCTCATCGGGCTTGTGGCTGGTAGGCAGGGCCTCCAGATAGTACTGGCCCTTCACCAGGTTGTGGACGTTGTCGCTGTCGGCCACGCCGTCGGAAGTAACCGCGGGCAGAATCTCGGCGCCCGTGGCGATCCAACCGTAGGGCGCATCGGCCGCATCGGTCAGCGGGCCCCAGTAATACTGCTCGACGCGCACGCGCACGCCGGCGACGCCCTCCTCGTCCTCGTCTCGCACGCCATCGTAGTCGGCGTCGTTCCAGATATAGCCGGTGATGGGGGCCGCCGGGGGCTCCACGAAGCCGCCGTTGATGCGCTTCTCGCTCTTGCCGTAGGTCAGGTCGAACTGGGCGAGAGTGCTCGCGGCGTCCGTGGCGTTCACCTTGTACTGGCTCGGCGCCACCGAGCCGTCAGTGGCGTCCTTGGTCTGCGAGCCGGCCAGCACCAGCATGGAGTCCAGGGTGTGGATATCGCCGTTCGAAGAGGTCGCCACCTGGCGATACAGCGGGAACATGCCCTGGCCATAGCGCTCGATCAGGGTCGTTCCGCTAGTAGAGGTCACCATCGGGTGGCTCTTGGAGTTCCAGCTGTCATAGGGCACGACGTTGGGGTCGTCGGTACGCGTGGACTCCGTGATAGTGGCCGTGAAGCCCAGGTTACCCATCACGCACACCGTGTAGCCGGCCAGGTACTCCCTGCCATCCACGATGACGCGTACCGGCAGGTCGCTGAACTCGTAGTAGCCGTTCAGCGTGCCGCGGTCGGCATCGGCAGGCTCAGTCAGCGCGGTGCGCCAGCAGAACGACGCCGTGTCGCTGTAGTCATTGCCGTATTCCCGCGTGCCCTTCCAGGCGCCCTTACCGCCATCGGCCTCGGGGTCGAAGTACCACTGGCGCAGGTAGACGACCTTCGGGAAGCGGCCTTCCTCAGATTTGGTCAGGGTGATCTCCTCGCCCGTGTCCAGATCCTCGTAGGTGCCAGGCTCATGGGTGTACAGACCGTCGTGGTAATCGTTGTCTCGCCACACATAGCCGGCGATGGAGCGGTACGCGGGCTCGATCTCGCCCACGTCGCCTGCCGCGCGGTCGGCCGGCAGCGTCCACTCGTAGCGGACGGCGTCGGCGGTGTCCATGGCGTGCTTAGCCGGGATGTTCACCAGGCTCTCGGCGATGCCGGCGGTGCCGGCGGCCGCCGGCGAGGCCAGGATGACCTGGCCGTCGTTGGCGCGGTCGCGGTTGGCGATGATGAAGCTGTCCTTCACGGTGAAGCCGCGCTTGGCGAGCGACGCGTCGGAGTCCTTCGTCACGTCGGAGCCCTGCTGGTAGGAGGTCAGGTGCCACGGGTCGGTGCCGTCGGCAGACGTGTCGTTGACCTTCTCCAGCTCCACGCGGTAGCCGGCCAGGAAGTACTGGTCGACGCCGGTGGTGGCGTTGGTCTTCATGACCGCGGAGGGCAGGTGGTCGAAGGCGTAGCGGCCGAGCGTCGTGCCGTCCTCGCCATCGGCCGTGAGCACGGACACCACGTCGCGCGTGGCGCCGTCGGCCTCGGCCTCCAGCGTGCCGCCGGTCTGGGCGGGCACGCGCGTGCCGGAGCCGTCAGCGGCGGGCACGGTGGACAGCCAGTCGTTGCCGAAGCCGCCGTTCTTCACCCAGGCGCCCTGGACGCCGGCGGGCACGGCGTGGAAGCCGTCGCCGGCGGTGGCGGGCTCGTCGGCCACGGAGCCGTCGGCGCGCACCCACTCCACCGTGTAGCCGGCGGGAATCTGGGCGAGCGGATCGTCGGCGGTGCCGTCGCCCTTGGGCACGAAGTACCACTGGGTGGCGAGCACCTTCTGGCCGGCGAGGCCCAACTCGCCGTTGTCGAGGATGCCGTCGGAGGCCGTGTTGTCGTCGGCCTCGGTGTCGTCCCACACCATGCCGTCGATGGTCTTCTGCGGCACCACGTACAGGCCGCTGTTCACGTTGGAGCGCGTCGCCACCTGGTTGGCCACGTCGTAGCGGACGCCGCCGATGGTCTTGACGTAGGGCGTGTTGCCCGCCGGAGTGGCGGCGTTGGCCGTCACGATGAAGCCGGTGGACTGGGCGTAGAGATTGTCGTCCTGCTCGCCGGTCGCCTTGAACTGCGGGTAGCTGGTAACCGTCTGCTGGCGCAGCACGTCGCGGGCAGCGTCGGAATCGTCGTCGGTGGCCGCCGCGGCGCTGTGGTAGGCCGTGAGCACGTGGCCCTCGGGCAGGCTGGACAGCGTCACGCGGTACGCGGCGATGGCCAGCACGTCGTCGGTGGCCGCCTCGGCCGCCTCACCCGGGTAGAGCGGCGCGCCGTCGGCGTCGAACTGCACGTAGGGCAGCAGCTCGGGGAAGGCGTACACCCCGTCGGCGCCGGTCACGGCGTCGGGGCCGGTGAGGGTGCTCGCGTAGCCGGCGTAGCTGACCTCCTGCTTGGTGGCCTGGCTGCCGTCCACGTTGGGCACCGGGTCGCCGTTCTCGTCGAACAGCGGCACGTCGGTGATGATCTTGTCGCCGAAGTTCGGGTTGCGCACCCAGGCGCCCACCACCGCGCCGGCGGCGTCGCGCGTGAGCTCGATGTCGTCGATGAGCAGGCTGCCGTCAGCGGCCTTCACGGCGAAGGTGCGCGTCGGGCGCAGCTGCTGGCCCTTGTTGTTGGTCACGGCCGCGGCGGTGAACACCGATCCGTCGCCGTTCGCGGTGCCGCTCAGGTAGTACCACTGGGTCAGGCGCACTTCCTGGTCGTTGATGCCGTACTCGCCGGCGGCGCCCACCTCCTGGGCGCCATCGAAGTCGGCGTCGAACCACACGGTGCCGCCCACGGTGGAGGTGCCGAAGTAGCCGTAGCCGGCCGAGAGCAGCTCCTCGTCGCGGCCCGTGGCCATGTCGAAGCCCACCGTCGTGGTGGTGCCGTCGCCGTTGGCGCGGGTCTGGATGACGCGGTAGTTGTCGTCCTGGGTGTAGGCGGTGGTGTTGCCCGCCAGCACGATCATGCCGTCCAGGGTGGAGTTGGAGGTGTTGGCCACGTTGGTCGCGGCGGCGTTCACCGGGTTGGCCGGATCACCGTCGCCCGCGTTGTAGGTATCCTCCATGAACGCCTGGCCGGTCAGGTTGCCCCAGAACAGCGGGTAGTCGGTGTTGGCGTAGGCGTTGTCGGCCACCGCGCCCGCAGCCGGGCGGTAGGCCACGTCGGTCGTGCCCACCAGCTGGGTGCCGATGACGTGCGCCGTCGAGTTCTGGCCCGCCTGGGTCTCCTCCGCCTTGGTGACGGGGAAGTTGAGGGCCGTCGCCTCCGTGCCGCCCTGCACCTCCACGGTGTAGCCGGCCAGGTACTCGGTGCCGTCCACGGCCACGTACACCGGCAGACGGTCGAACAGGTAGTAGCCGTCCATCGTGGAGCCGTCGGCCGCAGCCGCCTGGGTGAGCGTCGAGCACTCCACCGCCGCATCGCGGGCCGCCGGCGTGCCGGAGGCCTTGGCGATGGCCGAGAGCGTCGCCAGCGAGACGGAGCGGCCCACGCTGGCCTGGGCGGCGTCGCGGTTGGTGAAGTTCTCCACCTGGATCCACTCGCCCTTGGTGTGGGTGGCATCGCCCGCGGCAGGCTTGAAGTACCACTGCTTGAGGATGACCTTCTTGCCCACCAGGCCGCGCTCCTCGTAGGGCTTGCCGTCCACGGTGAACTTGTTGTTATTAGTAGTGTCGTACACGCCGTCGTAGTTGGTGTCGGCCCACACGTAGCCGCTGATGAAGTGGGTCGGGATCTCCATGATGCCCAGGTCGTTGCGGCTGCGGTCGGCGCCCTTGGCGCGGTCGTAGGCCAGCAGGGCGCTCGCGCCGTCGTGGCCGGCGTCCTCCGCGGTGAAGCGGTCCATGCCCGTGGGAGCGGGCAGGCGGCCGTAGCGGTCGGCCTCGTCCTGGTTCGGGTTGAACGAGTTGCCGGCGCTCACCACGTTGCTCGGCTGCGAGACCACCGACACCTTGGTCGGGTCGGCGTTCTCGTCGCTCGTCAGGTACGCGTCGTCGTCAGCCACGTTGAGCAGGACGGCGTACTCGTCGTCGGCCATGGCGTAGCCGGTGGTGTACACCAGGTCGGAGTCGTTGGTGTAGTCGGGAACGGTGCCGTCCACGCCCGGGTCGTCCACCTTGAGGTTGGCGGCCAGCAGGTTGCGGCTGCGGAACTTCTCGTCGGTCAGGCGCACCTTGTAGCCGTAGATGACCACGGCCTCGCGCGAGCCGGCGGGCCACTCCCCTGCCTCGTTGGGCGCCACCAGGTTGCCGGCGGCGTCCACGCGGCGCACATCGGAGCTCTTGAGCGTGTCGAAGGAGAAGCGGCCGTCGGCGTCGGTGAGCACGTTGGCGTAGCCGTAGCCGTCCAGGTCGTACACGTGGTGGCCGTCGGCGTCGAGCGCGAAGCCCTCGCCATCGACGTTCGCGCCGCCCTTCTCCCAGGCGCCCACGCCCGGAACCATGTCGTTGCGGGCAGACGCGTACTGGTCGCGGAACTGCGTCGGGGCCTCATCCGCCCACTGCGTGTCCCACTTCCAGTCGGCGCCGCCGTCGGCCACGTAGTAGTAGCGCTCAAGCGACACCTGCACGCCGGCGATACCGGGCTCATCAGCCGTCACGCCGGCCACGTCGTCGCGGTAGGTGTTCTGGACGCCGTCGTTGGACTTGTCCAGCCACACGGTGCCGGAGATGGTCTGGTACGGCGGGAGCACCTCGCCGATGTCGCCGCCATGGTACAGGCCGGACCCGTCGGGCACCTCCTTCATCCAGTCGTAGATCACATCATCGGAGGACATGTTGTTGGAGTCGTTCACGTCCTCGGTGGTGTTGCCCTTCTCGTCAGTCGTCTGAGACAGGATGATCTGGCCGTTGAGTTTGCGGTCGGTCGTGTCGCCCTGCTTCTGCGAGTTCTGCTGGCACACGATGTAGCCGCCGGCCACGCCGATGTTGCCGGCGCTCAGGTCGGCCACGTCGGAGTCGGTGGACACGAGCGCGTTGCCCGCGGCGTCGAGCGCGCGATGGCGGGTGAGCAGCCACGTGTCGGCGGCGCTGCCGGCCACGCCGTCCTCGGCCGGGTTGGCGCCGTCGGCGGCCTTCGGCCCGTCGAGGGCCGTGGTCTGGTTCATGGCCGGGATCTCCACGCGGTAGGCCGCCAGGTAGAACTCGTCGGCCTCGCCGGTGGTGGACTGCACCACGCACACGGTGGGCAGCTTGTCGAAGAGGTAGACGCCCTGCTCCTGGCCGCCGTTGGCCACGTTGGAGCCGTCGGAGGTCCACACCTTCACGATGCCGTTGCCGTGGTACTCAGAATCGGTCACGTAGGGATGGTGCACGCCGTCCGCATCGGTGAAGGCCGTGTAGCGGTCCTTGCCGAACAGGAGGTTGCGCAGCCACACGCCCTGCTTGAGCGTGCCGTGCGGATGGTCGGCGTCAACCGAGCCGGGCACGAGCGCGGCGTCCACCACGTCCTGCGAGCCGGTCACCAGGTCGGCGTGATCCGCGGCGAACTGCGCCCACTTCTCGGGCGAGACGTAGATCCACTGGGTCAGGCGCATCTCGTTGCCGGCGATGCCAGGCTCGGCGTCGTTGTCGGTGACCACCTTGCCGTCCACCGTCTTGGTGGCCTGGATGCCGTCGTAGTTGCGGTCGTCCCACACGCGGCCGGCGATGTTGGCCTTGAGCAGCTCCACCAGGCCGGCGTCGCCGCCCGCCATGACCTCGGTCGTGGGCCGCGGCAGGTCGTAGCGCTTGCCGTTGTAGAACGCCTCGGTGTTCTCCGACGAGCAGGCCTTGTTCATCTGGTACTGGCCGCGGGCGTCATCCGTGACGTCGTCGCCCAGCTCGGTGGCCACGATGACATAGCCGTCGACGCGCGGGCCGGCGGAGCCGTCGGCCTTGGTCTCGCCGTCGACCTCCTCGACGAGGTTGATGATGTTGCCCGTCTTGCGCACGGCGTCAGAATCGGTGGTGATGTCCTGGCCGGGCTTCTGGTCGGGCAGCAGGCCCTGATGCGGGAAGGTGATGGCGTAGTCGGGCTCGACCTCGTCCAGGATGACGCGGTAGGCCGCCATATAGAGCTTGTCGGAGGTCACCTGGGCCGCGCGGGTGCGCAGCGGGTCGGCCTCGCCGTCGATGGCGTCCACGGTCACGCCCTCGCCGATCACCGGCTCCGCGGGTTGCTCAGGCTCGCCGGGCTGCTCGCCCTCGTCGGCTGCGGTCGCGCCGCCGATCACCACGTCGCCCACGGGCAGGTTCACATGGGTGCGGCCCGCGAAGTACGGCTGGATGTCGCGCAGCTGGGACGTGGCGGCGTCGCCCTCGCCCTCGGCCAGCGTATCCACATACACATAGGGGGTCAGCTCGTCGAAGCCGTAGATGCCGTCGGCGTCGGTCACCGCGCCCTCGAAGTAGCCGGCGGCGTCCACCTTGACGCGGCTGTCGAGCGCCACGGTGTTGCCCGCGCCGTCGACGGTCACGCCCGCCGGCAGCTCGGATACGTTGGTGCGGTAGCTGAACGTCTTGGAGCGCACCCACACGCCGTCGGCGCTCGTGGTGCGGTCGATGTCGTTGGTGGCGGCATCGGCCGTCTCCTGGTAGCCGGCGGCCTTGAGGGCCTCCACCATATCGCGGCCGTCGGCGGCCTTCGTGCCCGCGGGCACGAAGAACCACTGGGCAATCTGGAGCGTCTCGCCGGCCACCGGCTTGTCGCCCGTCTTCTTCTCGCCCTCGGCCAGGGCGTCGTCGTCGGTGTAGAAGCCGTCGACGTTCTTGTCCTGGAACACGAAGCCGCTCACCTGGGCGGTGCCGTAGAAGCCGAAGCCGCCGTTGAGGTTGACCTCGTCGCGACCGAGCGTCCAGTCGAAGCTCAGGCCGCCGGAGGTCACCGTGGTGGAGGCCTGGCTGTTGTCCTCGGCCTTGCCGGCCAGCACGATCATGCCGTCCATCGTGTACTTGGTGTACGTGACGGCGTCGTCGCCCGTGCCCGCGGCGTAGGTGTCCTGGGCGGTGAGCTCGTGCCACTGCAGCGGGTAGTTGTTCGCGGTGTAGGGCGTGGTCGCGCCGCCGGCCAGCGCGCCGGCGCTCACCACGTCACGCCCGTTGTAGGCCTGGGAGTTCAGCACGTCGGCCGCCACGTCGGCAGGCGTGGCATCGTCAGCCGGCTGCTGGTAGAGCGTGGCCGGGATGCCCTGCAGGGCGTCCTCGGCGTTGCCGCCCCACAGCTCCACCGTGTAGCCGGCCAGGTACTCGGCGCCGGGCTTGGTGCCCTGGTGCGGCTCGGCGTAGCGGGTGGGCAGGTTGGCGAAGGTGTAGCGGCCGGCCTCGGCATCGGCGGAGCCATCGGCCGTGAGCACCCAGACGCCCCGGTGGGTGGCGTCCAGCGTGGAGCCGGGGATCACCTTCATGGCCGCGGCGCCGTCGGTCGGCGTGTCCACGCCGTTCTTCACGGCGGCGTCGGTGTAGGCGTCGTTGCCGAAGTTCACGTTCTGGTGCCACGTGCCGGAGGCGCCGTCGGCGCTCGGCACGTAGTACCACTGCTTGAGGATGACGCGCTTGCCGGCCAGGCCGGGCTCGTCCTCGTCGCGCAGGCCGTTGTAGTCGGTGCCGTCGAGCTGCGTCATGGCGCCGTCGGCATCCTGCCACAGAAGGCCGCTGATGGACTGCAGCTGCGGCTTGCGCAGGCCGCCGTCGTTGCCGTCGCGGTCGATGCCCCACGCCAGGTCGTAGGTGCGGGTGTCGCTCGTCACGTCGGCCACGCCGCCCGCGGCCTCGTCCTTGCGGTTGTTCGGGTTCTTGGAGTTCAGGCCGGTGAAGCCGTTGGACTTGGGCGAGCACTTGCCGTCAGAGAGCTGCAGCAGCACGTCGTACTCATCGGCGCCCATGAGGTAGCCGTCGGCGTACACCAGGTCGGAGTCGGCGTCGCGGTCGGTGCCCTCCTTGAGCTTGGCGGTGCCGTAGTAGCGGTTCCACCAATCCAGGTCGGTCACGCGCGCCTTGTAGGCGTACACCACCAGCTTGCGGTCGGCGCCCGAGCCCACCCACTCCTGGCTCATCAGGTTGGGGAAGGTGTAGGTGCCGTCGGCGTCGGTGGCCACGGTGCGCGGCACGTCCGCGTCCGCGGCGCTCGCCGAGCCGGCCGGGTTGTCATCGCCCAGCCCCACGGCCGGGTCCTTGTCGTAGGCCTCCCACTGCGCGGCGCTCGCCCACGTGGACTTGGCGCCGTCGGCGGCGTTCCACTCGTCGTCGCGCAGCCACTGCACGTCGGCCGGCAGCGTGAAGGTGCCGTCCGCGTTCAGCGTGGCCAGCGTGTAGTAGCGCTCGAGCGTCACGTCCAGGCCCGCGGCCAGGTCCTCGGACGCGTCGCGGATGCCGTCGTTGGAGTCGTCGAACCACAGCTGGCCGGTGATCTTCTGGATGGGGGCCTGGGTCTCGCCCACGTCACCGCCGCGCACGGTGGCCACGTCGGCGTTGCCGAACACGTCGGTGCCGCGCGCTGCCTTCGTCCAGTCGTAGACGCGGCCGCCCAGGGTGTCCATGGCCTGGCCGGCGGGCAGGCTCACGCAGCCGTCGGCGTTGGTGATGGCGCCGGCGGGCAGCACGCGCTCCTGAGCCAGGATGACCTGGCCGTCGTTGGCCCGCGTCTGGATGCCGCCCTCCTCGAAGCTGCCGCCGATGACCATGCCGCCGGCGATGCCCTTGGCCGTCACGTCGGCCGCGTCGGAGTCGAGCTCGCGGTCGGCGGTCTCATCGGTGTGGTAGCGGGTGAGCAGCCACTGGTTGTCGCTGCCGTCGGTGTTCTCCTTATGCTCCACGTCGGCCAGCTCCAGGCGGTAGGCCGCCAGATAGTGCTGGTCATCCTCGGACACGTAGGCCGTCGGCAGGTTGTCGAAGTAGTAGGTGCCGTCCTCGGCGGTGACCAGGGCCAGCACGCCGTCGACGCGCGTGGCGCCGGCGGTGGCCGCCGTGTGCAGCGTGCCCTTGGCGTCCACGACGTTGCCCTTGGCATCAGCGTAGACGTAGGCCAGCACAGTGCCCGTGGCGTTGCCCGCCGCGGCGTCCTTGGTGTTGCCGTCGTAGAGGACGGGCTCCACCGGGTCGCTCGCGACGCGGTTCACGTCGTCGCGGTTGGAGGTGTAGCGGTCAAGGCCGAACTGGGTGTTCTGCACCCACGTGCCGTCCTTCCAGTACCACTGGGTGATGAGGACGGCCTCGCCGGCGATGCCGGGCTCCTCCTCCACCGTAGTGGTGCCGTCGGGCGCCGCCACGGTCTGAGAGTCGCGGATGCCGTTGTAGGTGCGCGCATCAGCGCTGCCGAAGAACGCGTCGTTCCACAGCACGCCGGTGATGGAGCTGCGCGGCACGCGGAACAGGCCCACGTCGCCGCCGCGCTGGACGCCCATCGGGTCGGGCACGTCGTAGGTCACGGTGCCGGACGCGCCGGAGCCGTAGGCCAGCTCGTACTGGTGGCCGTCGCCCGCCTGGGCGTGGTCGGCGGTCAGCACGTAGCCGTCGGTGCGCCACTGGCTCTGGACGCCGTCGAAGAACTCCTCGCGGATCTCGATGGTGCCGTCCGGGTTGCGGATGGCGTCGGAGTCCAGGTCCTCGCGGCCCAGGGTGCCGTCGGTCACGGGGTTGCCCGCGCCGTCGGTGCCGTCGGGCTTGCTCGGTGCCGTCGCCGGCTTCTCGGTGCGGTTGACGGTCACGGTGCCATCGGCCGCCGGGGCCGACGCGGAGGCGGTCTCCACCTTGATGCCCACGGAGGGGCGCGTCAGCGAGAAGTCTGGCGCGATCTCGGTCAGCACCAGGCGGTAGGACGTGATATAGAGCTTGTCGGCAGTCACCTCGTGCTCGTTCTCGAGCGGGTCGGTGCCGGCCTTGGCGCCCGGCTGGCGGACGACGTTCTTGCCGCCCTCGGCCTCCACGTACACGAAGCTCGTCAGGCCGTCGAAGCCGTAGTGGCCCAGGTTGCCGTCGGCGCCGGAGGTGGCGCTGCGCACGAAGCCGGGCACCTGGATCCAGGCGCCGACCACCTTGCCGTCTGCCTCCACCTCGCGCAGCGGCGCACCGGCCACCACGCGCTCGCCAGAGGCAGGCTCGAAGGTGTCGTTCTCCTTGTCGGCGTCCTCCACGTAGTACCACTGCGTGAGCGTGACGATCTTGCCGTCGACGAGCGGCTCGCCGGCGATGGTGTTGCCGGAGCCGTCCACGGTGGCGCCGTCGAAGATGCCGTTGAAGTTGTCGTCCTGCCAGATGCGGCCGGAGACGCTCGTCGTGCCGAACAGGCCGAAGCCGGCGTTCATGGCCAGCTGGTCGAAGCCGACGGAGAAGTCGAAGTCCACGTCCACCGTGGCGTCGGCGTCGTCCGCCTTGGCCTTGCCGGTGGCCTGCACGCGGTACTGGTCCTGCGTGGCGCCGAAGCCGGTCATGGCGCCCTCGGCGGCGTTGGCCGTGGTGGGCACGGCCAGCACGATCTTGCCCTCCAGGCTGGCCTTGGCGAAGGCGTCGGTGGCGCCGGCGGCCGTGGCCTCAGCCTGGGTGGTGTGCTCGTTCCAGCGCACGGGGTAGTTGCCGGCCACGTAGGAGGCGTCGGCGTTCTGCGCGGCGCTGGCCACGTTGGAGTTGACGGGGTCGGTGGCCGGGTCGATGCTCCAGCTCTCCTCGCCGGCGGAGTTCACCTGCATGCGGGTGGCGGGCAGGCCGTTCATGGACTGCTCGGCGGTGGCGTCGTTGCCGAGCACCTCCACCGTGTAGCCGGCCAGGCGCTCCGTGGCGGCGCCGGTCACGCCGTCCGTGGTGGCGCGCGGCGTCACGTGGCGCGCCGGCAGGCCGGCGAACTCGTAGCGGCCGTCGGCGTCCGTCAGCAGCCACACGCCGCCCAGGGCCGCGTCGTAGGTGGCGCCGGGGATGACCGTGGCGTCGGCGTTGGCGCTCTTGTTGGCGCCCGCCTGGGTGTAGTAGTCGTTGCCGAAGCTCGTGTTCTGCTCCCACGCGCTGGTCTCGGCGTTCCACAGCCACTGCTTGAGGATGACCTTCTTGCCGGCGTAGCCGGGCTCGTCCTCGGTAGTGGTGACGATGGTGCCGGTGCCGTCGTCGGCGGTCACCTCGCGCTGGGTGGTGCCGTCGTAGTCGGTGTCGTTGAACACCACGCCGGCGATGGCGTTGCTCACCGGCTCGCGCAGGCCGGCGTCGTTGAAGGCGCGATCGACGCCGAGCGCCAGGTCGTAGACGAGGGTGCGCGTAGACGTGGTGCCGTCCGCGGCCACGTTGTGCCAGTCGAGGAAGCCCTCGTCCGTCACCTCGTTGGCGGTGGAGGCGTCGTTGCGCGTCACGCCCGAGGCCGGCGTGTAGGCGCCGGCGGCCGGGGCAGCCGCGTCAGGGCTGGCCGCCAGGGCGTAGCGGTCGGCGGTGTTCTGGTTGTAGTTGTTCGAGCTGGGCGCCTCCACGCGGTTGGTGGCCGGCGCGTTGTCCGCCTTCACCACGTTGAGCAGCACGTCGTACTCGCCCGGCGCCATGAGGTAGCCGTCGGCGTAGACGAGGTCGGAGTCCACCTGGTAGTTGGCGTCCTTCGCGCCCTGGCGGTACTTGGCCACGCCGAGGTTGCGCTCCCAGAACGTGGGGTCGATGACGCGCAGGCGATAGCCGTACAGGGTGATGGTGGCCGGGTCGCGCTCGATGCGGGTCACCGTCTCGACCTGGCCGTCCTCGCCCTCGATGGTCTCGGTCACCTCGCGCTCGGCGCCCGGCGTGTACTTCTGGCTCGGCAGGTCGCCGAAGCTGAAAGTGCCGTCGGCGCCGGTCTGGGCGGTGCGGCTCAGCGGGCCCTTCCTCAGGCCCGCGGTCGGGTCGGCGTCGTAGGCCGCCCAGTTGTCGGCCCAGTCGGCGTCGCGCTCCCACGTGGCGTCGGGAGCCACGGCGAAGCTGCCGTCGGCCTGCTGCTCGGCGGTGATGACGTAGCGCTCCAGCGCCACGGCCAGGCCCTCCACGGGCGTCTCGGCCGTGCCGCTCACGGTGCCGTCGTCGTAGAGGCCGTCGTTGCCGTTGCCGGCGTTGTCGCCGTCCATCCACATAAAGCCGCTGATGGCCTGGCGCGGCGCCTGGACCTGGCCCACGTCGCCGGCCTGGACGGGCACGGCTACCGCGGTGCCGTCCACGTCCACCGTGTCGGGGTCCATGATCCAGTCGTAGGTCTCGGCCTGCGGCCCCATGCCCTCGCCCGCAGGCAGGGTGATGTGGGCGTTCACGTTCTTGTCAGCCTGGGCGGCCTGGGCCAGGATGACCTGGCCGTCATGGCTGCGGGTGGTACGGTTGGCATCGGTGGCCGGGTCGGCCCCGGTGCCGTCGGAGGCGGCGCCCGCCGTGGTGTCGGCCACGCGGCTGGCGATGACCATGCCGCCGGCCGTGCCCGCGGTGCCGTCGGTCTTGACGGCGGCGGCCACGTCGGAGTCGGCGTCCACGGAATTCGAGCCGTTCACCACGGCGTTCACGGCCGGATGGCCCGCCGCGGCGCCGGTGTCATGGTAACGCGTGAGCGACCAGTCGTTGTCGGTGCCGTCCACGGCGTTGGAGCCGGGCTCGCGGTACAGGTCGGCCAGCTCGGTACGGTACGCGGCCAGGTAGTACTCGTCGTTCTCGGTCACGTACACGGTGGGCAGGCCGTCCACGGTCCACCGGCCGTCGGCATCGGTGGTCACCTTGAGGATGCCGGCCGACGCATCGGTGCCGTCCGGGTTGACGGACTGGTACGCGAGCGGCAGGCCCGTGGCGCGGTCGGTGGCGTAGGGCGCCACGGCCTCGCCGTCGGCCTTGCGGCGCAGGTTGGACGTGTAGGTGTCGCTGCCGAACTGCTCGTTGCGCACCCACTCGCCCTCACCGGACTGGGCGCCGGTGCTCTTCTGGTCGGGCACCCAGTACCACTGCGTCAGGTAGACGGTCTGGCCGGGGATGCCGGACTCGCCGTCGTCCTTGACGCCGTTGTAGCCGGTGGCGTAGTCGTAGGCGAAGGCGTCGGTGAAGCCGGTCTTGGCCGGGTCGTCCCACACGCGGCTGCCCGTGTCGTCCCACACGCTGCCGGTCAGGCTGCTCCGCGGGATCTTGATAAGGCCCACGTCGCCGCCGTGCTGCGCGAGCATCGGGCGCGGCACGTCGTAGCGCACGCCGTTGTACACCTGCTCGTACTGGTAGGTGCGGTAGTCGGTGGTCACGGCGTCGTCGCCCTCGCCCACCGTGTCGGAGTTGTGCATGGAGCCCTTGGCCGACACGATGACGTAGCCGTCGGTGCGCCACTTGCTCGGCTTGCCGGCGGCGTCCTCGCCCTTCTGGTTGCGGTCGTCGTTCTGGTAGGCGTCGTCGGTGTTCTTGTCGTACTCGTCGAAGGTGTGCTCGGCGTTCCACGAGTTGTCGAAGTACTCGGGGATCACCTGGATCACGCGGTCGCCGTCCTGGCGCACGCCGTCGGAGTCCGAGCCCTCGAGCGTCGAGCGGGGCACGACGATGCTGCTCAGGTTGCCGAGGTTCTTGTCGCCCACGTTGATGCCCACGTGCGCGGTGGTGAGCGAGTAGTCCGGCGCGGTGTCGGCCAGCGTCAGGCGGTAGGCCGCCATGAACAGCTGGTCGATGGAGGCGTCATCGGCCTCGTTGGCGTTGGCGGCCCCCTCGACGCCCGTCGTGTCATTGGGCTGGAGCACCTGGAAGCTGTTGGTGATGGCCGCGTCGGCATCATCCGGGTCGGCCGCGGTGGCCGCGCCCTTCACGTAGATGAAGCTCGGCAGCTGCTTGAAGGCGTAGGCGCCGGCGGCATCGGTGGTCACGTCCTTGCGGGCGAAGGTGGTGCGCTCGTCAAGGGCGCGCACCCACACGCCATGGGCCGGGTCGGTCTTCTCGTCCAGCACGAAGTGCGGGTCGGCGCTGGCCGCGTCGGCGCGCAGCGCGGCCAGAAGGTCGCTGCCGTTGTCGAGCAGCGTGCCGTTGGGCACGAAGAACCACTGGGTGATGGAGAGCGTCCCCTGCGGGATGAGCTCCTCGCCCTGGTTGAGGATGCCGTCGAAGTTCTGATCCTGCCACAGCTTGCCGGACACGGTGGTGTAGCCGTACTCGCCGAAGCCCGCGTTCATGCGGGTGTCGGACTGGGCGCGGCTGAAGTCGTACACCACGGTCTGGTCGCCATGGGCGGCCACCTCGGCGCCGGCGGCTTGGCCGGCCACAGCGGCGGCGCGGGTCTCGCGCACGTAGTACTGGGCCTGGGTGCCGCGGCTCGCGGCCAGGGACGCGTCGTTGCGCGTGCCGGAGGCGGCGTCGCGCGTGGCCTCGGCGCCCGCGGGGGCATCGGCGGCCAGCGGCTGGGCCAGGGCCTGGGCGGCCAGGATCAGCTTGCCGTCAAGGGTAGCCTTCTCGGTGTCCTCGCCGTCGGTCACCTGGACGGTCATCTCGTTCCAGCGAATCGGGTAGTTGCCGTCCTCGTAGTCGGAGAAGTTGAGCTTGTCGGCCTTGGCCTCAAGGGCGCTGATGGCCTTGGAGTTGTCGGCGTCGGCCGCGCCCTGCTGGAGCAGGGTGGCGGGCAGGCCGGCGATGGCCTCCGCATCGGCGCTCTCGGCCCCGCCGAGCACCTCCAGCGTGTAGCCGGCCAGGTACTCGGTGGCGGGATGCGCCACGTCCGCGCCCTCGGCGCGGCGGTCGAGCACGTAGCGGGCGGGCAGGCTGCCGAAGGCGTAACGGCCCGCCGTCGCGCCGGCAGCGTCTCCCTCGGTGAGCGTCCAGACGGCGCCGAGGGCGTCATCATGGGTAGCCTGGGGGATAGCGCTCGTCAGCGCGTGGGGCAGCGTGGCGTCGCCCACGGCCGTCGAGCCGATGGCCTGGGTGTAGTTGTCGGCGCCGAAGTCCTCGTTCAGCACCCACTGCCACTTATAGGTATCCGGGTCGGCCGCAGCCAGCTCGGCGGCGGTCAGCACGTGCGGCTTCTTCTCCGCATCCGCGCCCTCATCGTCGGCGTCGTCGGCCACGCGGCCCGTGCGGGTCGCCGGCACCTCGGGCACCTCCGGCTCCGCGGGCTCCACGGCCACGGGGGCCCAGAACCACTGCTTGAGGATGACGCGCTTGCCGGCCAGGCCCTGCTCGGCCGGGACGGGGTCGGCATCACCCGAGCCGTCGCCGTCGGCGTCGTCGGCAGCCGTGGCCGTGCCCGCGTCGGGCTCGTACAGGCCGTCGTAGTCGGCGTCGTTCCAGACGATGCCCTCCACAGACTCGAAGGCAGGCTCGCGGAAGCCGGCGTCGTTGCCGGCGCGGTCGGCGCCGCGGGCCAGGTCGTAGGTGGTCGTGGCCTCGAAGGCCGCGCCCGCCGCCGCGGCGGCGTTGGTGGTCAGCACGGCGGGCACCGCAGAGCCCGCGCCCGGGCGGGCGGTCGTGCCGTAGCGGCCGTCATCGCCGTAGCGGTCGCCGGTGTTCATGTTGGCGTTGTTGGCGTTGGCCACCACCGCGTCGTTGACCGTCGGGGATGATCCGGTGGCCACGTCGAGCAGCACCGTCACCTCCTCCGGCGTGCCGTCCTCGGCGCGGGCCATCAGGTAGCCGTCCTCGTGGATCAGGTCGGAGTCGGCCGCCCAGTCCTCAGACGCCAGCGCGTAGCTGTCACCCTGCAGGTACTTGGCCGTGCCCCAGTAGCGGTTCCACCAGTCGGAATCGGTCACGCGCACCTTGTAGCCGAAGACCACGCGCTTGCGCTCGGTGGCGGCGGGCTCGTCGGCCTTGGCAGCCGGGCCCTCGCCCTCCGCGTCGGGAGCAGCGGCCACGGGCACGTCCAGCCAGCCCTGGGTCTTCAGGTTGTCGAAGCGATAGGCACCGTTCTCGTCGGTCACCGTGTTGTGGGTGGCCGCCGCGGGCTGCTCGGGCTCGTCGCCCGCGTCGCCCTCGCCCTCGCCCTCACGGGTGGCCGGCGCATCCGGGTCGTCCGCGTCGTCAGGCGCGGGCGCCGGCGCCGGGGTGGCGCCGTAGTGGTTGTCGCCCAGCAGGCCCACGGTCGGGTCGGCCTGGTAGGCGCCGTCGTTCACCGCCCACGTCGGGTCGTAGGTCCACGTGGCCTGCGGGTCGCCGACCACCTGGTAGTAGCGCTCGAGCGTCAGCTGGACGCCGGGCAGCAGCTCCTCGCCCTCGGCCAGGCCGGTCCAGGCGCCGTCGGCGCCCTTGGTGCCGCGCATGCCGTCGTTGTCGGCGTCGTTCCACACCACGCCGGTGATGGACTGCGTGGGCGGCTTGACCTCGCCGGCGTCACCGCCGTGGATCACCTGGAGCGGCTCGCCGTCCTCATCCAGCACCACGTCGCCGTTCTCGTCGACGGTCTGGCGGTAGGTGAGCCAGTCGTAGGTCACGTACTCCTCGCGGCTCACCAGCAGGTCGGCGTCGGCGCCCTGGGCGGGAGCCGCCACGTTCAGCACGTCGGAGACGGGGATGGTCACCTTGGAGGCCTGCAGGTCGATGGCGGTGGTGCTCGGATCCACGTTGGAGCAGCTCGTGTCGTTGCTCGCGCCGGCCACGATGATGTGGCCGCTGTGGGCGCGCACGCCGTCCTTCTCGGCACCGGCCAGGGTGGTTACCGTGTCCTGCGCGGTGAAGGCCACGCCGCCGCCCGCGCCGGGCTTGACGGCGCTGGCGTCAGCGCCGCCGTTGGCGTCGGAGTCGGCATCGGCGCTCTCGCCCTCGTGGTAGCGGGTGAGCAGCCACTGCTCGTCGTCGGAGGCGCTGGCCGCGTCGCCGCGCGTGTCCTCCTGGTTGAACTCGCCCAGCTCCACGCGGTAGGACGCCAGGTAGTGCACGCCGCCCGCAGACGTATAGGCAGCCGGCAGCTCGTCGAAGGCGTAGGTGCCCACGGTGCTGTCGTCGTAGGTGACGTCGATGATGGGGTTGCCCTCGTTGTCGAGCACCGGGTTGCCGTTGGCGTCCACGCGCGGGGTCTCAATGGTCTTCACGCCGTCGGACTTGACGGCGATGACGCCGTCCTTGCCCTCCACCTGCCACGAGCCGGTGGAACGCGGGCCCATCAGGGTCTCCTGGCGCATGGTGTCCTGGGTGCCGTCGTCCTTGAAGATGGGGTTGCCCATCTCGTCCACGGCAGGCACCATCTCGCGCTTCCAGGCGCCGGTGGCCTTGTCGGTGCCGAAGGTGAGGCTGCGCACCCACAGGCCGGAGCCGTCGGTCGCCAGCTCCCAGTCGGCGGTAGTGTGCTTGTCGGTCACGCCCGCGGCGGCCAGGGCGGCCGCCTGCTCGTCGGCGGTCATCGCGTTCCAGTCACGGGTGGTGAAGTGGAAGTCGTCGCCGTCGGCGAAGGGCACGTAGTACCACTGGGTCAGGTAGAGCACCTGGTCGGCCAGGCCGGGCTCGGCCTCAGCCACGACGGTGGTGCCATCGTCGGCCAGGACGGCCTCGTCACGCACGCCGTTGTAGGCGCGCTCGCGCAGGGCCGCGTCGTCGACCCCGTCCACGGCACCGTGGTAGGAGTCGTCCCAGATGAAGCCGTTGATGGTGGAGCGCGGCACCTCGGTCAGGCCGGCATCCCAGTTGTAGAGGCGCGCGGCGTCGCCCAGGTTGTAGATGGTGGCGCCGGCCGCGTTGTCGGACACGGGCAGGCCGTTGAGCATCTTGCCGGAGCCGTAGTCCTCCTCGGCCTCGTACTCGGCCTTCTCGGCCAGGTAGAAGCGCCAGCGCGCCTTGTAGTCGGTGTACTCGTTGTTGAGCGCGGTGTACAGGTCGTTGGCCACGTCGTAGTCGGCCTTGGCCTTCAGGTAGCGAACGCGCATCTCCTTGTAGATGTCCTCGTAGCCCACGAAGTCGGGGGTCTCCAGCTCCATGGTGATGCCGCCGCCGGTCACGAAGAACTTGTAGCCGGCCGGACGCTCATCGGCAGAGGCGTAGGCCATCTGGTAGATCTCCCACGCGTCCTTGGTCACGCTCTTGGCGTCCTTGCCGAGCACGATGTTGTACTCACGGCACGGCTGGCCGTACTGGCCCGCCGCCGCGTCGGCAGAGGCGTTGGTGGACGGCGTGGGCGAGACGAGCTTGCCGTCGGCGTCGTAGTAGCTGAAGCCGAGCACCTCGTACCACTCGCTCAGGAACTTCTGCCAGTCGGCGTTCCAGCCCGCAAGGGCGTCAGCCTCGGCCTGGGCCTTCTGCTCGGCCGTGGCCGTCGAGGTGGTCACGCCTTCGGGCAGGAACTTGTCCCACGTGTAGCCGGCCGGGTCGAGCGACTCGGGCGTGGGCGGATCTTTCGGATCGGGGTTGGCGTTGAGGACGGTCTGGTAGTCGCGCACGTCGGCGTACAGATCGTCGAGCGCCTTCTCCACCGCCGCGGTGTCGGCGTAGCGCTCCGTCGGGTAGGCCGCGTTCGACCCGCTCGGATCGTAGATGGTCAGGTTGATCGGCGCGCCCGCGTACTTGAGGGAGCCGGCGGCGGGCTGCTGCGCCACCACCGAGCCCACGGCGGCGCTTGCCACGCCGTCGGGCAGCGTCGTGCGCACGGTGATGCGGCCGACGTGCAGGCCGAGATCCTCCAGGGCGGCCTTGGCGGCGGCGTAGCTCTTCCCCGTCACGCCCGGCGTGGGGATGTCCGGACGCTTGGTCTCCACGAGGGCGCCGGTGTTCTCGTCATACACCTTGATCTCGCGGTCGTCACGCGACGATCCCATGAGCTCGGGCAGCGAGGGCTTGAGCGCCTCGATGTCGCGCTTGACCTTGTGGCTCACGGCGTTGGTCTCCACCTCGGCGTCGCCGACGCCGCTGATGCGGACGGTGTGCGTGATGGTCTTGACCACCGTCAGCTCGTAGGTGATCTGCACCGTTACCGACTCGCCCGGGTTCAGGTGGATGCCCGACCACTGGGCCGTCAGGTTGCCCTCGGCGTCGGGCACGCTCGGGTTGAACGTGGCGCCGGCGTAGTCGCACGACGGCGTGCCGGCCACCACGGTCACGTCATCGCCCGTCGGGTACGGGTCGATCATCGTGATGTCCTGGGCCGTATCGGTCTCGTTGACGTAGGTGGTCTTGTAGGTGACGCGCTGGCCCGTGGCGCCCTCGGTCATCTCGGTGAAGGGCGTCGGGTCGGACGTCTGCTGGCCGATGCTCGACAGCACGATGAACTGGTTGCCGTCGGCGTCGGCGAACGTGCCGGCCTCAGCCTGCGAGCCGCGCTCGTTCAGGTAGTAGGTGAGCACGGTCTCGCCCGCGGCGTTGGTGCCGTCCTCGGCCTGGTCGTCGCCGGCCTGGCGCAGCACGGCGGTCTCCACCGGCTTGGTCATGAGGTCGGAATCCGAGTCGATGGCGTTGCCCAGGGCGATGCCGTTCTCGTCCTTGATGAGGGCGTCACGCACGGTGACGGCGTAGTCCTCGTCCAGGCTCATCAGGTCGTCCTGGTCGATGCGCAGGCGGTAGCCCGCCAGGCGCTTGGTCTTGTAGTCCTCCTCCAAGTCGCGGGTGTCACGCGGGTCGACCACGAACGTGCTCACGTCGCGGAACAGGTAGGTGCCAGCCGCGGCCGCGTCGCCCGTCCACGCCTCGCGCAGATCGTCGCCGGGCAGCAGGAACCACTCGTACTCGTCGCTGGCCGTGACCTTGTCCTCCATGACGGGGATCTTGCCGTAGTACGGCGGGTCGTCCTTGGTGGCCGGGTCGAGCTTGATGTTACCCTCTTCGTCCTTCTCCCAGACAGGCTGGCCCTTCTCGTCCACCTTCTGGACAGACTCGACCGTGAACTCCTTGGGCGCGTAGTACCACGTCTCCATCTTCACGCGCACGCCGCCGTTCTTCGGGCCCTGGCCGATGCCCTCCTCGTGGGGCTGCTGGATGCCGTCGTAGTTCTCGTCGTTCCACACGTTGTCGCCCAGGTAGCCCTTGGTGCCGTCGACGTAGCCCAGGGCCAGCTTGCTCTGGCGCTGGTAGCCCATCCACTGGTTGAGGTAGTCCTCGTAGATGGCCACGCCGTTCTCGTCGAGCGGGATCTCCGCCTCGATGGGATAGGTGCGGGCCGAGCCGGACACGTAGCGCAGGTCGTTGTCGCCCACGAGCGCCGCGGTGCCGTCGTAGTAGACGCCCTTCTGCGGGTACTCGAGCGGGTCATGGCTCCACGTGTTGAGCGTGGGCTTGATGAGGCGGTTCTGCACCGTGTCGGAGGTCTTGATGACGTACTGCGTGCCGGCCTTCAGGCGGAACCGGAAGAAGCCGGTCTCGTCGGTGACGATGGAGGCCAGGTTGCCGTCGGCGTCCGTGGCGATGCGCGAGTCGATGGTGCCCGTGTCCTGATGGTACTCGTACACGTTGACGCGGATGCCCTCGAGGCGCTTCTCCTCCACGGCCGTGGCGCCCTGCATCTGGGCAAGGCCCTCGCCGTCGCCGGTGTTGACGGAGTCGAGCAGCGAGTTGATCTCAGTCACGTCCTCCAAGTCGCCCGTAGCCAGGATGTCGTCGCGGAAGGTGACGCCCTCGAAGGTGATGCCCTGGGCCACGCCCAGCTTCATCGAGGTCATGGCCTGGTCGTAGGCGCGGTGGATGGACTCGTCGTAGTTCGGGGAGCCGTAGTGCTCCTTGTCGTACTCGACTGCGTTCACGCGCACGCTGCCCGTGGTGATGATGAGCGCCGCGTCGATGCCCTTGGCGGCGTCCTTCTCCACGCGCTCGATGGTGAGCTCCGTGTCGTTGGCGTTGACGTACACCGACTGGTCGCCGATGGTCTTGGCCGTGGGCGAGAAGTTGTAGAACTCCTCCGGGAACGTGTAGCGCAGGCGGTAGTTGCCCGGCTCCAGGTTGGAGAAGATGAAGTGGCCGGTGTTGCCGTAGTAGTCGGTCTGGGTGTAGGCCACGCACGGCGCGCCGGAGTCGGCGTTGATGTAGTTGCCCCACGCGTCGCGCTGCGGCTCGCCGGAGCGGGCGTCGCAGACAACCCAGCGGTTCTGGTAGTTGGTGCCCTGGTTGTTGACGAGCTTGACCACCTCGCCGTCGCGGTTGACCGGGTGGCCGTACTCGTTGAGCAGCTCCACCTTCACGCCGTTGATGCCGGGATCCTCCACCTGGCCGTCGTAGTCCAGATCGGTGAAGCGCGTGACCTCCTTGCCGTCCTTGACGGTGACGGAGTTGTCGAAGGGCGTGCTCGTCACGTTGCCGGCGTCGTCCATGACGCGGGTCTCGCCGCGGATGAGGCGGCGGCCGTTGGCGCTCTCCTGGTAGGCGCTGCCCACCACGTGGCCGTCGGCGTCGAGGACGGGCTTTCCGTCCTTGTCGGTCTGGAAGCCGGCCACGTCGTCCTCGGGCGTCTGCGACCAGTCGGCGTCGAGCCACACGTAGTCGCCGATGTAGCCGCGGCCGTCAGGCGCGTCGACGAAGGCGCCCGCCTCGGGGCTCTCCTCCTTGTACACCGACTCCTTGCTCACGATGTCGGTCTGGTTGACGCGCGGCACGAAGGTGTTGGTCTGCTGCACGGCCAGCATCTCCATGGCGCGGCGCTTGGCGTCCTCGGTGGCCTCCTTGTCGGAGAGGATGTCGTTGGGCTTCTTCTCCTTGTCGCCCAGGTACTTGGGCAGGTTGAGCGGGGCGGTCAGGTCCACCATCAGGCGCACGTAGCCGCGCGGCGGCACGATGACGCTCTGGACGGCCTGCACCCACACGGCGCGCAGCCCGTAGGTGAGCTCCGTCTCGCGCTCGGGATGGCTGTCCACGTACTCCTTGAGCTCGGAGAGCGGGATGAGGCCGCAGGCGCGCTTCTTCTCATCGGCGCTCATGATCTCCTGGTACTGGCCGTCCACGATGCCGGACTCGCCCAGGCGCATGGCCTCGATGGTCTCGTAGACCGTGTCCTCGCGCTTCTCGAAGTCGGTCATATCCCACTTGGGAGTGCCGTCGGGCAGCGTCGCGTTCAGGTCGAAGCCGGGCTTCATCTGCTCCTCGGGCGTGGGGAACTTAGGCCCGTAGGTGTACTTCTCGGTCTTGTCGTAGAGCCACATGAGGTCGTCGGGCACGCCCGCCTGGAGCACGCCGTTCTCGTCCTCGGTGTAGGGGCCCACCCAGATCTCGATCTGGTTGCCGTCCTCGAGCACCTGGCCGTCGGCCGGCAGGCCGTAGGCGGTGCTGGCGGAGAAGCGCTTCACCTGGATGGAGTCGAGGTCGGTCACCACGCCGTTCCACTTGGAGCCGCGCGAGGACGCGTCGCCGCCGTTGGAGGCGAGGATCTTGTTGTCGCCCGCGTAGGGCAGGATGTCGTAGAAGACGATGTCCTTGAAGTTCTGGGCCTTCTTCTCGTCGCCGTCGTTGTTGAGGATGTTGGCGTGATAGGTGTAGCTGGAGCCCTCGGGCACGGCCGCCAGGTCGGTGAGGGCCTCGATGGCGCTCGTCACCGTCTTGGTGATGTTGAGCGTGCCCTGCGCCTCGAACTCGAGGGCCTTGAGCTGCATCATGATCATCGACTGGCTGCGCTGGCCGTCCATGTTCACGTCGCGGGTGTCGGACACCAGGCCGCGGGTGGAGCCGTCGTTGGAGGACGCGGACGGCGTGAAGGGCATGAAGTTGCCCGGCTTGTAGCCGTAGGCCGAGGTCATGAGCAGGTCCTCGGAGAGCAGGTCGTTGTTGGAGCTGTCGATGGGCATGAGCAGCTCCACCACCAGGCCCTGGCCGGGGCGCAGCACGCCGCGGTCGGTCTCGGTGAAGGTCTCGCCGTTCTCCTCGAAGGTGGTGCGCTGGCCGGTGAACTGCCAGCTCATGAACTTGCGCTCGGGCATGACGGGCTCGCCCGTGTTCGGGTCGAGGCTGCCGGCCTTGTCGCGCATGAGGAAGTCGCCGCCCACCGAGGTGTCGTTCAGGCGCGGCGTGGAGGAGGACTGGCTGGTAACGACCTTCTCCACATCGAGGAAGTCGGTCATGTCGGCCAGGTAGTAGGTCCAGATGGGCGTCTTGTCGTTGATGTTGGTGGCGTTGAGGCTACCGGAGGCCTGGCTCGTGTAATCCCAGTCGAAGTACGCGAACTGGGGCCTGGCGCTGGCCGCGTCCTTCTGCAGGTCCTCGTAGCTCACGTAGGTGAGCGGGCGCCCGGCCAGCTCGGCCTCGGCGTAGCCCTCCACGAAGGGCAGGATCTGCGAGATCTGCGGGTCGCCGCAGTTGTCGGGCTCGTAGCCCTCGAAGCCCAGGGCCGCCATCTGGTCGGCGCTCAGGTTGGACAGCACGATCTTGTAGCGCATCATGCGGGACGTGCGCTTGTCGATGGTGTTGTTGCCGCTGCGCCACTGGTAGAGCTTGCGGTCGCCGGTGAAATAGCCCTGGGTGATGGTCAACGCCAGCACCGGGCTCTCAGGCGTGCGGATGAAGCCGGCGCGGCTGCGCTCGGTCTCCACGTGCTTGGTGTCGTCATAGCGGGGCACGGCGCTCACGAAGTGGTTCGCGTGCACCTCGCTGCTGTCGGCCGGGCGCCCGGTGTCCTCGTCCACCGGATCGCGGCCGCCCAGGCCCACCACCAGCTTGCTCATCACCGAGGACGAGAAGCGGATCAGGGGGGCGCCGTTGGTGATGCCCTCGTGGATGCCCACGGTGGTATCGGGGTAGTAGTTGCCCGCGGCGTCCAGCGTGTCCAGCAGGCCCAGGTTGTTGAGGCGATACGCCCAGCCCGCGTTGAGGCGCAGCGGGTCGAAGTCGTCGGCCTCCTGCTTGCCCGTCGGATCCACCACGTTGCCGGCCGAGTCCTCGAGGGAGTCGTCGGCATCGCCGAGCATGGCGTCCACGTCCAGGCGGAAGCCGTGGGGCACGGCCACCTTGGTGGCCAGGGTGTCATCGCGCACGTTGGCCACGTCGTTGCCCTCGCCGTCCTTGGTCACCGGCACGGCCTTGATGACCCAGCGGATCTGGCGCACCTGGCAGTTGGCGTACTGCTCGAGGAACGAGTCATCGATGGTGACGTTCTCCTTGTCGGCGATGGCGTAGCCGCTGCGGTTGCCGATGGGCACCCACGTCTGGGAGTCCGCCGTGTTGTAGTCCGAGCTGCCGAAGTCGTCGGTGTCGTCCTCGCCGTACCAGTAGTCGCGGTCAGCGTCGCTGCCGGGCAGGGCGAAGTTCTCGTACTCGTTGTAGACCGCGCCGTTCTGCTCCTCGAAGACGTTGCCGTCCTGGCTGCGGTCCATGGTGGCCACGCGGGCGAACATGAACAGGCGCAGCTGGCTCTCGGTCTCCGCCGCCTCGTTGGCCGGCTGGGCCTGCGGGGAGGTGGAGGGCACCGCGGTGCCGTCGGGCTTGCCGTTGGTGGTGTAGAGGGCGCCGGGAACCTCCCAGATGCCCGTGGACACCGACTCGAACAGCGACTGGAAGCGGCCGAGCGCATAGTCCTTGCTCTCGAAGTGGGCGTTGTTCACCGTCATGGCGTTGCCGCCCTGCATGGCGCCGGCGGTGGCCCAGAAGGGCACCTGCCAGTCCACGATGAAGCTGTTCACCGCGCCGCCGGTGTTGATGGCCTGGGTGAGGTAGAAGCTGTTGTCGCCCTTCAGCTGCACGTCCTGGCCGGTGTAGACGTTCATGTCGGAGTTGTACAGCAGGCTGCGCAGCTGCGCGGTATCGGCGCGCACGGACACCGACGGCTTGCGGATGCGGAACCAGCCGGAGGTGTCGGTCACGTACAGGTCGTCGTAGTCGCTGTCGCGGTCGTAGTTGATGTTGTTGCGCAGGTGGTCGGCCGCCTGCTCGCCCGCACGGTAGAAGCGGTTGACCGACTGGCCGTGGAACGAGGTGCCGATGAGGGTCTTGGCCTCCTCGTCGTCAGCCTTCGGCTTGTGCAGGACGTTGCCGCCGTCAGCGGGGCGGTGATCCCAGCCGTCCTTATCGGCCACCCAGTTGAGCTTGGTCTCATGGGCGGTGGCGTACACCTGGGAGTCGTCGCCCTCCCAGCTGCTGATGGTCTCCATCTGCTTCTTGTAGCTGACGAGCTTGCCGTCCTCGTAGAGGCCCTCGTCCATGGCGGAGTCCACATCCCCCAGGTTGTCCAGGCGCGTCTTCACCTTGAGGGTGAGCGAGTCGCCGTAGCCCAGGTAGCCGTCGGCATGGACGCCGCCGTAGAAGCCCTCGAGCAGGCTGTCGTAGTCGTTGAACTCGTCGTCGTCGGCGTCGTCGGGCGCGGCCAGCTCGAAGACGACCACCTCGCGGTCGTGCTCGTTGGGCTTGACGCTCGCGTAGGAGCCCACGCCCTGGTTGGCCTCGGTCGCGCCGGAGAGCGTATCGCTCACCAGGCCGCGGTACTCCACCGTGTCAGACGGGTCGTCGGCGTCGGCCTTGCCGTAGTGCGCGTTGTTCTTGCCGCCGCGGACGGCCGTGGACCCCGACTCCGCGAAGGTGTTGTCGCCGTAGTCGGACTGGTAGGTGATCTTCACCGTCCAGCCACGGTCGAGCAGCTGCTTGGGGGTGAGGCGCTCGGTCTTCATGACGCCCTCGCCCGCATCCACGTCGGCCGTGGTCTTGGGTACCTTGTTGCCGTCGGCGTCCACCTGAGGCGTGCCGTCGGCGTTCACCTCGAACACCTGGTGGCCCTCGGCGTCCACCACGTACTCGCCCTTGGCCAGATCGGCCGTGGTGGCATGGCGGTCGCGGTAGACGCGCTCCACGTAGAAGGCGTAGTCGGCCTCGTCCTCGTCGTAGTCGCCTATCCACTTGTAGGCGTTGTTGCTGTCGGCCAGCTCCTTGTCATCGGTGAGCATGGCGCCGTCGTAGAACGTCACCTGGCTGGGCAGGTGCAGGGCGTACACGAGCTTGGCGTGCTTCAGCGCGCCCTGGGCCTCCACGATGTCGGTGTACTCGCTCGCATCCAGGCGGTCGGCCGAGTTGAGGATGGTGGCCGAGAACCACGGGGTGTCGTTGTACTCCCAGGCGTCGTTCTCGTCGCTCGGCAGGAACAGCGTCTCATGCTCCACCCAGTTGTTGTCCATGCCGAAGCTGTCGAGCATGCCGGTGTCGTAGCCCAGGCTCAGCAGGTCGGGGTTGGCGAAGTTGTACTTGTAGTAGGGGTCGTTCTCCACCACCCACGCCAGGGTGTGGCCGTCCACCACGTAGCCCTTGAACGTGTAGGGGATGTCCTGGCCCGGGTTGTCCGGGTCGGGCATGGTGGCCACGTCGGGGTCGCGCAGCTCGGTCTCGAAGATGACCTTGCGCGTGGTGGTGAAGCGGATGTCTTGGACCGTCTGCTCCACGCGGTACTGGAAGCGCTCATACGGGTCCGGATCGGGCTCGGGCACCTCCTCCTTCACGCGGACGAGGTCGATCATCACGTACTCGTCGGCACCGTTGACGTTGAGCTGGATGTACAGGTCGTTGGCCTCGGGCTCCAGGTAGTCGCCGAGCTTCTCGGTCTTGGCCAGCGGCGTGTAGACGGACTCCTTCTCGTAGACGATGTTGTCGGCTTCGTCCTTCACCACGTTGCCGTTCTCGTCCTTCATCGGCGTGGTGGTGGTCTTCTCGGTGCGCGTGTAGAACTGCGCGCCCACGGCCGTGGTCTGGGCGATGGCATCGATGGTGTAGCTGTACTTGTAGCGCTGGTCGCGGTTGCGGTTGAACAGCGACACCTCTTCGTAGACGTCCTTGTCGTCGGCGTCCTTGCCCGTCTTGACGTAGAGCGTGTCGGCATCCGGGTCCATGAAGCCCTCGATGGTGGTGATGTCCACCGTGGCGGCATGGTAGTGATGCACCGTCTCCATGACGGGGATGTAGTTGCCGTTCTCGTCCACGACGGGCTTGTTGTCCCCGCCCAGCACCCACATCGGGTCGCCGTTCTCGTCCTTCTTCTGCTCCTCGGTCTCGGTGCGGGTGAAGAAGTCCACGCCGATGACGTCGTCATCCTGATTGGAGTTGTCCTTCACGCGGTAGCCGTAGTCGAGCAGCGGGTCGAGGCCCTTGTCGGACAGGCGGGCGCGCAGGTAGGCGTCCTCGCCGTTGATCGGCGTCTTGACGTAGAGGGCCGGAGCACCCGGGGTCGACCAGAACTGGAGGTCGGCCAGGGTGGTGATCTCCTCCTCCTTGTACTCCTTAGTCGCCTCATCCAGCGTGTAGAACGTGGCGCCGGCGGCCTCGTAGGTGCCGGTGGCCTGGGGCTTGTACTCGAAGTAGCTGTAGGGGTCGATGACCTCCTTCTCCTTCTCGGGCAGCTTCTCCAGCGTGGCGGCCACGTAGGCGTCGCCCTGGCCCACGTAGAGCTTCTCGCCCTGGGCGATGGCCTGGGACAGCGCCGACTCGAGCGCCGCCTCCGTGCGCGGGATGGGGGTGAACACCTCCTCGCGGCTGTAGCGGGTCTCGTCCGAGGTGACGTCGAGGGCCTTGGACTCCTCGATGTACTCGTACTCCACGGGATCCGTACCGGCAATCGGGCGCTTCACGTAGCGCGTGCCCGTGTAGTCCACGGTGGCGGGGTCGTAGCGGTAGCTGCGGGTGTAGAACGTGGTGCCCACGGCGGAGGTGCCACCGCCGTTGATGTAGAACGTCACGCCCACCACCGGCTTGGTCACGCCGTCGAGGGTGTACTCGAGCGAGCCGTCCGTCTTGTTGCGCGACAGGACGACCTTCGTGTAGGGGTCGGAGGGAGTCGGGCGCACGTAGACGGAGGTGCGCAGGTTGTCGGGCACCGTGCTGTCGTAGACGTAGTGGCCCAGATCAGCGCTGGGAACCGGCTCGTAGGTGGCGGGCATCGTGCCGTAGACGATGCGGCGCGTGCGGCGGTACGTCTCGGTGATGAGATGCTTGTCGCCCTTGGTCTCGTCGGCGCGGTCGCAGTCGCCCAGCCACAGCTTGGCGTTGGTCTGATCCACCTCGCCGGTGAGCTGCGAGAGGGTGAAGGTCTTCTGCAGCGACCACTTCACCTCGTTGTTCTCGTACTCCTTGAGCGTGAGGGACACGGTGGAGCCGTCGCCGGCGGTCACGCGCTTGGCGGTGCGCAGCGTGTTGCCCGCCGAGTCCTTCTCGATCATGGTCACGATGGTGGTGCCGTCCGGGCCCACCACGCGCTGCACGTGGATGAGCTCGTTGCCGTCGGTATCCTTCATCACGCGGTCGGTGACGGTGCTGTCGCCCACCTCGGTGCTGACGGGCGCCGAGATGACCGAGCCGTCGGTCTTCAGGATGGAGTCCTTGCCGGCGCCGTTGCCCGTGGCGTTGGTGCCGGGCTTGTTGCCCACGTTGCCGCTGGCGCCCGCGATGTCGCTCGGGCGGTCCTTCGGGTTGGCCTCCACCTCGTAGTCCACGTTGAGCGTGGGCACCTTGGTGCGCAGCTTCACCGTGGAGTAGACGCCCTCGTCCTCGTGCGTGGCGGCCACGCCGTCAGGGTTGTCTCCGTCGATGGTCAGGCGGCTCACGAAGGCCTCGTCGTGGCTCGTGGCGTCATCGCCCGCGCGGTTGAGCGCGGCCGTGGTGGCCGAGCTCAGGCCGTAGTTGTTGTTGTCGTACTCATAGTCGCCCACCAGCAGGCCCTTGCCGTTTGACACCTGCGCGTCCGCGGCGATGGGCTCGCCGTCCGGTCCCACGGTGACGTTGCCTCCGTAGAGCGGGCGCGCGGCCGGGCCGGAGGCACCCAGGGCGTTGGGAATGCGCGTGGTGCCCGTGCCCTCCACGTAGGTGCCGTTGAAGCCGGCCAGGTAGTTGTTGGGCACACGCTCGTTGGTGCGCACGCCGCAGTTGATGTACTTGGCCGGGATGAAGCCGGTCGGATGCGGCGTGGCCTCGTACTTGCTGCCATCAGCGCTCTGGGCCACGTAGGTGTAGTAGGTAGACTCCGTGGCGTCCAGGCGCTTGTCCTCCTCGTACCAGCCGGTGGTGCGGTAGAGGTTGGTGTAGGTGGTGGAGTTGATGGTGGTCCAGTTGCTGTGGTCGGCGCGGTACTTGAGCCACTTCAGCTTCTGGTCACGGTGCAGCTGGGCCTCGGCGCCCACGGTGAACGGGTTGAAGGCCGTGCTGCTCACCAGCGACGTGGTTCCGCCGCCGTTTTGGGCCTGGATGACGCGGTCGGCCGTGGTGCCGTTGACCACGGTGATGTCCTCGTCGGTGAGGAACTGGAAGCCGTCCACCTTGGACGTGACGAAGGCGCGGATGTTCTCGTAGCCCTTCGCGGTGACGGAGGGCTCCATGCCCATCTTCGGCTCGTCGTAGGTCATGACGTTGATCTTGAAGGTGTCCAGGCCGCCGGAGACGATCTGGGTCACCAGGTCGCGGTCGGAGTTGTAGCCGTCAGCCGTGGGCTCGAAGCGGATGACGTAGCGGTACTCGGTGGCACCGGTGTCGGTGGTCACCGGCTCGTAGCTGTAGCTGGCGTTCCAGTTGGCCTTCTTGTAGGCGGCGTCGAAGTTGTCGTTGACGCTGGCCAGGGTCTGGTAGCCCGTCGGGTCGGACGGGTCGGCCGCCTGGGCGGTGAGGTTGTCGTAGTTCGTGGCGTCGGCGCCCGTCACGGAGGACAGGTCCCAGTCCTCCACGCGCAGGTCCTTGCAGCCCTGCGGGCGGTCGGCCGAGGCCTCCTTGTCGCCCTCGGGCAGGTAGGGCAGCCCCGTGGCCTTGGAATAGGGGGCCACGCCGTAGGGCAGCACGATGGTCACCACGGGCAGGGTGAACGCGCCCTTCTGGCCGCCGTCGACAGCGTAGTTGTTGCGGTAGCGCGAATCGAACACGGTGCCGTTATAGGCGTAGGGATAGGTGTTGTTCACGCGCTCCCACTGGTAGGGCTGCTCGTTGAGCCAGTAGCGGTTCTCCACGTGCACGTTCACCTGGCGGCGATCCGCCTCGGTGTCCACGTAGTAGGCCTCGTTGACGGCCGCGACGGCGTCGGAGGTCTGGCCCACCTGCTCCTCGTAGGGGCTCACGGTGCTCCACACGCGCACCATCGGCTTGCGCATGACGGCGTGCGTGCCCGTCTGGGCATACAGGGTGACGGGGTCGCCCAGCGTGCCGTCGGCGTTCTTGGCGCGCTTGAGGCCGTCGTCGTAGTTGACCTGGTCGCTGCTGGTGACGCGCAGGCCCATCTTGGCCAGGGCCGCCTTCTGCGCGTTGTCGCCCGCCACCGTCGCATCGGTGATGGCGGCGTTGTTGAGCACGGTGAAGCCGTTCACGGCCGGCATGGTGGGCGAGCCGTAGAACTGCGCGTAGAGCGGCGCATGCGCGCCGGCCAGGCTGCCGTGCATGAGCGTCCAGGTGTAGTCCATGCCGAAGGGCTGGACGTTCTGGTTGCGGGTGCGCACCGCCGCACCGCCCTCGTAGGCGTCCACGTCGTAGACCTGGTAGTAGGCGGAGCTGTTGAAGGGCTCCTTGTCGGGCGTGGTGGCATCACCCGTGGTGGCGGCGTCCACGCCGCCCGTGTTGGCCTCATCGTCCCACGGGGCGGTGAGCAGGCGGTCGTACCACGCCTCGGCCTCGTTGTTGCCGAAGATGTGGCTGCGCAGGTTCACGCGCAGCTTGTAGCCGCCCTCCACGTAGCAGTCGGTCAGGGACGAGGGATCGGGGTCGGCGGCGTTGGCGGCGGTGCCGTCCACGCTGCGGCCGAACCACTTGCCCAGGTCCTGCTTCACGGTGATCTTGAGCACCCAGGGCTGCGAGCTCTGGGTGTAGGCAGCGCCCGTCATCTGCGCGGGGTCGGCCACGATCTTGCCGTCGACCTTCTTGTCACCCGCGCTGCCGGCGGCCGCGCCGCTCACGGAGGTGTAGGTAGAGCGGTCGATGGCGTCGGACAGGTCGGTCTCGGCCGTCATCACGTTGCCCGTGCGGTACTCCGCCGGGTCCTGGATGGCGCTCGGGGCGTCATAGCCCTGGTAGTCCCCGTAGGGGGTCTGGACGATCTCCACGTCCACCAGGTCGGCGGGGATGGCCTCGTAGGTCTCGTTCACGTAGGGCGCGCCGTCGTTGACGGCGTCGCCGCGGCCGTTGGACACGCCGTTGACCTTCTTGAGCAGCTCGGCGTCCAGCACCACGTGGCCGTCGGCGTCGAGCACCGGCTCCACGCCGCGCGGCATGATGTAGGTGAACTCCACGCCGTCGAGGTTGCGGTCGCCGTAGTTGTAGGCGGTCAGCTGGCTCGTGAACTCCTGGCCCAGCTCAAGGGCATCCTCGTACTGGCCGAACTCGATCTCGCGGTTGTCGTACTGATTCTTCATCAGGTTGTTCTGACCGTTGCCGCGGATCATCTTGTGGTAGTCGTTGAAGTTGGGGTCGGCGCCGGGCAGCGTGGCGGAGACGCCCGCGTTGGCCCCGGTGTAGAGCGTGGCCTCCTCGCTGTACTTGCGGGCCGCCTGGTAGTCATCGTCGGCGTTGGCGGTGCCCACGCCGTCGTCGTAGTCGCTCACCATCTCGCTCGTGGTGGCCAGCCACGCCTTCTGCATATGCAGGCGCGTCTGCGACCAGATGAGCGGCGTGGCGGAAAGCGCCTGGGCACCGCTCACGTCATGGGCGGCCTCGCCCTCGCCTGCCGTCACCGTGCCGGTGGCAGCCGTGACCACGTTGAGGTCCTGGGTGGCCGTGGCGTTGCCGCCGTTGGAGAGCGTGGAGAGCGCGTCCGCGATGCGGCTCGCCGTGACGTAGCGGAAGTAGTCGCGGGTGTAGCCTGTGGAGGACTGCCCCGTCGTGACGTAGGTGTACTGGTTGGGCAGGCCGTTCACGGCATCGTTCACCGTGCCGGTGGTGGGCGTGCCGGTCAGGACGTAGCTGATCTTCTGGCGGTTGCTGGCCGTCAGCGCGTCGGCGTCCATGAAGATGTTGTTGTTGCCGCGGGTGCGGCTGTTGTAGTCGTCGCCCGTGGAGTTGTTGGCGCTGCCGGGGATGAACGAGTAAGACTTGGCGAACATCTCGTAGGTATCCACGTGCTTGGGCTTGTCGGCGGTGAAGGCCGACTCGTGGAGCAGCGCGTCCATGTCCATGAGCACGTTCTGCGTCTGGACGCGGTTGGCCGAGGCGTTGGACAGGTTGCCGGACAGCCCGAAGTTGGCGTTGCCCGCGCCGGGGAACATCTGGAAGTTGCCGGCGCCGTAGGTGGTGTTGTCGCAGTTGTGGTAGGCGGTGTAGTAGTACTCGCCCATACGCGGCAGGTACGCCGGCTCCAGGCCCTGGGTGTTGGGCGTGCCGTCGGCGTTGGTGGCCGTGGTGGTGGACTCGTCCAGGTTCTTATACACCTGGGGCAGGCCGGTCTCGGCCGCCCGCACGGGGAACGCCACGGAGAGCACGTCGCCCACCTCGAGCACGGTGGAGTCGTAGTCGGGGCGGTCCACCGGACGCAGGGCGCGGTTAGCGTCATCCAGCTTCGAGCCGGTGCTCATCTCGTTCTCGTCCACGAAGCGGCCGTTCTTGACGTCTCCGGAGAGGCGCTCGTCGGGGTCGGTGATGACCGCGCCGCCGTCGGCCCAGTCCGGGTCGGCCTCCCACTCGATCTTGAACAGCCCGAAGGTGGTGGTGTTGGACACGCCCTCGGCCCGCGGGTTGATGTCGTTGTACGTCTTGCCGGCGGTGGTGCGGTAGCCGGCGGTGCACTGGTCGGTGACGGAGGTGGGGCACGGGCCCGTCTCGTTGGAGACGTAGTTCATCGACCCGCCGTAGTCGGCGGCCTCGGTGGTGGTGCCCACCAGCGTGACCTTGGCGCGCAGGCCGCGCGTGCGCTCGGCCGTCACGTTCTTGCCGTAGCGGTCAGACCACGTGATGTTGCGGAAGGTGCCGTCGGCGTAACGGCTGTTGAGCACGCTCTCCAGGTAGGCCGCGTCGATGTCGCTGCCCTCGCCCACGCGGCCGGTCAGGCCGTAGGACTCGGGCGCGGCCTGCTTGAGGTAGTCGAGCGGGATGCGCTCGTAGAACACCGGGTTGTAGATCTCGCCCTCGCCGGCGCCGTCCTCCTGGGTGGTGGGGATCATCATCGTCTCGGGCTCGTCGTTGCCGATGTTGGTGCCGCCCTGGATGGTATCCAGGCCGTTGACGATGCTGATGTTGCGCACGCGCGCCTCGTCGGGGTGGTGGCTGACGGAGCCGTCCTTGCGGTAGCGGAAGCAGATGTTGTAGTTGCCCGGATCGAGCGTCAGGCTGAAGTTGGCCCAGTTGCCGTAGTGGCCGCCGTAATTGCCGTACTCGCCGATGTTCGCGCCGTTCTTGTACACGTAGAAGCGCAGCCAGTCGTAGCTCGCGCTCTCACTGTACACCCAATACTGCCACGAGATGGTGGTGCGCGTGTACACGGTGAAGTCCATGCGCATCTGCGCCCAGCTGCCATCGCCGTGATTGGTGCTGTGGAAGTAGCTGTCATTGCTGCCAGCCCAGGCGTTGCCGCAGTTGCCGTTGTCGTACATCGTGTACTTGATGCTGCTCGCCGACACCGCCAGCTTGGCGCTTGTCACGGAGTCCTTGTACCAGAACGTCTCGCCGGGGACGTAGCCTGTCTTCTGGGCGGCGTCCTCGTTATAGGTGGCCATGGCCTGGTCATGCGTCTGGAACACCTGGTTCTGGAACTGCGCGTTGGGGCTGCGACGGTACACGCGAATGGTGTCGGTGGTGTTCCACTCGTTCTGCTTGGTGCGCCACAGGCCGTGCTCCACCGCCGTCGTGTTGCCGGTGAAGTCGAGGGTGGTGTTCTCGTTGTGGAAGTGGTTGTACGCCACGTCCACGGTCACCTTGCCCTCGTACCAGTTGGCGATGTCCTTGAAGGAGGTCAGCAGGCTGCGCGTGTCGTTGAAGCGGCCCACGCCCTCCAGCACCACGTCGTCCAGCGTGAACGGCGCCACGCCGTCAGCGGTGGCGGGCACGTCGAAGTACGTCCAGCGCATGGCCGTGGCCTCGCGGAACAGGTTGATGTCGAAGGTGCCCTCGGTGCCGGCCACCTGGTGGGTGCGCCCGCGCATGAAGGCCTCAAGCGCCGCGTTGTCCTGATCCTCGGCGAACCAGGCGCCGAGCGTCTTGGTGGTGGTCACGGCGTCTTCGCCCTCGCCGGTGGTCACGTCCTTGGTGGCCAAGGTCACGCCGGCGGGGTACTCGTTCTGGGCGCGCTCCAGGTCGGCCTGGTCGGCGGCGGTCAGCGGCACGTAGTACTCCACGCGCACGTTGCGACGGCCCTCGGCCTTGCCCGGGCCCTTCACGGCCGGGTCGCCCTCCTTGACGGTGGGGTCGCCCGCGCCCGTGGCGCCAGCGGTGCTGGTGGTGTTGGCCAGGATGCCGTCCGGGTAGTCGATGTTGTGGCCGTACACCTCGAAGATGCGGCGGCCGTCAGGCGCCTGGGCCTCGGTGTCGTAGCTGTTGGTGAAGTTGACCGTCACCGTCACGTCGTTGGTGTGGAACGTCGGGTTCTTGAGGCCCGTCACCGTCAGCGTGCCAGGGTTGCCGTCCTGGTTGGCGATGGAGCGGCGGGTCTTGGACTCCTCGGTCCACGCGAAGTCGATGTCCACGTCCTGCAGGTGGTTGGCGGTCGGGGCGGCGTTCACGCGCTTGGCCGCGGTGCCCACGAGCTGGCCCTCGTCATCACGGTTGGCCGCAGTGGAGGCCACCAGGCCGCTCGCCGCGTCCACCGCAGCCGAGGCCAGCACGCCATGGGCGTCGGCGGCGTGGCTGTAGAAGCCCACCACCGAGTCCACGCGGGCGCCGTACTGCGGACGCTCCTCCAGGTTGGCCTGGATGTCGTTCTCGTGATAGTAGTCGACGCCGTCGATGCCCTCGTCGTGGAGGGTCTTGTACAGCGCGGCCTCCGTGCCGATGAGGCCGCCGCCCGGCGTCTTGTCGGCGACGGGGTTCTTGGTCTCCTCGCCCACGCGGTACTGCGCGTAGCCGTGCAGCGGCTGGGCCGTGGCCTCGAAGGTGGCGCGCACCTGCGCGGCGCTGTAGGACGGGCGGTCGGCGTCGTTGGTGAACGCGTCATTGCCCGTGGCGTTGTACTCGTCGGCGGCAGGGTCAGCCTGCAGCTCGTCGGTCATCTGGGTGATGACGCGCAGGTACACGCCCTCGCCCTTCTCCACCTGCTGGGCCTTGCTGCCCAGGGAGAACACGAGCGCGCGGTTCTCGTCGTAGTGCTCGGTGCCCTCGGGCGTGTCCACCACGTCGTAGGCCGCGTCATCGGCGGCCGTGGCGGCAGCGCGGGCAGCCGGCTCCTCGCCGCCGTCGCCCGCGTCGGGGTCGACGGGATCGGGCTCGGGCTCCGGCTCGGGCGCCACGGGCACGTGCTGCTTGTGCGATACCTTGGTCACATCAGTGCTCGGGGCCACGTCCTCCAGGGTCACCAGGCCGTTGCCGTCGAGCATCTTGGCGGTCACGCGGGCAGACTGCTCCCCCGGCGTGAACCACTCGCTGCCGTCAGCGGCGGTGTTGCCGTCGTCGTCCACGACGCCCTTGCTCACGGCGTCGGCCGGATCGCTCGTGAACGTGGTGCCCACGGTGTTGAGCACCTTGCCGTTCTCGTTCACCACTTCCCAGCCCACGATGCGCTGGCCGGGCTCCACGGTGAAGCGCGCGTCCACATGGCGCAGCGGCAGCTGCGAGAGGTCGTCGGCGCCCACGTACAGGGTGTACTCCAGGTAGTCGCCGGCGTACAGCGCGCCGTCGGGGATGTCGCTCACGGCGTTGGGCTTCTCGAAGCTGAACTCGTTCGTCACCGACGTGGTGTCCTGGGTGATGGCCGAGGACGTGGCCGGCACGGTGACGTCCGCCGTGCTGGCGTCGTAGGCGAACACGGTGTCCTTCTTCGCGCCGTCGCCGTAGGCGATGGGCACCACCTTGCGGCCGCGCACGTAGGACGTCTCCATGGTGCCCACCTTATGGGCCACGCGGTAGGCGGCGGTGTCGTCCACGTAGGCCGACATGCCCTCGGTGTTGGGATCCTTCGACTTGACGGTCACCGACAGGCGATGGCGCGCGTCAGTGCCCTGGTAGCCGTTGGCCATCTTGCCGAACGTCGGGGTGGACTCGTAGTCCCAGTTGCCGGCGTTCTCCTCCTTGTCGGCGCCCGTGAGCACGTTCTCGTTGTCGAGCGTGGTGCTGGCGGCCGTGGCGCTGGTGAACTCATCGGCCGGGCGGTCGACGAAGGTGCCGTCGTACTTGAAGGCGTAGTTGGTGTTGGTGGCGTCGTAGCCGTAGGAGGGGTGGTTCCAGTTGATGGCGTTGTCCGGCTTGACGTTGACCTCGCTGGCGCGCGTGAGCCACTGGCCCGAGTCGAGCATGGTGTTGGGGAAGCGGCGGTTGGCGTTCATGGCGGCGTAGTCCACCTTGAGCGAGGTCACCACGGCCCGCGCGTAGTCCTGGTTCTCCGGCGTGTCCAGCCCGTCGAAGCCGGCGATGGTGTTGGTCTCGGCGGCGTCGGAGGCCTTGAACAGCGGGAAGCTGATGGGCTCGCCCGCGTCGTTGGCCACGGCGCGGTTCTCATAGCGCGTCGCGTCCTTGCCGCTCACGGAGACGAGCTCGCCGTCGGCATCCACGGCCTCGGCGTCGCGGAAGTAGCTCTCGAAGTCGATGACGTAGTCGCCGTCGGCGGCGTTCACCGTGTAGGTGCCCTCGGAATCGGTCACCGAGTAGTCGCCGTCGGCCTCGGTCACGGGCGTGCCGTCGGCCTTGTAGACGATGTCGCCCCGCTTGTCCACGGCGTACGGCCCGCTCACCCGGCCCTCGGCCAGCAGCTCCTGCCAGGTGGTGGTCTTGGTCTGCTCCGTACCGTTCGCATCCATGTAGGTGAAGGTGAACTGGGTGGCGTTGAACCACTGGCCGTCGCAGGCCAGGCAGTTCACCTGGCAGCCGGCGGCCGCGTGGGAGTCCACGCCAGGATCATAGTCGACCGTGGCCGCGTCAGCGTTGGTGCAGGCCAGGGCCTCGATGTAGGCGTTGTCGCTGGAGGTGTAGGCCGAGCCGGCCACCGTCAGGTAGATCTGGCGGCCATCGGCGGCCTTCTGCTTGCCGTCGGTGCCCAGGTGGCGCTTGCCCGTGTACTTCTCATAGGCGCCCGTGGCCGCGTTCTTCACGTAGGGCGTGTACTGGTAGCCGATGCACACCTGGTCGGCATGGTCGGCGCAGTTGTGTCCGTCGTTGCCCACCAGGTAGGCCGGCACGTAGACGTTCTGCAGGCGGAAGGCCTTGCGCGCCTTCTGCGCGTCGGCGGTGCCCAGGTTCTCGTCGAAGGTGCTCGTGAGCGAGATGGTGCTCAGGTGCGCGGCGCGGCGCTTGTCGGTGGTGTTGCCCTCGTCGGCGCGGTTCTGGAAGCGCACCTCGTAGACGGCGCGGGTGGGCGCCAGGTTGGCGTCGGTGGTGTTGTCCGCGGCGCCGTCGCCGTAGTCGTAGACGTACTTCACGTCCGTGTTGAACGACTGGTAGTTGTTGTGGTCATCCGGGTTGTAGCCCCAGCTGCTCTGGTCGTTGAGCCACTCGTTGCGGTACAGCTCGTTCGTGCCCTTGAACCAGTTGTCGCCGGCCCCCGGTGTGGCGGCGCCGTTGTTCTCGGTCTGGATGCCGGCGCTGTAGCCGTAGGCCACCTTGTACCCCACCATCCAGGCGGTGTCGGATGACGTCTCGCGCGGCACCCACGTGTAGGAGGCGCTACCCAGGTTGTTGAACTCCAGGCGGCCGCTGGACGCCTGGCCCCAGTTGGCGATCTCGCCATGGGACAGGCCGCCGTTGGTGATGCGGTAGGAGTTGTTGTAGTAGGTGGACTTGTTAGGCGAGGCCACCTGCTTGGCCGGATCGTAGAAGTGGCTGTTGGTCACCGTGGCGCGGGTGAGCGCGTTGTCGATGTAGTTGGTGTAGCCGATGTTCTTGCTCTGGAGCTTGTTGGCCTGGCCCTTGTAGATGTAGGGACGGCCGAGCACCGCGTAGTCGGACACGTAGTTGCTGCCGTCAGCGGTCTTCGCCGCGCCGGCATCGCCGTCGTAGGCGCGCGCCGTCTCGGCCGTGGCATCGGCGTCGCCGCCGTAGGGCCCCAGGTCGAGCGTGTAGCTGGTCACGAACTCGCCGTTGGGCAGGTTGATGGTGAGCGGCGCATGGTCAGTGTTGCCCGAGGCCTCGGTGAGCGTGTTGGTGTCCTGGTCGAAGGCCGTGTACTCCGGGCAGCTGGCCCAGTTGACCGCGTCCATGAAGTCTGGCGTGTAGTCGTAGGGACGGTGGAAGTAGATCACCGCGTCGCCGTCCTTGTTGAGGCCCTTTGAGAACAGGTAGGCCAGGCCCGGGCTCTGGGCCGGGTCGCTCGTGGGGTTGAGGTTCTGGTCGACCATGGTCTCGGTGCCGTTGGCGTTCACCAAGTACAGGCCGTTCTGGCGGATGCGGATGGTACGGCTCTCGCCGTCCTTCTTCTCCCAGCCGTTGGGCCAGGCGGCGGTGTCCGTCGTCTCGGCCCACTTGGTGGTGCGCAGGGTGATGTACACCTTATCCAGGTTGCCCGTGCGCTCCTGGCCCGCCTGGTTGGTGACGGGGTTGAGGTGCGCCCAGACGCTCGAGTTGCTCTGGCTCGTGGAGCCCTTGAAGAACTTGAGCCCCGTGCCCACGAAGCCGAAGTACTCGATGTCGGTATCGGGGTACACGATGGGCAGCTCGTCGGTGATGCGGATGTTGTCGGAGGCCGAGTAGTAGTTGGCCCACGGACGGTAGTCGTGATCGGAGTAGCTCGTGGAGTTCCAGCCCGCCGGGTAGCGGTACAGCGAGAGGAAGTAGCCCTCGTCGCTGGCGAACACGCGTTGGTCGGAGTTGTTGCTCGTCACGTTGGTGTTGCCCTGCACGCCGAGCGAGCCGCTGTTGCGCGTGACGGACTTGCGCAGGTAGTTGCGGCTCTCGTAGGTGAGGAAGCGCACCGACGTGCGCAGGTGGCGCATCTTGCCCTCGTCGAAGCTGTAGAAGTGGGTGTGGTGGCCGTGCCAGCCGCAGCCCTGGTGGTACCAGCTCGTGTTGTGGCAGGCACCGTTGCGGTGGTAGTTGGCGTAGGACCACGTGCCGCGGCCGTACTCGTTGGAGCTCGTGTTGTTGGCGTCGGCGCCGTTGTAGCGCTTGTTGGGCGAGTCGTAGCGCTGCGCCGCCTGGTGGGCGTAGGCCGTGCCGGAGTACTCGCCGCCGATGGTCATGTCCATGTCGGTGACGGCGGTCACGGTGGCCGGGGCGTAGCTGCCGTCGGCGTTGTAGCTGCCGGCCTTGATGAAGCGACCCGTCACCTCGAAGGACATGGCGTTGGCCCAGGCCTTCGGGTCGGTCAGGCGGTCGGCGAACCACTGGCCGTAGTCGGGCCGTACGGCGTTGCCCGCCGCGTCGGTGGTGCCCTGGTTGATGGTGATGTCGTAGACGATGGAGGTCACCTGGTAGATGTCCATGCCCTCCGTGTAGTCGTTGAACGTGTCGCGGTAGGCGTCATCGGAGTTGATGCCGAAGGATGCCACGGGGTTGCCGCTCGCGTCGCGCTTGAGCAGGTTCAGGCGGAAGTAGTAGTTGCCGTCGCTGTCGCGCTGGACGGAGGTGCCCTTGGACCCGGCGCGGGTCAGCTCGTCGTAGTACGCCTGGCGAATCTGGGTGCCCGACACCTCCAGGGCCTTGCCCTTGTTGAAGTTGACGGTCACCTTGTCCAGGTAGGGCAGGGCCTGGCGCTTGATCTTCACGTAGTACGCGTCGAAGCCGTCGCCCTGGAGCTTCTGGGTCATGGTGAGGTGCGCGCCGGTGTTGTAGGTGTAGGAACCCACCGAGTCGTAGTGCGGGTTGCCGCTCTTGGCGCTGTTGTTGTACGTGGACGTGGAGCTGTTGTCGTCGTACTCGGTGCAGCTGTGGTACTGGTTGTAGTAGCCGTAGTTGTAGTGGTAGATGCGGCGCATGTTGCCCGTCGCATCGTCGTTGAGGCTGCCGTACATCCAGTGGTAGGTGCGGTCGTGGTACGCCCAGTTGTTGCACGTGGTGCAGATGTTGGTGAAGTAGCCCGAGTTGCCCTGCTGCATGTAGCTCGTGCCCTCCGGCCAGTTGCCGGTGGTGTTGCCCAGGCCGCGGCCGGCGGCGTTGGGCTCGGTATCCACCTGGCGGAAGTCCACGAGGAACGAGCCTTGGGCCTTGTAGCCGATGGCCAGGTCGCCCGAGCCCTCGTCGGCCGAGCTGCCCCAGCAGCTCGAGTGGCCCTGATGGTGATGGTGGCCGTCATTCGAGCCGGAGTTGTAGTTGGTGAAGCGGTTGGCCTCCGGGTCGCCCTTGAGCAGGCTGCCGTCGGTGACGTCCGGGCCGTCGAACGCATGCGACGGGCCGCCCACCACGGTGCCGGAGACGTTGCCGCCGCTGCCGTCGCCGGCAGAGGGGCCGCTCGACAGCACGATCTTGACCGACTTCAGGCCCAGGGGCGCGTCGTTGCCGGTCACCTCGTTGCCGTCGGCGTCCAGCAGGTGGATGCACACCACGTGCCCCGCCGCGATGCCGGGGGTGGTCACGCTGCCGTCCACCACGTCGTCGCTCGCCTCGTAGCTCACGTCCTTGGACACGGTGTAGCCGGCATCCGTCAGGATGGCCGTGGCCGCGTCCTGGGTAAGCCCCACGCAGCTCTCGAACAGCAGCTCGCGCTCCTTGGCGGGCGTGTAGCCGCTCGACACCACCACCGAGAGCGCGCCGCGGTTGCCCGCGTCGTCGCTGAAGGCGTCCTTGCGCGCGATGCTGATGACCATGCCCAGGCCGTAGTCGTCGCTCTGCTCCTCGGTGATGTCAGCCTCGTCGATGGTGTAGTTGAGGTCGCGCAGCGCCTGGAGCACGGTGTCCTTGTCCTGGCCCGCGTACGACTCGAAGAGCTTCTTCTCGGCCGTCTGCGGGGTGAGGCCGCTCGACACCACCAGGTGCACCTGGGCGGGATGGTGAACGGTGGAGGTGGAGCCGTCGTCCGGGTTGGTGACCGTCTCGTCCCAGGCCTCCTTGTCCTTCACGATGCGGATGATCTCGCCCTGCTTGATGTCGTCGTTGGCTTCCTCCTCGGTGGCGAGCACCTCGTAGCCATCGTCCGCGAGGGCCTTCTTGGCGGCCTCGGGCGTCATCTTCAGGTAGTCCTCGAACTCGCCCTTCACGTACGCGCCGAGCGAGACGGTCAGCTGCATGATGTTCACGAGGATGGTGCCGCCGTTGCCGTCGGAGACCGTCTTGGTCAGCGGGGCGTAGGTGGGGTTGCCCTCCGCGTCCAGCACGGGGTTGCCATTGTCGTCGAGGATGGGCTTGGTCAGGTCGGGCGCGGGAGTGATGGCGATGACGGTGCCGGCGGCCTGGTCGCTGTACTCGTACTTGACCTCGGACTGAGCCTCGTAGTCGTTCATCGCGGCAATCTGGTCGCGCACGTACTGCTCGGTCTTGCCCACGAGGTCGGCCATGGGGTTGCCGGCCTCGCCCTCGGCCTCCTCGGTGGTGCCGCGGCTCACGACCACCGTCACCACGGCGCGCTTGCCGTCGGCCGCCGGCTTCGTCTCCGTGGCGCTGATGACATGGCCCTTCGGCACGGCGGGAACCTCGTTGCCGTTCTCGTCGGTATGCGGGTCGCTGATGGCGTACTCCACCACGATGTCGTAGTTGGCGTTGCGCAGGATCCACTTGGCCGTGGCCTTCTCATCGGCCGGGGCGCCGCTGAGCGCCTCGCCCATCAGCCAGTAGGTGATGTCGAAGGAGCCGTCGTCCTCCTCCTCGCCCTTCACGAGCACGGCCTCCTTGTAGGAGCCGCCCTCGTTCACGAAGACGCTCTTGCCGTTGGTGAGGTAGTCCTTCACCGAGCCGGCGGGGATGGCCGTGTAGCCATCGTGGATGGCGCCGACGTCGTAGGTGTAGAAGCCCACGCCCTTGGCCGGCAGCGTGAGAGCCCCCACGGTATAGGTGTAGGTGGGGTTGCCGTCTGCATCCGGCGCGCCCAGGCCCAGCGTGGCCTCCACGTAGGTACCGGGCTTGGTCGGATCGGCGTTCTCCTGGTACACGTAGACGGTGGTCTTGGACGCCTCGGGGGTGTCCTCGCCGTAGACGTAGCTGCCCAGGTTGGCCTCGGGGATGGTCAGGTAGCCGTCGCACACGTCCTTCTCGTCGAACGAGTACAGCGTGGTGTCGAAGGCGCTCTTGTCGGCCGCCAGCTCGAACTTCTTGCCCACCGCCTGCTCAAGCGGGCTCTTGTTGGCGTCGGCCTCGTTCTTGTCCTCCACGGCCTCGCCGCTCATCACATCAGCGTAGGCCGCGCGGCTCACGGCATCGTAGTACATCTTCGACACGAAGTAGAGCGAGCTGTCGGTGTAGGACACGATGTAGTTGTCGGCCACGGTGTTGGCGTTGCCGTACACGCTGCCGGCCACGAGGGGCTGGCCCGCCGTGAACAGCGGCAGGTCGAGCGGCGCCTCGCGGAAGCTGTCCAGGTGGTTCTCGGTGGTCACGCGGATGGTGCGCTGCTTCTCGAAGTAGGTGTCGGTGTAGCCCTGGATCACGATGTTCTGGTTGGCGTAGTCCACCGCGTCCTCGGCCATGTTCTTCCACGACCACAGCTGGAAGGTCTTGGTGATCTCGATGCCCAGGTTGTAGATGTCCTTCTCCTCGAGCACCAGATCGCCGTTGGCCGCCAGCGGGAACTTCGTCTTGGCCGCCGCGTTCTTCTCCGGCGCGTCCTCCACCTCGAAGCCAGCCAGAGCGTCGCCCTCGTAGTACGGGCGCAGGACGATCTTCTTGAGCGGCACGTTGGTAGGCGCCGCAGCCAGGCTCCGGACGCTTGCCACCTGCGAGCGCGTGTAGCCGTAGATGCGGATCTTGCCCACCGTCTCGCCGGGGAAGCACTCGATGAACTCGCTCTTGATGGTAGTCAGCGTGGGGTGGAAGCCCGTCCACGTACTCATCTTGTTGTTGGTGGTACCCGGCCCCGTGACGATGTTCGCCTCGAAGTCGAGCGGGTAGGTGACGGTCACGTCGGCGTCGTCGAGCTTGGAATACGCGCTCGCGCCCGAGCGCGGCTCGTTGCGCAGCTGCGCCTGGAAGGTGAAGTTCTTGGCGTAGGGCACCGTCACCTCGGTGCGGTTGGCGTCGGTATTGCTGCTGTCCGCGCGCACCTGCTCGGTGTAGTCGGCCTGGCCGTACTGCACGAAGCTGTGCACCTCCATGCGGGGGCGCGGCACGCTGATGCCGGCGCACTTCTCCACCAGGGCGCGCGTGTCGTAGGCGCCCGTCTGGGTGAGGAACAGCGAGCTGTGCAGCGTGTTGTCGTGCGGGTAGTAGTTGGTGTAGCGCAGCACGCCGCCGCTGGTGTAGGTGGTGAAGTACTGAGACTGGCAGCGGTTCTGCGCGGCGCCGTTGTGGGTGTGCTGGTTGGTGTCCACGTTGCCCGCGGCGTTGTACCAGTCGGTCTCGCCCGTGGCGCGCACGTCCAGCAGGCCCTGGGCGTCGGCGGCGGCATCGGCCGTCTCCAGGTGGTTCGTCGGGCGCCAGCTGGGCTCGAGCGAGCCGTACTGCAGGTCGATCTGGTACAAGTAGCAGTCGTCGATGGTGTACTGCTGCTTGGGCACGTTGTAGTTGGTGATGTCCGCGGCGGCATAGCGGCTGCCGGCCAGGTCGGGGCTGGCCACCAGGTCGCGCACGAGGGTCGTGCCCCAGACAGCGGCGAAGTCAATCGTGTAGCCGTTGGCCGCGTTTCGGTACTTGGCCAGTTCATCCGGGCTCAGGCGCAGGATGAAGCGCACGCCGTTGGGCTGCAGGAACGTCAGGTCGGCGTACTGGAACTGGCCCATGGCCGTGGTGGCCGAGCTCAGGTCGAGCGTCTCGGTCTTGAAGCCGCGCACCACGCCGCGGTTGGTGTAGAAGCCGTCGCTCTGGAGGTTGCCGTTCTCGTCGTAGTAGTGCGTGAAGTCCAGGTCGTCGGCAGGATCGGCATTGGACGTGAGCATCTGGCGCGCCTTCATCGACACGGAGTCGATGCGCATGGTGATGGCGGCCGCGTCGGAGCGGGCGCGGGTGGAGTTGCGGTAGGTGAAGTGGTAGCCCGCGTCGTCGGCCTTGTTAGCCACTTCCACCACGGCGCGGTTGCCGTTGGCCAGGCTCGTGTTGTTGCGGATGTAGGGGTAGCTGCTGCTGTCCACGGCCGCGAGCGGCTGGCGCGTGCCGCCGTCGGTGGTGGACTTCTGCACGTCCTCCACCGTGGCGTTCTTCGTCGCCGTGCCCGCATTCGGGCGCGCCGAGGCCGGCTTGAAGGCCTCGGACGTGGTGGTGGCGTAGTAGCTGGTGACGTTGACCTTGCACTCCGTGGTGCGGTTGATGTTGCCGTAGTAGGACGACAGCGGGAAGTACGCCGTCTTGGACGACATGAGATTGCTGTAGCTGTTCGCGTCGGTCACGCTCGTCTGGGTGCCGTGGGTGCGCACGTCACCGTAGAGGCGCGCGGTAAACGACGTGTCCTGGGACTCGTCGGCATTCCACACCAGATTAGAGGCCATGGACTGGTATATCAGGCGCACGGTGCCGATGGGACGGAAGTCCTCCCCTGCCGTCAGGTACGGCGTCAGGGTAGCCTCATCCAGGGGCAGGATGAGCGTGCCCTGCTCGCCCTTGACCGTGCTGCCCAGGTACGTCTCCAGGAAGGCGTCGTCCAGGGGGATCTTGGCCATGGGCGTGGCCTCAGGCGTCGCGTGGTCGCCGTTGTCGTGGTAGACCGTCTGGTCATAGCCGTAGATCCACAGCTCGCCGATGGTGCCGGCGCGGTTGCCCCACTCGTAGGCAACGTCGGGATTCGCGGCGAAGTCATCCGGGGTCAGCACGGGATGGCGGCCGGTGGTGGCATAGCGCTGCCAGCCGTCCACCTGCAGCTCCTTCAGAATGAAGCCGCGAGCATCGCCGTTGGGATTGGAGACCTCGTTGATAACCAGGTCGTAGTAGCCGTTCTCGGCCGTGGAGCGCGTGTTGTTCTCCAGGACGTACTCGTACCACGCCCACTCGGTAGGTCCGGTCGGATCGTTCTTGTCCACCGTCGGGCCCTCGCCCCAGCGGTAGGGCACGTAGCTGTTGGCATTGAAGATGGTCCGGTCGATGTCCTTGCCATCGGCGTCGGTGTAGCCGTCCTCCACCAGGGTGACGTTGCGGTGATCCTCGCTGGAGGTGCCGCCCGTCCAGTTGAAGGTGGTGCGGATGGAGGGCTCCGCCGTCAGCGGCAGCATGGTGGAGTAGTCGCTATCGGTGGTGCGGGTGGCGGTGTTCTGGTTCCAGCTCTCGGTCTTGTACTCGGTGCTGAAGGTGGCGTCCAGACGCATGGTCACCGCGCGGCTCGGCGCGCCGAACACGTCCAGGTACACGCCGTTGCCCGCAGGCTTGCCCGCGGAGTCGGTGGTGAAGCCGGGCACATTGGAGGCGAAGCCGGGCAGGTGGTAGACGGCCTTGAGCAGGTAGTTGCCCGCATGGGCCTCGGTGCCGGCATCGGGATCGGCATCCTCGGCGTCGCTCTTCCAGGCCTCCTTGGGAATGTCGATGACGATGCGCTTCTTGCCGGTCACGTCGTCGGAGGCGCCGTCGTAGATGTCCTCTTCCACCACGTAATCGGCCAGGTTCAGCGTGACCGAGGGCGTGGAGGGGACGGCGGCGGCGAAGCTGCCGTTGGCGTTGGCCGTGGTGCCCACGGCGGTGGCGTCCTCGCGGCCCACGGTGTAGAGGTCCACCGTATAGCCCTCCAGCATGGCCTTCACGTCGTCCACGGTCAGGGCGTCGTAGGCAGCCTGGTTGTAAGCGGGCACGTCATAGGATCCGATGGTCTCGTACTGATCCTTGAAGTCAGCGTTGTTCTTCTCGGCGATCTTGCCGGCCAGGATGGCGGCCATGGCCTGGTCGCTCAGGTACAGGTGCGTCACGTCGAAGCCGCGCCACACGCCGTCCACCAGCTCGGAGTACACCGGGCCCACGTTCAAGCGCGCGTGGTCGAGGGCGTAGTCGGACGTGTTGGTCAGGCTCAGGCGCCAGCCGGAGCTCTCGGAGCCCATGAGGGTCTCCAGCTCCTTGTCGTCGAAGTACTTGCCCGGATCCTCCGGCTTCTCGCTGCCGTCCCACGTAAGGGCCGCGCGGTCGGTGCCGGGGCGCGGGGCACCCAGCAGCGTCTCGCCGATCACGTCAGGCTTGATGGGATCGATCTGGGCCACCAGGGTAGCACGATCCTCCAGATCCATGCCGTTAGAGCGGTTGAGCAGGCTCGGGCGGTCGATGATGGTGCTGTTCTGGCGGATGGTGATGCCCAGGGTCTTGATGGGCAGCGCCTGGTTGCCGTTGGTGTCCGTGGTCAGCGCGGGGTTCACGTGGTTGAAGAGCGTGTCCACGCTGTCGCCCTCGGTGCCCGATACGCTCGTGCCGTTGATGGCGTTGCCCCAGCGGCCGTAGCGGTCGTCGCGGTGATCCCAGCCCTCGCCGGGGGTCAGCGCGCCCGAGAGCGAGGTGTTCTCGCCATAGCAGGTGTTGAACGTGGCGGCCAGCGTCACGTTCTTCTGCGACACGTCGGTGCGGCCCAGCACGTCCACGGCGGCGTTGTCGGCCTCGCGCACGTTGGCGTTGAAGTGCGCGAAATCCACGCGCGCCTTCAGGAAGTACTCGCCCTCCCACACCTCAGACGGGATGACCAGGTTGCCATCGGCGTCCAGGGTGGCGCCAGCAGCCTGGATGGTGTCGAGCGCGAAGGTGCGCGTGACCGTCACCGTGCCGTCAAGCGCGGTGTGCGTGACCACTGTGGTGCCGTCGGCGCGGGTGATCGTTACCTGCGTGCTGCCGTCGGCCAGGGTCTCGGTCTCGGCCGTCTCCCCCGGAGCCGGGTCGGGATCGCCCCCGTCCCCGTCGCCGCTTCCGTCGCCGGAGCCGTCGCCGTCGGCGGCAGGCTTCGGGTGCGTGGTGATGGCGATGGTCTTGACCGCGTTGCCGCGGGCGGTGCCCAGCTTGTCCCACGTGGCCGCCTGGAGCAGGCCCGCGGACAGGCTGATGGTCTTGGCATCGAAGGTGCGCCACGCGTTCTCGTAGTCATCGCGCTCGTCGGCGGTGCCGCTCACGCTGCCGTCGGGCACGGCCTCCTTGGGCATGACGCCCACCTCGACGTAGCTGTCGAACATCTCATAGGCGCCGTCGTAGACGTTGGAGTCCGGATCCCACGTGCTGTGGCCGCCCGGCAGGCTGGCCACGTTGTTGTTGGCCATGACTACCGTGGGGTTGGCGTAGTTGGTCAGCGCGAAGCGCCAGCCCGCGCCGTAGTAGCGGAAGTAGGCAGCCTCGGTGTCTTTCAGGACGCCGGCTGCCAGCGCGCCCATGGGCGTGGCGCCGTCCACGAAGTACGCCTTGGCCGTCACGTTCTGGCTGGAGGCGGGCATGTGGGCGAACAGCTCGCCCCAGTCGCGCGTGTTGGTCAGCTCGTCGTAGTTGTTGGGGCTGTAGCTGTTGTAGCCGTTGGGCTTCTTGCCCGCGCCGTAGTCAGACCCCGCGTACAGGTAGTTCCACTCCGCCACGTCGTAGGTGGTGCGGAACTCAGAGGGCAGCTGCACCACCGTGTAGTACCAATCCCAGAACTGGGTGACCGTGTTGCCGTCGTCGGCCTCCCAGCCGTCGTTGATGCACCAGGTGTCGGTGATGGCGCGGCGCTTGTCCACATCGGGCGAGTCGATGGTGTAGCCGAAGAAGTCGACGTAGGCGTCGGTGCCGGTCAGCCCCTTCTGGAAGTAGTCGTACTCGATAGTCACGCCGGCCAGGTCGCCGTCGAGCCACTTCTCGCTCGTCAGCACCACGTCGTCGCCGGCGGCGTCGTCGAACCACTGCTTCACCTGGTCGGCGTCGTAGGTAGTGGTGTGCAGCTCGCTGCCCAGCTTGCCGGTGCGGGTGGTGACGGTGCTCTTCACGCCGCCCGTGCCGTGCACGTCGCCCTGCCAGGTGGTGGTGTTCCACTGGGAGTTGGCCTTGGCGTCCTTCGCGTACCAGCTGAAGGTGACGGACTTGATGCGGCTCACGTCGGCCGTGGTGCCGTCGTCCTGCTTCACGTCATGCTCGACGCCCGCGTCGAACAGCGCGCGCGAGAGCGTGAGCTGGGTGGTGCGGAAGCCCGCGTTCTGCAGCAGCGCCGGCGCGGCCTCGTCAGACACCGGCAGGATGGGGCCGATGTTGATCTGCGCGCCATGCGGCATGGCGTAGAGCGAGTCGTTGGTCACCACGGCGCGGTAGCCCACGTGCTCGTCCTGCCAGTAGGCGCGGGGCTCGGTGCCCCAGTCGACGGAGCGGCGCGGCGTGAGCGTGGGCGTGCGCGGAATGTCACGCGCCGTCTCGGCGCTGCCAGCGGTGGCGTACTTGTCGGTGAGCAGGCTGTGCTCGGTGTTGGCCGCGGCCGCGTTCTTGTAGCCCCACATCTCCACCTTGGGGCGCACCGGCGGCAGCGCCACGTTCAGGCGCGCGCCCACGGTGGACGTATAAGGCGCGTTGCCGCTCAGGCTCGCCGGCTTGGCGGGAGCCGCGGTGTTGCCCTTCTGCGTGCTGTAGGGGTTGTAGTCGTAGCTGGCGGTGCCGTAGGTGTAGGCGTGCGCCCGCGCGTTGGCGATCCAGGCGGGGGTGAACACGTTGTTGCGCGCGTTGTTCACCACCAGGGTGCCGTAGCTGCTGTTCGCGGCGTACTGGTCGTTCTTGTTGTTGGTGTTCCACCACTGGGTGATCCAGTCGGTGCGGAAGGTGCCGTACATGGTCTTGTCGAGCCAGCGGTAGGAGCCGGTGCCCCAGAACTCGAACCAGACGTCGTCGGCGTTGGTGGTGCGGGCGGCGAAGTCGCGCATATGCGCCTCGACGTTGAGGAAGTAGTGGCCGCCCCACAGCGCCTTGTTGATGACCACGTTGCCGTCGGCGTCGCGCTGCATCGTCACGGCGCCGTCGGCGTCGAACGCGGTGAGCAAGCCGTCGGCCATCCGAATGTCAGCAAACCAATCGGCGGTGCCCACCAGGGCCGCCACGTCCGCGTCCGTCGCGTCGGTGGCGTTGGCGAAGGTCTGCAGGTCGTCGCCGGAGAGGGTTACGTCACCCGGCGTGACGGCGTCGGCAGCGGCGTCGTAGGCTGCGTAGAAGAGCTTGAGGTCGCGCAAGTTAGTTTGGGTAAACATACCGGCGCCTACCACCACGGCCTCCGTGGTGAAGTTGACCAGGTTGCCCTCGTACTTGTTGTAGGGCAGCGCCTCGGTGGCGAAGTACGCCTTGCGCATACGGTAGTCGGTGTCGTTGGCCAGGGTGAAACGGAAGCCCGATCCGGACTCCTCCCAGTACGCGGTGGTGGTGGTGTTACGCTTGAGGTTGCCGTTGGTCTGATCCGCGGCGCCGTTGTAGGGCGCGGTGTCGCCATAGCCGCTGTCGGAGGCGGGGCCGTCGGAGCGCATGAACGTCTGGGCGGTCACCACCTCGTTCACCTCGTAGGGACGGCCGTACACCCACGCGGTGGCCGCACCGGCCTGCCACACATTGGCGCCGCGCCAGTACTTCTCCCACTGGGCGATGAGGCGCTTGAACTGCGGTGCGCGAGTGGCGTCGTAGGCGTTCTCGGGCTTGGTGACATCAGACACCGTGCCGCCATCCGAACCATACCTCACGAAGTCGCCGATGCGCGTATAGCCGTTGCCCCAGCCGTTGGGCCACGTGGCGCCCTGGGCCCAGCTGTTCGGCCAGCCGGCCTTCCAGCGGTTGGACGTGGCGTAGGCGTAGGCGCCCTCGCTCGTGCCGTCCCACTTGTATTTGGCGTAGCCCTTGACGTTGGCGCCGTAGGGCTGCTTGGGCTCATCCAGGCGGTAGTGCCAGCCGTCCTGCTTGTAGGTGCAGCCGAACCAGGCCGACAGCGGCATGTCCAGCACGCTGTTGGCCTCGCCCCACACGTCTACGTAGCAGTCGTCGGTGTTGAGGCCGGCGCCCACGCCCACGGACGTGAAGCGCACCACGGCGTTGGTCATGAAGCCCTGGCCCCACTCGTCCCACGGGATGACGAGGTTGCCGTCGCCGTTGACGTAGCCGGCAGCCAGCAGGTCGGCGTAGGCCAGCACCTTCGTCTGCTTGGCGGGCGCAGGCGCGCCGTCCGCCACCTGCGGGTAGTAGGTGACCTCCACCTCCTTGATCTCGGAGTTGGCCATGAGGCCCTTCGAGATCATGATCGCCTTGGACTGGTAGCCGCGCTTGGCGTTCTCGTAGTCCTCCACGTCGTCGCGACCGGGGATGTCCTCGTTGGCTATCTCGGTGCTGTAGGGGCTCTCCTCGGGCTTGGTGGTGGTAGCGCCCGTCTCGGGGTCGGTGTAGAGCTTCTGGGAGTCGGTGCCAATCTGCAGCTCGGACTCGAACATCTTGCGGCCGGGCAGGACGTTGCCCTTACCATCGTCGCCGCCGTTGTACACGTGGAAGCGGTAGCCCGCGCCGTCCTCGCCCCAGAACGCCTTGGCGCCGGTGCCGTAGTTATCCGGCGTGGCCGCGCCGCCGATGCCCGACGCCGCCATGGCCTCGTCGGCCGTCTTGGCGTTGTCGAAGTAGGCGTTGGCCGTCACGTTCGTGCGCGGCATGCCGGCGATGGCGTAGAGGTTGGCCTGGTCGTCCGAGAACGTGAGCTCGCCCGCGGCGGTGGTGTGGCCGGCCTTGCCCAGCAGGTCCCAATCCTTGTTGGGGTAGGTGGCCTTCAGGCGGCTGTCCGCCTGGATGGTCACGTAGTAGTTGCCCACGTAGGCGTTGTAGCCGATGTAGCGCAGCTGCACGTTCCAGCCACCGCCCGTGCAGCCCCAGCCGTGGGTGGCGCCGGCATGGAGGATGTCGTACTGGTTGGCGTACGCGTTGGGGTCATCCGACTCCGCGTGGTACGGGTCGGTGGCCAGCGACACGTTGGCCGAGTCGATGGCATAGCCGAACAGGTCGGCCCACGCCTTGTCGGCCTCGGTGACGTTGGCGTCGATGCGCTTGAAGTGCACCTCGAAGTAGTAGGCCTCGCCCTTGTTCCACTCATCGTGTGGGATGGACACGTTGCCGGCATCCAGCGTACCGTCGCCGTCGGCGTCCCAGTACTGCTTGAGGTCGTTCCACTTCAGGTCCACGCTCAGGCCGCCGGGAATCTGCGCCTGGTTGCCGCCCACCTGGGTAGACGTGTTGGTCGACGTGTTGGGCAGGCCGGTGAGCAGGCCCGAGCCGCTGCCCGAGCGCATCTTGGTGCCCGCGGGCACGTAGCGTACGGTGATGCGGTCGATCTCGGAATGGGCGAGCAGGCCCTCGGAGAGCGTGAGGTCGGTGGTGTGGTAGCCGAGCGTCTCGTCGAGCGCCTTGCCGTAGCTGTCCCAGCGCGGCACGAGGTTGCCGATGGTGAGCTTGGCACCCAGGTACATGGGGAAGTCCGACTTGTTGGTGACGATGGCGCGGTAGCCCGAGTTGCGCTCCTCGCGGTAGGCAATGGGCTTGTCCATCTTGATTTCCTGCGCCACCACCGGGTACTGGTTATAGTAGTTCTGCGCGAACTGCTGCTTCTCGCGCACGGTGCCCAGGGCGTAGAGCGTGTCCTGGTTGATGTGCATGGTGGTCAGGTCCTCGGTGCCGGGGTTGAGGATCTGGCCGTCCACGGCCTGTGCGTGGTTGGCGTTGGTCTCGGAGCCGTAGGCGCCGATGGCGGAGTTCGGGCGGATGGGCGGCAGCACCGAGTCCAGGGCCACCGAGCTCGTCCACGAACGTGTCCAGTCGTCGATGGCCTGCTTCGTCTTGAACTTGGCATCCAGGCGGAACTCACCGCGGTTCGTGGTGGTGCCGCGCAGCTCCACGAAGGCGTCCGTGGCCTTGTTCACCCAGCCGTTGAACTTGCTGTAGTCCAGCACCAGGCCAGACAGGTAGCCGTTGCCCCAGGCCTGCCAGTCGATGACGATGTCGCCGTCGGCGTTGACCGACACCACGTCTGTGGCGGTGGGGTTGCCTTCCTCGTCGAGCACCTTGGCCGTGGCCCAGCCCGGCAGCGCGGTGACGGCGGTGCCGTCGTCCTTGCCCTCGGCGTCGATGCCGTGGCCGTAGACCCACTCTACGACCTCCTTGAGCGGCAGGGTCTTGAGCTGCGGGTTGGCCGTGTCGGTCATGTCGTAGTACTCGATGTAGGCGTCCATCATGTCGCCGGCGTAGGCGGCCTGCTTGTCGCCGGCCGTCACGCCGCCCTGCGGGTTCACCTGGAACAGCTCGCGCGAGAGCACCACCTGACGCGTCTCGTAGTCCACGAACTCCTCCGGGGCGTTCTCGACGCGGGCGTCGGCGAGCGTGGACTTGGGCAGCGGACCCACGGTGAGCGTGCCGCCCAGGCTCATGGCGTACTTGGTGTCGTTGGCCACGGTCACCTTGTAGCCCGAGTCATAGTCGTAGTAGGCCTTCTGCTTGGCCAGCTGGAAGCCGGCCACGTCCTCCTCCACCGTGCCGGTGGCGAACTTGGAGCGGCTGCCCTCGGTGATGTGGATGTCGTCGCTCTTGCCGTCGGCGGCCAGGTTGGCGATGGCCTCGATGAGCGGCGTGCCGTCGGCCGGGTAGGGCATGCCCTCGAACTTGCCCTTGGAGTCGGTGGCCGTGTTCCAGGTGGCCTTGGCGTAGTTGGTGCTGAAGATGCCGCCCAGCTCCATGGTGTCCTGGTTGACGATGGTGCCGTTCAGGTCGATGTAGCCGCCGTCGTCCGGGGTGAGGCCGGAGCCGAAGTCGGTGAAGAACTGCTCGAAGCCGCGCAGGTAATGGGCGTCCGTCCAGGCCACGTTGTCCTCGAGCGACACCACCACGAAGCCGTCAGCCGTCACGGTGATGCCCGCGTCGGCGATGCGCTGGGCCGACACGTCCAGCGTGCCGGCGGTGATGGCCGCCTGGTCCTCGGCCGTGAGCGTGCCGGTGGCCGCGCGCAGCAGCGCGCCGTCGATGATGAAGTCGCTCTTCTCGGTGGGCGCCGTCTCGTTGGCGTCGCCCTCCAGGCAGTAGGTCAGGCGCAGGTCGGAGAGCACGCCGCCCAGGAGCCGGTCCTCGGTGTGATCCGCCGCGGCTGAGCCGTCGGGCACGCGGTTGCCGTTCGCGTCCACCGAGACGGTCATCGGCTTCCACAGCGCCGGGCTGATGACGATCTTCTGCGAGTCGTAGTCGGTGCGGCCGTTGGTCTTGAAGGGCACCTTGAGCGGGTCCTCGTCGGTCTTGGAGACCGGCTTGCCCTGGCCCTGGGACTCCTTGAGCACCCAGCCGCCCTTCACCACGGCGTTGCCGATGGAGTAGTTCGAGTCGTTGGACACGGTGATGCGCCAGCCGGTGCCCGGGTCGCCGATGTAGCCCTCGAACACCTTGTCGCGGCCGGCGTCGTCCTTCTCGATGACCGGCTTGCCGTTCTCCATCACGATGCTGCCGTCGTCGTTGCGCTTGTACTCCCAGTTGCCCAGCAGCGCGCTCGGGTCGCCGGGCACCTTGCTCTCGCGCATGCCCTCCACCTTCACCTTCAGGTTGTAGGGGGCCTTGCGCGACGTGAACGAAGCGGTGGCGCTCGCCGCCACGTTGCGGTTGCTCAGGTTGGGGGCAATCTGCTCGTAGGCGGTGGAGAAGCGGCCCGTGAGCGACATGGTGTCCAGCTCCTCAGGCGAGCCCTGCACCTCCACGCACAGCTTCTCGCCCGCGGCGATGCCCTGACGGCCGTTGAACGAGTCGAAGCCGATCTCCAGCGACACGAAGTAGCCCTGCTGGCCCGGCAGCGTGCCGGCCCACAGCTCAGGCGTGAGCACGATGCCGTTGTCCTTGGTGGAGCCGTCGGGGTTGGTGATGACCTCCTTGTGGCTCGCCATGAGCGCCTTGAGCTCCTCGCCCTCGATGACGCGCGTCTGCGTGGTGAGCGCGCCGCCGCCCGCGCCGGGCGCGGTGCGGTAGCGCAGGGTGAGCTTGGTGATCTCGGACGAGTCGAGGATGCCCTGGCTGATGCCGATCTTCTCCACGTTGAAGCCCGCGCCCTGGGTAGAGCCGTACATGTCGCCCACGGTGAAGGTGGCCGGCTCCATCTTGGAGTAGTTGGTGTTGTTGAGCGTGAAGCGCCAGCCCGCGCCGTCGCGGCTGAGGATGGGCTGCCGCGTGCCGTCGTTGGAGCTGATGGCGGCCTTGTCGTCGTAGAGCGTGGCGGCCGACGAGATGGCCGTCGCCTGCACGGTGGGCACCGGCGCCTTCGCCTGGAGGAAGCCGCCCATGGCGCGCTCGGAGGTCTCCAGGTTGGTGGAGTACTTCTGCGACGGGAAGTTCCACGTGCGCTTGCCGTAGCTCACCGACATGGTGTTGCGGTAGTCGCTCTGCGGGATGGGCATGACGCCGTTCACCTTGAGGGTGACGGGCACCTTGATGTTGGCCTCCACCGGCGTGGACATGACGATGCGCATCTCGCCGGTGAACTTGAGGTTGTCGGAATCCGGGTCGTCCTCGTTGGTCGCAGGCGCCACGCCGGGCAGCGGCGCGATGCCGCGGGCCTCCAGCTTGGCAGCCAGGCTCGTGGCCTTGGTGGTGCCGCCCAGGCGGTAGACGTGGGTGTAGGTGGTCTCGCCGTCGGCGTTGGTCTTCTCGCGAGTCTCCACGTACTCAGGCTTGCCCAGGTTGACCCACTCGTAGTCCTCCGCGTCCGGGTTGTCCGGGTCGTTGGCCGGGCTCGACACCTGGAACTGCGCCACGGCGCTGCCATCCGGGTTGCCCAGCGCTACCTGGTCGATGAAGTCGTTGGGGAAGACGTCGAAGTACTTCGCCAGGGCATGGTCGGGCTTGCTCGGGTCGTGAGGGTAGTCCGTCTCTATCTCGAACTCCAGGTTGTACAGGCGGAAGTAGTCCGGCAGGCTGTCGGAGATCTCCGGACCGGCCGTCGTGCTCTCGGCGTCCTCGCCGTAGAGCGGCATGTTGCCCTTGGTGCTGAAGTCGTAGATCTGGTAGCTCACCGGATAGCCCAGGTAGCTCTGGGTGGTGGTCATGACCGGCTCGGGATCCTTCTCCTGGATGGCGCCCGACGCCAGGGTGCGGTAGGTCTCCAGCGCGCTCTTGGTGGCGGTCATGGTAGCCTCGGGCAGGCCGAACGGCGCGGCGAACTTACGCTCGCTGTCCGACCAGGAGTAGTCCTTGCCCTCGCCCAGCTTACCGAAGTAGATGGTGGTCAGCGGATCGAGGTCCACGTAGTAGCCCAAGCCCTGGCTGCCCACCGACTGCTGGATGTTAGTAGTGTAGGGAACCGCCATGAGGAACGTGAAGTGCCCGTCGCCGCCCGCTGGTAGGTTCTCGATGGGATACAGGTGACCGCCCTCGCTGCCGGTCACGGTGAAGACGACGCGACCCGAGGCGTTGTTGGTGCGGTACGGGATGGGCTTGGTCTTGATGATGGGGTTGCCCTGATCGTCCTTCTCCGCGTCCACGATGGGATACTGGTCGTCCTTGCTGTCATCGTAGACGAGCGTGCTCTTCACCACGTTGCCCTTGTCGTCCCGCTCTTCCACGTACTTGCGCGGGCGATTGTTGGCACGCTCCATGATGGAGTCGATGTTGGCGAAGGTGCGCATGTCCAGGTCGTCGTAGTCCTGCTGCAGCCAGTTGGTGGTGTCGTAGAGCAACACGCCGCCGTAGTTGGGGTTGCCCAGGTACTTGGCGTCCTTGATCTCCTCCTCAGGCAGCGGGTCGCCGCCGAACTTCGGGTTCTTGACCATCTGGCCCGAGCCGATGGGATACTCGATCCACTGCATGAGGTCTTGCTCGGTGATGCCCTGGTTGTTGTTCATCTGCGTGTTATGCACGCGGAAGAAGTACTCCAGGTAGTCGATCTCGGCCGAGCCGGTGGAGGTGTTCTCGGTGTTCACCTTGTACACCATATAGTTGTAGCGGTCGTAGAGCACGTTGTCCGAGATGGCCTCGTAGGTGGTCTTCCACGTGAGGTTGGTCTTGAGCAGCGTGACCGTGCGGATGGAGTTGGCCGTGCCCGTGCCGATGGCCGCGTGGTACTTGTTGCCGGGGATGCCATCCGGGTAGTACAGGAACTCCGAGGGGCCGACGAGGTTGGAGAACACGAAGGCGTCGCCGCCGTAGGTGATGGAGCCGCCCGCGTTCTCGGGGATGTCACCGAGCATCTTCACCTCGACGGCTGGGGCGCACGTCATGTGGCCGGCCACGTTCATCTTCTGGGTGTACTGGGTGGGGCTGTTGTTGTCCTGATCGCCGTGCCAGACGAACTTGAGCGTGCCCGTGAAGCCCTTGGTGAAGTCAAGGCCGTCCATGGCCGGGTTCTTCTCCACGATCTTGTCCATGACGGCCTGGCCGTCTTTGCTGTTGGCGCCGTAGAGGATGTAATCGTCCAGCTTGACCAGGTTGTGGAAGGGATCGTTCTCGTCCACCTGCACGCCGGGGATCTCCAAGTACACGCTCCAGTAGGCCATGATGTTGGCCTGACTGTTGCCGAAGACGATGGTGAACAGCTGCGCCTTGGTGGGATTGGCCGGATCGCCGTCCTCGGCGTAGCCGCCGCCCTGCTGCACCCATTCCGGGTAGCTGTAGGTCGATGCGGTGCCGCCCTCGGCGTTGGTATAGAGGTAGGGCACGTTCAACTCAAGCGAGACGGCCATCTCGTTGTAGCCGCGCACGACCTTGCTGCGGTTGTAGTCCGCGAGCAGCCAGTGCTCCTTCTCCGAGCCGGTGGCCGTGTTGATGGCGTCGGCATAGTACGAGATGACCAAGCCGTCCTTCACCGCCTGATCGATGGCCTCCTGCGCGGTGGCGAACGCCGTGGACTTGGGGTCGCTGCCCGGGGTGTAGGCGCCCGTGTCCAGGTCAACCGTGCCGTAGAAGTCGTCGGTGTACTTGCTGTAGCCGCCGAAGTAGCCGCCCGTGGCGTTCTGGAAGCGAATGCCCAGCTGGAGCGTAGGGCTGTCCTGGTCGTTGACCAGGTAGGTGCCCGTGCCCAGGCTGGTGGACATGCCGCCGGGAATGAGGTTGGGGTCGAAGAGGTTCTCGTCGAGCTTGCCGCCGATGGGCGTGCTGGGGTAGATGGCACGCGGGCTGATGCCGGCGCGGGCGGCCGTGAAGGCCATGACGGCGAGCGAGGTGCTCACGGGATCCTGGCCGTTCAGGGTATTCATGGGGTCGATCACGTCGTCGAGCGAGGTGACGCCCGCGTTGGTCATGGTGTTGACGCTCTGATCGGCCAGGAAGGAGTCCAGATCGTCCACGACGTTGGGGCGCGTGGGCACGTTGGGGGTCCAGGGCTCGGCGGGCTCCTCGGGCTCCGGGGTGTCGGCGGGCTCGTCCGCAGGCTCCTGGGGCTCCGGCTCGGTCGCGGGCTCGTCAGCCGGGTCGTCGGCGGACTCGCTGGGCTCGGCCGGCTCGGCGGGGGCCTCGGGCTCCTCGGGCGCCGGGGGCAGCGGGAACGCGAGGGTCTGGGCGCCCAGGGCCACCGTCTGGGTGGCCTCCTCGTCGGCCAGCACGGCCTCCGCGTCGGCCTGGTGGGTGGCGTCGATCTTCTCTTCCTGGACGAGCTTGGCCTTGAGGTTGGCGGTCAGGGCCATAGTCAGGTCGGTGGGCTGGAAGGCCGTGCCGTCCTCCGCCGGGACGAGGGCGTCCGCGTCATAGGCCACGGCCACGAAGAAGACGCGCTCGGTGTCCTGGGCGGTCTTGGAGCTCTTGGCATCCTGGCGCGGGCCCTCCTGGGCGTCCTTCGGGCGCAGGTCGAACGTGATGTCGGCCCCGCGCTCGCCCACGGCCACGCCGTGGGGCATCTTCACGTCCTGATCCTCGGCCAGCTTGGCCAGGGCCTCCTCATCGGCAGGATCGAGCGCGGCGCGCTGCTCGTCGGTGAGGTCGGTCATGTCAAACGCGAAGCTGCGCGCGGCGTTGAGCGTGCCCTTGCCGTCGATGTCCGGCAGGTCGGTCAGGCGCAGGACGGCGCCGTTGAGCGCGTAGTCGCCCTTGGCGGCGCGCACAGTGACGGCGAAGGTGGCCCACCCCTCGGCCTCGCCCATGGTCGGGGCGGCCAGCGGGGCCACCTCGGCGGCCACGCCCACCTGGGGCGCGACGTTGGTCAGCGTGAACTTCGCCGCCTCCGGCTCGGAGAGCGGGATCACCACAGTGTCGGCCTTGGGCTCCTGCTTGCCGTCGGCGGTTTCTTCCAGCGCGGCGGTGTAGCTGCTCACGGCGTAGCCGGCGGTCACGTCCAGGCGCTGGTCGGCCGGGATGTCGCCGGCGATGCGGGCGGTGAGCTGGGGCATCGGCGCGTCGGCAGCCAGCTGGCCGCGCGTCTCGGGCACGGTGATGCCGTTGTTGTCCTGCACGCCCTCGTAGCGGAAGACGATGGTGCCAGAGAGGCCCGCCTTCAGGTCGGCCGCGGTGCGCTTGAGGTAGCGGCCGCGGTGCTCGGTCCACACCGACCAGCCCGCGGGCAGCTCGTCGGCGCTCAGGACGACGCGCATGCCGAGCGTCTCGCCGCCGTAGGCCTTCCACTCCTCCTGGGAGAGGGTCTGGGTGACCGTGGGCGCATCCGAGCCGGTGGCGCCGGCGGCGGCTGCCAGCTGCGCGGCCGTGGCGGGCGTGCCGTCGGCGTTGAGCGCATAGACGAAGGGAGCGGTGAACGTGAGGGCCACCACGTCGGTGTCCTCCACGGCGCCCAGGTAGCCGCCGTCCAGCAGCACGTCGAGGTTGCCCAGGTCAGCGGCCAGGTTGAGCGTGGTGCCCGCCAGCGGGTAGGCGCCATCGGAGGCCTGGAGCGCGCCGGAGGCGGCCACGTCGAAGCCGAAGCGCCCCTGGAGGGCGCGCTTCACGTCGTCGGCCTTGGCGCTGGCGGTGGTCATGAGGTGGTCGCGCTTGGTCTGCTGCAGCTTGTCGGAGACCGAGGGGATCACCTTGTCGGCGTCCACCAGGCCCTGCGGCAGGAAGCTGTCGAGGTCGGGCTCGTTCGCGGCGGGGGCGTCGTCACCCGCGGCGTCGGCGTCGGAGGGGGTGTCCTTGTCGCCGGCGGCGGTAGCGGCGTCGGCATCGGTGTCGGCGGCGTCGGCAGAGGCGTCGGCGTCTTTGTCGGCGTCGGTCGCGGCGGCGTCTTCCGCGTCCTTCGCGTTCTGGTCGGCGTCGGCAGCGCCGTTCTTCGCGTCATCGGTCGCGGCGACGTTGGCGGCGTCGCCCAGCACGCGGGTGCGGGCCTCGGCGATGGAGGCGTCCGTCCACATGGTGGACACGAGCAGCACCGAGAGCGTCACCGCCAGCACGCGGCGAGGCAGCGACATGACCCGCGGAGCCGTAGTGGCCACCACGCCGCCCATGACCGCAGAGCCGGTCGGGGCCGCATCAGGCGCGGGGGCCGCCGCGCCGTGGGAGGCACCACGAGCAGAGGCGGTCGCGGGGGTTGCGGAGCCGCGAGAGGCGGTCGCGCCCGAGGCCGCCGCGCAAGCGGCGACGCGAGCCGCGCCGGAGCCTGCGGCGCCAGAGCCTGCCGGGCCCACCGCATCTGCGCCCTCCGCGCCATCGGCCGTGCCGCAAGTCGCGTCGCCGGCCGCCTTCTGCGGCACGCCGGCTGCCTCGGCAACCGCCTCCTGCGGCGCGACAGCAGCCTCGGCAACCGCGCCATCGCACGCCTCATGCGCGCCCGCGCGTACGCGAGAGCCCGAGGACGCGGCATCGTCGCAGGTCACGGGCGTTTCAGCCGCGATGTCGCCGGCGAGGGCCTCCACCTCGGAAACCACGCCGACGCGCTTCGCGCATGCGTTCGCGCTTGCGCCCGCGCGTACGCGGAGATCCGCAGCTGCAGCGTCATCGCAGGCCATCAGCGCCTTATCGGGCTGATGTGCAACGCAGTCGCCAGCGTCCGACACGTCTGCCGCAACGTCATCAAGACACGCGGCGACGCGCCCTTCGACGGCATCAGCAGCCGCAGGCGCGACGGCGTCGCTCCTGCGCGCCCGTGCGCGCGTTATAGCCTGAGTCAGCATTTCTCTGAACTGTTGTCCCATCGCTTCAATCCTTACGCCTATGAGGGCCTTTGCCTCGCGCCGCCCCCTTGGCGGCGCCGACCCTCTCCTGCCGACCGATTGCCGTTCGGCCGACCTTGGTTCTCGAGTCATCGCGACGAGCCACAGAGCACCCCCCCCATGCCACCCTGGAGCCCTTGTTTTGCCAGGCTCTTAGGCGATGGAAGGAGACGCGCGGAACGCCCCGATTTCCACTTTTGGGCATAACTATCCCAAAGGTTGCTTCATTGTAACCTTTCCGTTACACGAAGCCAAGACTTTTTGACATGAAATAAGGTGACTGGAAAGCGTACAAATTCCGCGATCCACCTTGCAAAACGATAAGCGCCCCAATCCCAGATGCCCCTAAATCGGGCCAGACAGCCCCGCACGCAATCGCACCGCGAAAGCAACGGTCTTTCAACCACGAATCACCCGACTTTCCACAATCGTCACACTCCCTCCACATCCCCTGCCCCTCCCCCTACGCCGGGCACCCGCCCCCCAGCGCACCCCGCACCACCCGCAGCGCGCCCGCGCCTCCCACCGTGGCGCCGCGCTCCCACATCCCCGCACAGCCCACAGTACGCCTCGCGCCGGAAACTCACCCCCCCCCCGGCGCACCCCACACAACCCACCACGCCCTCCGCGGTC
>NZ_QWKK01000040.1 GCF_009911695.1 Enterorhabdus sp. P55 | reverse complement strand
GTGAGCGCGGCGGCGGCCAGGCCCTGCGTGCCGGGGGCGCGCAGCTGGGTGCGCTGCTCGCGCCGTGCGGCGCGGAAGGCGCGGCGTGCGCGCATCCGCTGGGCGAGCGGGCAGAGCCGGTGTACGAGCCGGCGCTCGGCGGGGTTGGCCAGGGGGTCGTGCACGCGTCTCTCGGCGTAGAGCCGGCGCACCTCGGCGCGCAGGCTCGGGTCGGCTACCCAGCCTAGGAGCACATCGCGCGGCACCACCGTGTAGAGCGACTCCTCCCGCGCCACGGTGACGCCTGCGGGCAGCGCGCCGTTCCCCAGCAGGTCGTCGACCATCCAGCGGGCCACGTTCTGGCCGGCGGCGGTGACGTAGTAGCTGCTGCGGCCGAGCCGCGCGTTCAGGTCGAGGAAGCGATGCGAGCCGTCGCGCGGATCCACCCGCACGTCGAAGTTGGCGAACCCGACGTAGCCCACCGCCTCGAGCAGCCGTCGCGCGTCGGCCATGATGCGCTCGTCCACGCGGCTCACGATGGCCACGGGGTTGCCGACGGCCAGGGGGTGGCGATCCTCCAGGAGCGTCTGGCCGCAAGCCATCAGACGTACCTTCCCCGCCTGGTCGCTGTAGGTGGTGAGGATGCGCATCTGCGTGTCGTCACCGGGGATGAGCTCCTGGATCAGCAGCTTGTGACCGTAGCCGCTGGCGCGCAGGCTGGCAAGCACCTCCTCGAGCGCCGCGCGGTCGTCGAGGAAGAACACCTTGCGCTTGCCGGGGAAGGCGGCATAGTGGTAGGCGGCCGAGGACGCCGCCTTCGCCACGAGGGGAAAGGCGAGCGCCAGCCCCTCGAGGCATGCCGGGTCGGCCGGGTCGACCACCGCGGTGCGCGCGGTGGGGACGCCCAGCTCGTCGCAGAGCGCGTGGAAGCGGTCCTTGAGCGTGAGGCGGTCGAGCAGCTCGGGCGCCGCGTAGGGGATGACGTAGGAGCCCTCCAGCTCGGCGCGGTGCTCGGCGATGAGGCGCACGTACCAGTCGCCGCACGCCAGGAGGAGGAGCTGCGTGCCGTCCTGCTCCGCGGCGACGGCGGCAAGCGTGCTGAGCAGCACCGACTCGTCGTCAAGGCGCGCCACCACGCGGTTTGCCAGGATGGACGAGTCGGCGATCAGGTGGGTGCGCGACTGGCTCAGCACGAGCGCGCGCACGCCGTAGGCCTCGTGGAACGCGCGCGCCAGGCTGTAGGCCCCGATGTCCCCTCCTAAGATGACGGGAAGGAAGCAGACGGGCGGCTTGGCGGGGCCTGCGGGGGAGCTGCTGCGGTCATTGTTCATAACGTCCTCCTCTGATCAGGTAAAACCTTATCGCGGAGGCCGCTTAACCTTCCCATAGCAAATGCTGAGCATTCCCTTAACAGGGCTTAAGTTTCCTTAAGGCGAGGGGGGCGCCCGCGAGGGGATGCGCGGGCGCGCCGCAGAAGGACGCTAAACGCTGAGGAGGGCGTGGGACATGCGGGCGGCGCGGATGGGGAGGCGCCACGCGCCCGCGACGAGGATGGGGGGGTGATGCGCGCGCAGACTCGGGGGTGCAGGCGCGGCGGAAACGCGTGAGCAGCGCAGAGGGCGACGGGCGCGCGAGCAGCGCGAGGGGGCGACAGGCACGCGAACGACGGGGAGCGAGCGTCTGCGCGGCGGTGCCCGCGACGGGCGCGCGGGCGGCAGGGGAGCGCCGCGGGCGCGGCTAGCCCTCCGCCATGGACTCGAGCAGGTCGACGAGCTCCTGCTTCTTGTGGACGTCGAGCTTGGCGTAGATGCGTTTGACGTGGGTGCGCACGGTGTTCTCCGTTACCACGAGCGTCTCGGCGATGCGCGCCACCGAGTGGCCGCGCGCGATGAGCTCCACCACCTCGGTCTCGCGAGCCGACAGCCGGTAGCGCCCGCGCAGCCGCTGCGCCTGGAGGGTCGCCCGGTCGATCGGCGCCGCCTCGTCGCACGCGTGCGGGCAGGGGCGCCCCGCGTCTGCGGCGCCTGTCGTGCGCCCGTCGGCTGGGGCGGTGCCGGCATCCTCTGCGGCTGCGTCGGCATCCGAGCTGCTCGCCGGATGCGGCGGCCCGAGCGCCACAAGCTCGATGTCGTGGGGGTCTTCCGGCCGGCGCAGGGCGCGCGAGAAGCCGCCGGATCCCACGAAGTGCATGAGGCCGAGCGCCCATGCCGCCACAAGGGCCACCGTGGCCCGCGGGGCGACGCCCGCCGCCTCGACGGCCCCGGCGAGCGACCCGCCGAGGAACCCCACGCCGTGCAGCGTGAAGACGATGGCTCCGAAGTAGCCGTAGGCGAACGCCGGGTTGACGCCGCGGTCGCGCGAGGTCTGGGCGCATTGCATCACCGTGAGCAGCAGCGCGCCGCTGTACACGGCGTAGATGACGGCCGCGAGCCAGCGCGCGTAGCCGTCCCCGAGCAGGGGCAGCGCGAGGACGGACGTGATGAGGAAGGGGAACACCACCTGGTAGCCGCTTACGATGGACAGGCTCAGCGTCTGCGCGCTCCAAAGCCAGGCTATGAGTATCGTGATGACCAGCACGCCGGCCATGGACAGCAGGTTCACGAGCGAGCCCACCTCCGGATCGGCCACGGCCACCGCGCGCATCACCCCGGCGCTGAGCCCCACGGTGCCCACGCACAGCGCGCTGCGCCAGTGGTCACGCAGCACCTGGCGGTAGACGCGGGCGTTGTCGCGCGGCTGGTCGGCGAACATGGGCTGGTCGCGCGGCACCTCGCGGGCGTTGAGCAGCACGGCCAGGATGAACAGCGGCACCACCGCCGCGGGGACGATGAGGGCGCGCGCCGGCTGGGGTATGAGGCACAGGGCGTAGTAGAAGGCCGAGGCCCACGCCGTTCCCGCCAGCAGGTCGCGGTTGGCGGCCTCGGCGTCGCGTCCCGCGAACAGGCGCTGCCAGAGCAGCGCGAACCCGGCCGACCCCAGGCCGATGAGGGCGCCGCCCGTCGCCGCGAGCGCCACGGCCTCGTCGGGCCGCAGCAGCGCCGCCGCGAGCGCCGCCCAGCCCAGCACGTAGGGAAGGCCCGCCGAGCGCACCCAGAAGGCGCGGGGCGATCCGGGCAGCCGGTAGGAGCCGAGCGCGGTCAGGGCGAAGGCGACGCAGGCCGCCGTCATCTGGGCCGCGAAGAACCAAAGCGTGACCGTCGGGGACTGGAGCGAGGTGGGCAGGAAGGGGAAGACGCCGCCCCACACGCTGGCGGCGTTGATGGCGAGGTAGAGCGCATAGCCGGTCGAGGCTCGCGTGGGGGCGAGGATGCGGAAGACGCCGAGGGGCAAAGGCCCTCCTCTCGTGCGAGCGCCGCGAGGGGCGCGTCGGGCTCTTGTCGGGCGTGCCGCGGCGCCGCTCGGCGTCCCTCGTCCCGGGCGCGTCGGCGCGCGGCACCCGCAGAAGTATAGGGAAGCGGCGCCGTCCCTTACGTGGCGTGTCTCGTTCTCCATTTATTCATAAATGAGGATAATAAGGATTGACCAGGTGGTTCCGAAAGTTCACCCATTTTATGTGACAGAGCGGCGCCGCCGGTCGCGCCGCCGCGCGGCGCCCTAGGGCTCCCCGACGCTCTCCAGCAGGTCGACGAGCTCCTGCTTCTTGTGGATGTCGAGCTTGGCGTAGATGCGCTTGGAATGGGTGCGGATGGTGTTCTCGGACACGACGAGCGCCTCGGCGATGCGCGCTACCGAGTGCCCGCGGGCGATGAGCTCCATCACCTCGGTCTCGCGCGCGGAGAGGCGGTAGCGCTCGCGGACGACCTGCGCCTGGGCTGCGATGAGGTCGATGGGCTGTCCGGCCTCCATCGCCGGCGCCGCGCCCTTGGCGGGCTCGCGCGGCGCCGCGGTCGAGGCGGCCGGAAGCGCGCCGGGGACGGGCCCGTGGGGAGACACGAGCTCGATGGCCTCGTCGCGGTCGAGGCGGCCGAGGGCGCCGGAGAACCCGCCGGTGCCCACGAACTGCATGAACCCGAGGGCCCACACGGCGATGAGGGCCACGATGGCAAGCGGCGCCACGCCCGTGAAGGTGGAGCCCTCGGCAAGCGAGCCGCCGATGAACCCCAGGTCATGGAGGGCGTAGACGATGGTTCCGTAGAAGCCGTAGATGAAGACGGGGTTGATGCCGCGGTCGCGCGAGATCTGCGCGCACTGCATCATCATGAGCATGATGGCGGCCCCGTAGGCGGCGTAGAGGATGGCAGCGAGCCAGCGGGCGTACTCTACGCCCACGAGCGGCAGGGCGAGAAACGACGTGATGAGGAAGGGGAAGAACAGGCGGTAGACGGCTGTGATGGACAGCCGCAGGTTCTTCGACTGCCAGACGGCGAGCACTGCCACCGCCGCGAGGAACATGCCGCCCATGGACAGGATGTTCACAAGGCCGCCCACGGCGGGCTCGGCCACGGCCACCGAGCGCATCACCCCGGCGCACAGCCCGAGCGCGCCCACGCACAGCGCCCCGCGCCAGTGGTCGGCGAGCACCGAGCGGTACACCTGGGGGTGCTCGCGCGGGATGTCGTCGAACATGGGCTGGTCGAGGTCTATCTCGCGGCTCTTCACCGTCACCGCCAGGCCGAACAGCGGCAGGAACGCCACGGTGATGAGAAACGCCGTCACCGCCTGGGGGATGAGGTGCAGCCCGTAGTAGAGCAGGGCGCTCCAGGCCGTGCCCACCAGGAGGTCGCGCGTGCCGGTGTCGGCGTCCTCGCTCGTGAAGAGACGCTGCCAGAGCATGTAGTAGCCGGCGCTTCCCAGCCCGAGCAGCGCGCCGCCTGCGATGACGAGCGGCAGCGCCGCCGCGTCGAGGTAGATGGCCGCGATGAGGAGGCACCAGCCCACGAAGTAGGGGACGCTCGCCGTCTTCACGAGGAACTTGCGCGTGAGCTGCGGGAGATAGTAGGCCCCCACCGCGCTCGCCGCGTAGGCGGCGAAGTAGACGAGCGACTCGGAGAGGAAGAACCAGAAGATGATCTCGCGCGTCTGGAACTCCAGCGGGAGGAAGGGGAACACCCCGCCCCACACGCCAGCCGCGTTGATGGCCAGGAACAGGGCGTAGCCCATCGACGCTGCGTTGGGCGCGAAGGCCTTGGCCAGCTGCCGATCCATGGTCGGTCCCCCTCATGCGGCCGCCCTGGCGGCCGGTCGTGCTTCCCCTGATGCCAGTATAGACAAAGCCCGTGCGCCCGAGGTGCCAGGCGAGGCCATTCTTCATTATATTCATTCGAGAATAATATTTTTGACCTGGGAAAACACGAAAATTCACATGGATTATGTGACAAGGGTGAGAGCGGGTGGGGGTATGGTCGTCTCGTGAGATGCGGTGGCCGAAGGAGGAACGGCCGCCGTGCGCGGGGCGGCGGCGCAGCCGTCGCGGGACGTCTCCCAGCCGGTCGGAGCCGGCATCCCGCCCAGCACCTGAGAAGGAGGGGAGTCAATGCCTGACACCAATCTAAGTCGTCGTACGTTCCTCAAGACGAGCGGGGCCCTCGGGGCCCTGGCCGCCGCCGGCGGGTCCGTGGCCGCCGCGGACGCGCTCTTCGGCTCCGGCGTGGCCGCGGCCGTGGCCGAGCCCGAGGAGAAGATCACCTGGGGGCACTGCGCCATCAACTGCCCCGGCCGCTGCGCGCTCAAGTTCCACGTGCGCGATGACGAGGTCGTGTGGGTGGATACCTGCACGAGCCCGAACGCGGACTTCGATGATCCGCAGCCCCGCGCCTGCCTGCGCGGCCGCAGCTACCGCCGCTGGCTTGCCAGCCCCGACCGCCTGAGCTATCCCATGAAGCGCGTCGGCAAGCGCGGCGAGGGCAAGTTCGAGCAGATCAGCTGGGACGAGGCCATCGAGCTGGCCACCTCCAAGCTCAAGGAGGTCATCGAGAAGTACGGCAACGAGGCCGTGTACGTGCCCTACGCCACCGGCGTGTCGGCTACCACGTCGCGCCCGTTCAACCGCCTGCTCAACCTGGTGGGCGGCTACCTGAACTTCTACAACAGCTACTCCACCGCGCAGATCTCCTGCATCACGCCGTACATGTACGGCAGCAAGAACGCCGGCGGCAGCTCGTTCAAGACCGCCGAGGACGCCAAGCTCGTGCTCATCTTCGGCTCCAGCCCCACCGAGACGCGCCAGGGCGGCCTGACCACGCACTACGACTGGGTGCACCTGCGCGAGCGCACGGGCGCGAAGATCTATATGATCGACTACCGCATGAACGACTCCATCGTGGGCCACTCCGATCAGTGGCTGCCCATCAACCCGGGCACCGACGCCGCGCTGGTGGCCGGCATCGCCCACTACCTCATCGAGCACGACCTGGTGGACCTCGACTTCCTGCACACCTACTGCGTGGGCTATGACGAGGAGACCATGCCCGAGGCGTACCAGGGCAAAAACCTGTCCTACTACGCCTACGTCATGGGCGAGGGCTACGACAAGGTGGCCAAGACCCCCGAGTGGGCCTCCAAGATCACCGGCATCCCCGTCGAGCGCATCGAGAGCCTTGCCGAGGAGATCGGCACCACCAAGCCCCTCTACGTGAACCAGGGCTGGGGCCCGCAGCGCCGCAGCAACGGCGAGTGGTCGGCCTGGGCCATCATGGCGCTGCCCTGCCTCGTCGGCCAGGTGGGCCTGCCCGGCACCAACAACGGCACCCGCGAGGACCGCACGAGCCCGGCGAGCGTCTCCATGGCGGCCGGCACCAACCCCGTGAAGGCCTCCATCCCGTGCTTCCTGTTCACCGACGCCATCGACCACGGCACCGAGATGACCTCCAAGAACGCGGGCGTCAAGGGCGTCGACAAGCTGCCGGTCAACATCAAGTACATGATCAACTACGCCGGCAACTGTCTGACCAACCAGCACTCCGACATCAACAAGGCGCACGACGTCCTGGCCGACGAGAGCAAGTGCGAGTTCATCCTGGGCATCGACACGGTGCTCTGCGACTCGCTGAAGTACGCCGACGTCATCCTGCCCGACCTGTTCCGCTTCGAGCAGACCTCCCAGATATCCACGGGTTCCGACACGGGCTACCTGATCACGGGCACGGCCTGCACCTCGCCGAAGTTCGAGCGCAAGAGCGCCTACGAGATGGCCACGCTCATGGCCGAGAAGCTCGGCGTCGCCGACGAGTTCACCGAGGGCAAGACCGAGGAGCAGCGCATCAAGGAGCAGTACGAGCAGGCGCGCGCGAAGAGCTCCAAGCTCCCCACGTGGGATGAGGCGGTCGAGATGGGCGTCTACATCGAGGAGCACGCCCCGGTGGTCTCCATGGCCAAGTTCCGCGAGGATCCCGTGGCCAACGCCCTCACCACGCCCTCGGGCAAGATCGAGATCTTCTCTGAGAAGCTGCTCGACTTCACCGACGGCTGGGAGCTCGAGGCCGACGACACCCTGCCCGGCCTGGACACCCTGCCCGCCATTCCGGTGTACCTGCCCGAGTGGTACGGCGTGGAGACGACGACCGACGAGTACCCGCTGCTGCTCTCCGGCTTCCACTACCGCGGCCGCATCCACTCCTCGTGGGGCTTCATGCCCGAGCTCAAGGAGGTCAACCCGCAGGAGGCCTGGATCAACCCCCTCGACGCGGAGCCCCGCGGCATCGCCCAGGGCGACACGGTGCGCGTGAGAAACGAGTTCGGTGAGATCGAGCTTCTGGCCAAGGTCACGCCCCGCATCGTCCCCGGCACGGTGGGCGTCTCCCAGGGCGCCTGGCACGAGGCCGACATGTACGGCGATCGGCTGGACAAGGGCGGCAGCATCAACACGCTCACGACCCAGCGCCCCTCGCCCCTGTCGAAGGGCAACCCGCAGCACACCAACATCTGCGACGTGGCCAAGGCCTAGCGGCGAGGAAAGGAGACGATAGACAATGACGCAATACGCTTTCTCTTTCGACGGCACTCGCTGCACCGGCTGCAAGACCTGCGAGATGGCCTGCAAGGACTACAAGGACCTCGATCTGGGCGTGGCGCACCGCAAGGTGTACGAGGTGACCACCGGCGAGACGAAGCGCGACGACAAGGGCTGCTTCACCACCACGTGCGCGAGCTACCCGCTGTCCCTGTCGTGCAACCACTGCGACGACCCGACCTGCGTGCGGGTGTGCCCGACGGGCGCCATGCACAAGGACGCCGAGACCGGCCTGGTGGCGGTCGATGCCGGCAAGTGCGTGGGCTGCGGCTACTGCCATATGGCGTGCCCCTACAACGCGCCCAAGGTGAACCGCGAGAAGGGTCACTCCGTGAAGTGCGACGGCTGCGCCGAGCGCCTGGCCGCCGGCGAGCAGCCGGTGTGCGTGGAGGCCTGCCCGGCCCGCGCGCTGGACTTCGGCCCCGTCGATGAGATGAGGAAGAAGGGCGAGCGCGCCGCCATCGCGCCGCTTCCGGAGCCCTCCTACACCCAGCCGAACCTGTACGTGAAGGCCTCCGCGGACGCGAAGCCAGCTGGCGACGCCGCCGCGAAGGTGTCGAATCCCCTGGAGGTGATGTAGCGTGGAGACCGCGTTCGCCGAGATGCCCCTCGCGCTGTTCTCAACCCTCGCGCCGCTGGGCGCGGGCGCCTTCACGGCCCTTGCCGTGGCGTTTCTCACCACGTCGTTTGAGGCCGACAGCCTCAAGAAGATCGACCGTATGACCGCCCTTCCCGTGGCTGTCGTCATCATCGGCTTCATTGCGGCGTTCTTCCACCTGGCCAGCCCCCTGAACGCCTTCGGCGTGCTCGCGGGGGTGGGCACCTCGCCGCTGTCCAACGAGATTCTCGTGGGCTGCGTGTTCTGCGTGCTCATGCTCGTCTACTGGGTGGCCGCGCTCGCCGGCAAGCTGTCGGCTGGCGCCCGCAAGGGACTCGTGGTGGCCGTGGCGCTGGTCGGCCTCGTGTTCGCCGTGTTCACGGGCATGGCCTACCTCATGGACACCATCGCCTCGTGGAACACGCCCGCGGTGCCGGCCCAGATGCTCGGCTACAGCCTGGCGGGCGGCATGGCCCTCGGCGTGCTCGTCCTGGGCGCTGCCGGCTGCGGCGCCGAGCTGGCCGCGCGCCCGCTCAAGACGGCGGTGGCCGCGCTCGCGCTGGCAGGCGCCGTCATCGGCCTGGCCGCCTTCGCCCTGCAGGTGTCTGCGGTAGGCGCGCTGTCCACCCCGCTCTATGCCGGCTCCGACCTGGTGGCCGATGTCATGGGCGTCATCGTGGCGGGTGCGGTTGCGCTCGTGCTCGCGGTGGTCTGCACGCTGCTCGCCCTGCGCGGCAAGTCCGCCGCGGCGACGGCGGGCGTGGCCGCGGTGCTCGCCATCGCCGGCGTGCTCTGCCTGCGCCTCGCCTTCTACGGCATGCAGCTCTCCGTGGGGCTGAGCGTGCTCTAGGGGACGGCGCCGCCGCGGACGCTCCCTCCCCGCGGCGGCTCTTCCTCGCGCATCGTGCGTCGGAACCTGGTTCTGGCGCACGATGCCGGATGACTCTGCGGCGGGGCGCCCTCGGGGGCGTCCCGCCTTCTGCTACCATGGTGCCGACGTGGCCTGGGGAGGGAGCCGCGTCGCACCGATCGCTTGCAAGGAGGTGGCCATGGAGCCGACCTGCGCTGATCTGGCTGACATCTGCGAGGGCGTCGCCTTTATCGGCGAGACCCTCGGTCCGCTGTTCGCCCACGATCCCGCCGACGAGGAGGTCGCGGGGCTCTATGACGCGCTCGCGGCGCTCGATCCGGCCGCGGCGGGGGAGGAGTGGCCTCTCGGGGACGCGGCAGGCGCCACGCGTGCGCTCGCCGAGATGGCCCGCGGCCTGGCCGACGGGGCAAATGACGCGCTTGTGTGGGAGTACCGGCGGCTCTTCGTGGGGCCGGGGCCGAAGGCGGCGCCCCCGTGGGGCTCGGTCTACACCGACCGCGACGGCGTGGTGTTCGGCGCGGCCACGCTGGCCCTGCGCCAGTGGATGCGCGAAAGCGGCGTGGAGCGTGGGGGCGCCGAGTCCGAGCCCGAGGACCACGTGGGCACGATGCTGCTGCTCATGGCGTGGCTCGCACGTCACCGCCCGGAGCTGCTCGACGCGTTTCTGGCCGATCACCTGCTGCCGTGGACGCCGCACTTCCTCGGCATCGTGGAGGCGGCGTCCGACCATCCCTTCTACCGGGGCCTCGCTGCGCTCACGCGCACCTCGCTCGAAGGCGTCCGCGCGGCGCGCGGGCTTGCGGTTGAGGAACCGCGCTTCTACCGATAGGAGGGCTCCATGAACGCGGCTGTCGGGTTCGCCAACGCCTGGGACGAGATCACCCTCGTGCTCTTCACCACCCTCGCGCCCTCGGGGGTGGCGGCCCTCATCATCATGGCGCTGGTCTTCGTGGTGCGCGGACCGGCGCTTGACACCGCCTTGCGTGTGGCCATCGACCGCTTCCTGTGGGTTCCCATCCTCGTGACCATGGTGGGCCTCGTAGCCTCGGCGACGCATCTCGGCAACCCGGCGAACGCCCTCTACGTGCTGGCGGGCGTCGGTCGCAGCCCGCTGTCGAACGAGGTGGCGAGCGGCGTGGTGTTCCTGGGATCGGCGGGGGTGTACTGGCTCACGGCATTCTCGGCCGACGGCGGCCGTCCGCGCCTGCGTCGGGCCGCCCTTGTCGCCATCTGCGCCCTTGGCGTCGTCTTCGTTACGGCCATCGCCTTCGCGTACGACGCGGAGACCATCGAGTCGTGGCACCTGCCGGTGGTGCCGCTCTCCCTGTGGGCCAACGCGCTGCTCGGTGGGCCGCTGCTCGCCCTCGTGGGGCTCGCGGCGGCGGGCTACCGATCGCGGGACGGCCGGCTTGAGCGCGGACTCGTCGCGGTCGCGGTGCTCGCCTGGGCGGCGAACGTGGCGCTCTACCTGCTTTGGGGCGCGTCCCTTCCGCAGATCGAGAACGCCCTGGGAGCCGCGAGCGACCTCGCGCCCGCCTTCATACCCCTGGTCGGCGTCTTCGCGGTGCTTGCGGCTGCGGGCGTGGCGCTCGCCGGGGCCGCCGCGGCGCGCGTGCCTGCCCTGACGGCGCTGCCGCCCTGGCGGCTCGCCGCGGCCTTCGCTCTGGTGGCCGCCGGCCTGTTCGTCATGCGCTTCGCCTTCTACATGACCCGCATGACCGTGGGGCTCTAGGCCTGCCGGCCGCCTGCGGCTCCGCCCTTGTCGCCCGCGGATCCCCCGCCGTCATCCCGTGCCGCCTCTCGGCCTCGTTAGACACGCTTCTGATCAGGTATTTCTTCAAATTCACTCACTTTATGGGACAGCGCTTCCCCGCGCGGCCGGTAAGGTTTGCCTCGTTGTGTCCGGGTTCGCTCCTCCTCGATGGGGCGGCCCGGATGCGGCCGGCACCCGCTGCGCCCGCCAGCTCCCTGGTCGCGGCGGGCCGCCTTCTCCGAGCGGGAAGGAGACGGCCGCGCAGCCCCGATCAGAAGGGAAGACCATGGCTGATACCACCTTGAGCCGACGCTCGTTTCTGCGCGCGTCGGGGGCCCTCGGGGGCCTGGCCGCCGCCGGGGGAGCGGCGGCCGCGACCGACTCGCTGTTCGGCGCCGGCGTTGCCCGGGCCGACGCCCAGCCCGAGGAGCGCACCGTCTGGGGCCACTGCGCCATCAACTGCCCCGGCCGCTGCGCGCTTAAGTTCCACGTGCGCGACGACGAGGTGCGCTGGGTGGACACCTGCACGAGCCCGAACGCGGACTTCGACGAACCCCAACCTCGTGCCTGCCTGCGCGGGCGCACCTACCGCCGGTGGATGAACAGCCCCGACCGCGTGAACTACCCCCTGCGCCGCGTCGGCAAGCGCGGGGAGGGGCGCTTCGAGCGCATCAGCTGGGACGAGGCCCTCGATACCATCGCCTCCGAGCTGCGCCGCATCATCGACGCCTACGGCAACGAGTCGATCTACCTCTCCTATGCCACCGGCGTGAGCGCCACCACAGCCCGCACCCTGCCGCGCCTCATGAACTGCCTCGGGGGTTACCTGGCCGGTTACGGCGACTACAGCGCCATGCAGATGCAGCGCACCATCCCGCTTGTCCAGGGCATGACCGGCTTCTACGGCAGCACCCTCAACGCTGCCGAGGACGCCGAGCTCATCCTGGCCTTCGGGACAAGTCCGGTGGAGACGCGCCAGGGCGGTGCGGTGTCCCACTACGACTGGGTGCGCCTGCGTGAGCGCACGAAGGCGCGCATCATCTACATCGATCCGCGCCTGAGCGACTCGGCCATGGGCCGCTCTGGGGAATGGCTGCCCATCAACCCGGGCACCGACGCGGCGCTCGTCGCGGCCATCGGGCATGAGCTGGTGAGGAACGACCTCATCGACAAGGAGTTCCTCGATACCTACTGCGTGGGCTTCGACGAGGACACCATGCCCGAGTCGGCCCGTGGCCAGAATCGCTCCTACAAGGACTACCTCATGGGCACCGGCTACGACAAGGTGGCCAAGACCCCCGAGTGGGCCGCTCCCATCACCGGCGTCCCCGCTGAGCGCATCCGCGAGCTCGCCGCTCAGGTGGGCTCGGCCAAGCCGCTGTTCGTGGTGCAGGGCTGGGGCCCGCAGCGCCGCAGCAACGGCGAGATGAACTGCTGGGCCATCACCATGCTGCCCCTGCTCACCGGCCAGGTGGGTCTGCCCGGCACGAGCAACGGCTGCCGCGAGGGCACCTACTCCCTCGGCCTGCGCTCCATTCCCGCCGGCGACAACCCGGTGAAGGCGTCCATCCCCGTGTTCCTGTTCACCGACGCGGTGGAGGACGGCCGCCGGATGACGGCCCTCAACGCCGGCGTCCAGGGCGCGCCCAAGCTCGACCAGTCCATCAAGTGCATCCTCAACTACGCGGGCAACTGCCTGACCAACCAGCACGGCAACATCAACCGCGCCCACGACATCTTGGCCGACGAGTCGAAGTGCGAGTTCATCGTGGTGTGGGAGACGGCCCTGACCGACTCGGCCAAGTACGCCGACATCGTGCTGCCCGACCTGTTCCGCTTCGAGCAGCCCTCGATGATAGCCGCCGGCGGCGACACGGCCTACCTCATCGCCGGCCAGCCCTGCACCACCCCCAAGTTCGAGCGCCGCAGCCTCTACGACTGCCTGGCCGACCTGGCCCGGCGCCTGGGCGTGGAGGAGCAGTTCACCGAGGGCAAGACCCAGCAGGAGTGGATCGAGGAGCTCTACGAGCAGAGCCGCGCCAAGGATCCGGAGCTGCCGTCCTACGCCCAGATCCAGAACCAGGGCGTCTACCTCCGCACGAACCCGCGGGGCTGCACCATCGTCCACGAGGCCTTCCGCGCCGATCCTGAGGCCAACCCGCTCACCACCCCCTCGGGCAAGATCGAGATCTACTCGGAGACCCTCGCCCAGATAGCGGATGCCTGGGAGCTCGGGCCCGACGACGTCATCGCTCCCGTGCCCGTCTATACCCCCGGCTTCGCCGAGACCGACATCCCTACCGAGTCCTACCCCTTGCGCTGCAGCGGCTTCCACTATCGCGGCCGGGTGCACTCGTCGTGGGGCGGCGTGGACGTGCTCAAGGAGGTTAACCCCCAGGAGCTGTGGATCAACCCCTCCGACGCCCGCCCGCGCGGCATCGCGGCGGGAGACGTCGTGCGGGTCGAGAACGACTTCGGCAAGGTGGAGCTTCTGGCCAAGGTGACCCCGCGCGTGGTGCCGGGCACCGTGTGCATGGCCCAGGGCGCCTGGCATGACGCCGACATGTACGGCGACCGGGTGGATAGGGGCGGCTGCATCAACACGCTCACCACCCACCGCCCCTCGCCGCTGGCGAAGGGCAACCCCCAGCATAGCAACATCTGCGAAGTGAAGAAGGCCTAGGGAGAGGAGACCCATGACCCACTACGCGTTCCATTTCGACGGCTCGCGCTGCACGGGGTGCAAGACGTGCGCGCTGGCCTGCAAGGACTATCACGACCTGGGGCTGGGCGCTGCCTTTCGGAAGGTCTACGAGGTGACCCTGGGAGACACCACGCGGCAGGCCGACGGCACCTTCGCCAGTACCTGCGCGAGCTATCCGGTGTCTGTGGCCTGCAACCACTGCGCCGATCCGGCCTGCGTGCGGGTGTGTCCCACCCGCGCCATGGGCAAGGACGAGGCCACCGGGCTCGTGGCCGTGGACGAGGGCCGCTGCGTCGGCTGCGGCTACTGCGCCATGGCCTGTCCCTACGGCGCTCCCAAGGTCGACCGCGAGCGCGGCTGCTCGGTCAAGTGCGACGGCTGCGCCGAGCGGGTCGAGCGCGACCTCAAGCCCGTGTGCGTGGAGGCCTGCCCGGCCCGGGCCCTCGATTTCGGCTCGGTGGAGGCCATGCGCAAGAGGGGAGATCACGCGAGCATCGCGCCCCTCCCACCGCCGGCCCATACTCGCCCCAGCCTGTTCGTCAAGCCCTCGGCCGACGCGCGGCCGGCGGGTGACCCGGCGGCCGCGGTCGTCAACCCCCTGGAGGTGATCTAGCATGGAGGCAGCCCTGAGCGAGATGCCCCTCGCCCTGTTCAGCACCGTGGCGCCCATGGGCGCCGGTTCCTTCGCGGCCCTGGCCGCCCTGTTCTTGGCCGCTGGCCTCACCGACGACCAGCGCCGGGCCCTCGACCGGCTGACGGCCCTTCCCGTTGCCCTGGTGGCCGTCGGGTTCGCCGCGGCCACCTTGCACCTGGCCAGCCCCGGGCGCGCCGTGGGCGTGCTCGCCGGCGTGGGCTCCTCGCCTCTGTCCAACGAGGTGGCGGCGGGCATCGTGTTCGGCGTCCTCATGGTCGCCTACTGGGCTTGGGCCCTGAGCGGGCGCATGGCGGAGGGCGCCCGGGTGGCCCTCGTCACGGCGACCGCCGCCCTGGGCATCGTGTTCGCGCTGTTCATCGGCATGGCCTACCTGGTCAGCACCATCCCCTCGTGGGACACCTTGGCCACGCCGGTGTCGGTGGCGGGCTTCGCCCTGCTCGGCGGCGCGGCTGTGGGAACCTTCATGGCCGGGGTGGGCGGCTGCGCCCCGGCCCTGGCGGCGCGGGCGCCGCGGCTGGCCTTGGGCGTGCTGGCGGCGGCGGGCTTGGTCCTCGGCCTGGGCGGGGCCGCCGCCCAGCTGACGGGTGCCGCTGCCCTGGCGAGCCCCCTCGCCTCCGGCGCCGAGCAGGTGGCGTCGGTGGCGGGAGCCGTGGTGGTGGGCGTCGTGTGCTCGGTCGCCGCAGCCGTCGCCACCGTGGTCGCGGCCTCGGGTCGTCGCACCACCTGGGTTGGAGGCGGTGCCGTCGTGCTCGCCTTCGTCGGCATCCTCGCCCTGCGCCTGGCCTTCTACGCCACCGAGCTCTCCGTCGGCCTGGCCTAGACGCCTTTTCGGACGCACGAGGGCCCCGACCGTCTGGCCGGGGCCCTCATCGTGCCGGAAGGCACGTCGCAGGCGCGGGTGCCCGTCTGCGCGGGCTACGCCTCCAGCAGCTGCTCGAGTGCGGCTATCTTGGCGCAGCAGGCGAACACGTCGAGCGCCTCGCCGAGCTCCTCGAGCGGCGGCAGGGTGGGGGCGATGCGGATGTTGGCGTCCTCGGGGTCGCGCCCGTAGGGCCAGGTGGCCCCCGCGCCGGTCAGGGTCACGCCGGCCTCGCGGGCCAGCGCCACCGTACGCGCCGCCGTGCGGGGCATCCCGTCGAAGGACACGAAGTAGCCGCCGCGCGGGTCGCTCCACGTGGCTATGCCCGCCTCGTCGAGCGCTGCGTGGAGCTTCTCCTGCACGAGCGCGAACTTCGGGCGCAGCACGGCCGCGTGGGCGCGCATGTGCGCCGCGATGCCGTCGGCGTCACGCAGGAAGCGCACGTGGCGCAGCTGGTTGATCTTGTCGTAGCCGATCACCTGGGGCGCCATCTGCGCACGCGTCTCGGCCAGGATCTCCGGGCTGGCCGCCATCGCCGCCACCCCGGCGCCGGGGAAGGTCACCTTGGAGGTGGAGGCGAACTTGAGGTAGCGGTCGGGCACCCCGGCCTCCACGCAGGCGTCGGCGATGTCGAGCACCTGGTCCTGCTCGGCCGGGTCGTCGGCCAGGTGATGCACGGCGTAGGCGTTGTCCCAGAAGATGCGGAAGTCGGGCGCGGCGCATTCCATGGCCGCCAGCCGGCGCACCACCTCGTCGGAATAGGTGATGCCGCCGGGGTTGGAGTACTTCGGCACGCACCAGATGCCCTTGATCGCGGCGTCCTCGGCCACGAGCCGCTCCACCAGGTCCATAGCGGGCCCGTGCTCGTCGGTGGGCACGGGGATCATCTCGATGCCGAAGGCCTCGCAGATGGCGAAGTGGCGGTCGTAGCCGGGCACGGGGCAGAGCCACTTGACCGCCGGCAGCGTGCTCCACGGCGCCTCGCCGCCGGTGCCGAAGTCCAGGCAGCGGGCCACCGCGTCGTACAGGGCGGTCAGGCTCGAGCTGCCGAGCACCATCACGTTCTCCGGGTCGTCGTCGAGCAGCGCCGCCATGAGGCGCTTGGCCTCGGGGATGCCGTCCATCACGCCGTAGTTGCGGCAGTCGATGCCGTCCTCGCTCATGAGGTCCGCACCTGACCCGACCGCGTCGAGCAGGGGCATCGACAGGTCGAGCTGCGCCGCGGAGGGCTTGCCGCGGGCCATGTTGAGGGCGAGGCCGCGGGCCTTGAAGGCGGCGTGCTCCTCGCGCAGCCGTGCCAGCTCGGCGCGCTGCTCCTCGGCGGTTAGGTCGGCATAGCGGGTCATGGCGTCGTTCCTTTCACCGTAAAACGCGGGGCCGTCCCCCGCAGTCCTCCGTACGCTCTAGCGCAATAAAGTATAATCCCGACGTTATTGAACGAAAGGGAAGAGCCCGCGTTTGTGCGACGAAAGCGGGCCGATAGGGGAGTAAGACATGATAGAAAGCGATATGCAGGTCGTCATAGCCATGCTGCTGTACTTCGTGGTCGTGGTGGTCATCGGCTTCGTGTACGCCAAGCGCTCGAACTCGTCGAGCGAGGAGTACTTCCTTGGCGGGCGCGGCCTGGGCCCGTGGCTCACGGCGCTTTCGGCCGAGGCCTCGGACATGTCCGGCTGGCTGCTCATGGGCCTGCCCGGCGTGGCCTACTTCACCGGCGCGTCGGATGCCATGTGGACGGCCATCGGCCTGGCCATCGGCACGTACCTCAACTGGAAGTTCGTGGCCAAGCGCCTGCGCAAGTACTCCGAGAAGGCCGGCAACGCCATCACGGTGCCCGACTTCTTCTCCAACCGCTTCCATGACAAGAAGCATATCCTCATGACCATCGCCGCCGTCATCATTCTGCTGTTCTTCACCATCTACACGGCGTCGTGCTTCGTCACCGTGGGCAAGCTGTTCGCCACGCTGTTCGGCTGGGACTACGGCGTGATGATGGTCATCGGCGCCATCATCGTGTTCCTCTACACCTTCATGGGCGGCTACCTGTCGGTGTGCACCACCGACCTCGTGCAGGGTACGCTCATGTTCCTGGCGCTCGCCACCATCTTCGTTGGTTCGGTCACGGCGGCCGGCGGCGTGGACAACACCGTCGCCTTCCTCCAGAACATCCCCGGCTTCCTCTCGGGCACCGAGATCGCCACGCCCCTGCTTGACGAGGCGGGCAACCAGCTCGTCCGCGGCGACGAGCCGATGTTCGGCCCGGCGGGCACCTACGGCGTCATCACCATCGTGAGCGGTCTCGCCTGGGGCCTTGGCTACTTCGGCATGCCCCAGGTGCTCATCCGCTTCATGTCCATCCGCCATTCTGATGAGATCAAGAAGTCGCGCATGATCGCCATGATCTGGCTCGTGGTCTCGCTGTCCTCGGCGGTGTGCATCGGGCTCATCGGCCGCGCGGTCATCCCCACCGAGTTCCTCACCCAGTCGGCGGCTGAGAGCGTGTTCGTCGTGCTGTCGAAGATGCTGCTGCCGAGCTTCTTCTGCGGTCTGGTGGTGTCCGGCATCTTCGCCGCGGCCATGAGCTCCTCGTCGAGCTACCTGCTCATCTCCGGCTCGGCGGTGGCCACCAACATCTTCAAGGGCCTCATCAAGCGCGACGCCACCGACAACCAGGTCATGATCGTGGCGCGCATCACGCTGACGGCCATCCTGCTGCTCGGCATCTGCCTGGCCATGGACCAGAACTCGTCCATCTTCGACATCGTGTCCTACGCCTGGGCGGGCTTTGGCGCGTCCTTCGGCCCGCTCATGCTCTGCTCGCTGTACTGGCGGCGCACCACGCTGCCGGGCGCGGTGGCCGGCATGCTCACCGGCGCGCTCACCGTGGTGGCGTGGAAGAACCTCATCGCGCCCCTCGGCGGCTGGTTCGCCGTCTACGAGCTGCTGCCCGGCTTCGTCCTGGCGCTCGCGGTGATCATCGTGGTGTCCCTGGCCACCAAGGAGCCCAGCAAGGAAGTCACCGACGACTTCGACACGTATATGGACCTGGACGTGTAGCCCGAGGGCTCGCCCGCATCCCAGGCGCCCGCATCCGCGGCCGCCCGCCCGCACCCCCGAAGCGCCCGCATCCGCGGGCGCTTTTTCTTTTTTATCATTCTATGATGGCGAGTTATTAACCAATCATCCTTTGTATGTCAAGTGGTAAAGCGGAAAATATTGAGTTTTTGATACGACAATGCTATACTTTATGTATTAGAAAGCTTTCTAAGCACTGAACGGTTCAAGCATGGGATGCTTGCGACGAACGAAAAGAGGTGCTGGAATGGCTATGTTCTCGTTTGCTCACTCTCTTTGCTCTTTGCGAAAAACGGGGGTATTCGCAATCTGCGCTTTGGCGATAGCGGTCAGCCTCTGTTTTTTGGCACCTCTCTGTGAGGGGGATTTGGGTTCTTCCGTGGCCTTTGCGGCGCAAGAAAAGGATCCTGGCGATAATGCTGCTGCGCCGGCTGCGGTTCTTGATGGATGGTCGCAAAACGGAAACTATTGGTACTATCACTACAATGGTGTTCCTGCATCTGGATGGAAGCAAATCTATCACAGCGGAGTTTGGGATTATTACTATTTTATCGACGGTCGAATGCAGACTGGCTGGCTGGTTTGGGGCGGCGGTTGGTTTTACCTGGCGGATACTTATGGGCAGGGCATAGGCTTTGGCGACCCTCAATATGGCACCATGCGTACTGGGTGGCAGTTCATCAAGCATGCGGCGAACATGACTGATTGGTACTACTTTGCCGGTGGTGGCTCTGGCCGAATGCAGACTGGCTGGCTTGCGGATGGAAACCGTACCTACTATCTTGCCGATGAGGCAGTGGGGTCGTCCTTTAACTCCATCGATTATGGGACGATGCTTCATGGCCTACATAAGATCGGAGCCTATGATTACTGCTTCTACATTAAGGGAACCGACCATGATCTCGAAGGGCGGTTCCTCGATGGTGAGATGATAAGGGACACGAGCTGGCTCTCGGTTTTTCAAGACGGAAAGCATATCTGCTACGGGCGAGCGGACGCGAATGGCCGAGTGACGCTCATAGGGTTCGATGAAGAGGATCCTGACATGGGGCCTCGGGAGTAGCTGGCAGGACGGCTAAGCAAAGGAGCGCGGTATGAAGATACTTCTTCCTGGAGATGGTACATGGGCGACCTGGGTGCTCATCGCTCTGCTCATCGTGTGGCGCATCGTCGTTCCCGTTGTGTTTGCTCGGAAAGCGAGCGGGAAAGGATACAGCTACTACATCTTCATGCTCCTGGGTGTCGTTGTGTCGCCGCTTCTCTGCATCCTTTTGACCTGCCTTCTTCCCGACAAGAAGAAGCAGGAGCGAATGCGCACGCAGGCTAGGGGGCTCGAGGCGGAGGAGCTGCATGGAGGCCAAGGCGTTTCGGAAGCGAAAGACGGTGCTAGCATCTGATTTCCTCTGCGGGGGGTAATGCCAGCCACCTTGAAGGCGCCCGCATCCGCGGGCGCCTTTTCTTTTGCGCTGGCGGGCACGGGGCATGGCGGGGTCCTGCTGTAGTAGAATGCGCGGGAACGAGAATACCGACGATAGGAGGAGCATCATGCTTAAGGCCATCGAGGTCGCGCCGGACGTGTACTGGGTGGGGGCGGTCGACTGGAACGAGCGCAACTTCCACGGCTACACCACCGAGCGCGGCACCTCCTACAACGCCTACCTCATCGTCGACGAGAAGATCGCCCTCATCGACACGTGCAAGGGGGCGTTCGTCGACGAGCTGCTCGAGCGCATCGCCGACGTGGTGGATCCGGCTTCCATCGACTACGTCATCGCCAATCATGGCGAGCCCGACCACTCCGGCGGCGTGCCTGCCGTGATGGCCGCCGCGCCCCATGCCCAGCTCGTCTGCGGCGCGCCCCAGGGCAAGGCCGTGCTCGCGGCCCACTACGGCGATGGCTTCGACTTCCTGACCGTCAAGACGGGCGATACCCTGTGCCTAGGCAAGCGCACGCTCTCCTTCGTGCAGACCCCCATGGTCCATTGGCCCGACAACATGGTCACCTACTCCGACTTCGACCGCATCCTGTTCTCCAACGACGCCTTCGGCCAGCACCTGGCCTCGTCCCAGCGCTTCGCGGACGAGGTGGGCCTGCCCGAGGTAATGGTTCAGGCGCGGAAGTACTACGCCAACATCGTGATGCCCTACGGCAAGCAGGTGACCAAGGCCCTCGCGGCGGTGGAGGGGCTCGAGCTGAATCTCATCGCACCGGCCCACGGCGTCATCTGGCGCAGCCACATCTCCGAGATTCTTACGGCCTACCGGGAGTGGAGCAGCGGCGAGCCCCAGGAGCGTGCCGTGGTGGTCTACGACTCCATGTGGCACACCACCGAGGCCATGGCCGTTCAGGTGGCCGAGGCCTTCGTGGACTGCGGCGTGCCGGTGGAGCTGTGCGACCTGAAGGCCAACCACATCTCCGACATCATGAGCGAGGTACTGCCGGCCCGGTACGTGGCCGTAGGGTCGCCCACGCTCAACATGACCATGATGCCCACGGTGGCGGGCTTCTTGTGCTACCTGCGGGGGCTCGCGCCTAAGAACCGCGTCGGCATCGCCTTCGGATCCTACGGCTGGGCGCCCGCCGGCCCCAATGACGTGGCCGCCGCGCTCGAGGCCGCCGGCTTCGAGATGCCGCTCCCCACCCTCGCCCGCCAGTGGCGCGAGGATACCGAGGGCCTGGCTGCCCTGCGTTCCGCCGTCTGCGGCCTGGTGCGTGGTGAGGCGGCGGGGGAGGAAGCCTAGCTCCTCGCGCCGTTGCCGATTTTGCCCGTGAAAAAAGAAGGGGAGCCCGCAGGCTCCCCTTCGTGGTTCTGGACGGCGCGTCCTAGTAGCGCACGTAGATCATGCCGGAGTGGACGCCGGAGACCTTCACCACATCACCCGTGCGTGGCGCGTGGATCATCTGGCCGCCGCCGATGTAGATGCCGCAGTGGTGGTCGTTGGTGCACACGTCGCCGGGCTGCGGGTTGGTGACGCGGGTCCAGCCCATGAACGTGTAGGTGGTGCCGAGGCGCGTGTAGCTGCCGGTGAGGGCGTAGCTCACCAGGCCGGAGCAGTCGAAGGAGTTGGGGCCGACGGCGCCCCAGGCATAGGGCTTGCCCAGCTGGGAGTAGGCCCGGTCGACCACGACGTTGCCGGTGACCGTCTGCGGCTTGCTGTTGTTGACGTTGCTGCCACCCGAGCCGCCGTTCGAGCCGCCGGAGCCGCCTGAGCTGCTCGGACGGCTGGCGGCGGCTGCCGCCGCCTCGGCTTCGCGGCGGGCGCGCTCCTCGGCCTCGCGGGCAGCCGCGGCAGCCGCCGCCTCGCGGGCGGCCTCTTCCTCGGCCAGCAGCTGCGCGGCCTCGGCGGAGAGGCTGTCGTAGGTGTTCTGCATCTGGTCGACGAGGGCCTCGGCCTGGGCCTTGACCTCGGCGGCCTCCTGCGCCTTCTCGGCCGCGACGCGCTCCTGCTCGGCGTACTCGGCCTTCTGCTGCTCCACCTCGGCCTTGAGGT
>NZ_QWKK01000039.1 GCF_009911695.1 Enterorhabdus sp. P55 | reverse complement strand
CGTTGGAGGCCGTGATGGTGTAGCGGATGCGGTCGCCGGGCTGGGTGGGCCCGCCCGGGTGCGTGAGGTTCTCGGCCTTCTTGGCCAGCGCCGGCGCCGGCGCTATCTCGGGCTGCGGGAGCACCGTGACGTCGTAGGCCCAGGTGCTGCCGGTGTAGGCCCCGTTGGGCTCCTGCCTGAAGGTGAGCTCGCCCTTGCCCACCGCCGTCGGGTCGAGCACCAGGGTGTAGGAGCCGTCCTCGCCCCGCACCGGGTTGCCCTCGGCGTCCCTCACGAAGTCCGCCTCGAACACGTTGCCCCTGGCGTCGGTCACGCTGATCGGCCCCGACGAGGGCGTCGTCACCTTCAGCAGCACGCGCCCGGGGTGCGGGTTGTCCGCGGTCGGCTCGCCCCAGGTGGTGACGATCTCGCCGCGGAACGCCTTGTCGCCCGGCTTGCCCGGGTCGGCGCCCGGGTCGGTCGGCTCGCCCGGCCCCGTCGACACCTCGGGCTCGGGGGCGTCGGGGTCTTTGCAATCCGGGTCGGGCTCGGGCGTCACCACGGGGTTGGGGTCGATGGGGTCGATGGCCACCTCCACCCGCGGCACCGTCTCGTCCGCATCGGGGGCGGCGCTGGCCAGGTAGTTGGCGTGGGCGCCGGCCTTCTCCTGGTCATCAGAGGGCGGCAGGAAGCGCAGCGACACCTCGTGGCGGCCCTCCTCGCCCACGCCGGGCACCAGGTAGTCGGTCTCCGAGGGCTTGAACACGTAGGAGAACTCCGTCCAGTGGCCGCCCTCGTCGCTGCCCTTGCGCTCCGCGTTCTTGGGGAAGGCGGGCTTTCCGTCGGTTCCCAGGATGACGTTGCCGTCGGCGTCCTTCCCGTCCTCGAAGCGCAGCTCCACCGGATCGCCCACGGGCTCGCCGTCCACGTAGAGCTGCACGCGGCCCTCGGGGGCGGCGGCCGTGGGCTTGGTGGCCTCGCTGCCCGGCTTCCCGTCCACGGTGTCCGCCCGCTTGATGGCGGCGCTCACCTTGAGCGACTGGTCGGAGGGGTGGGCGTTGCCGCCCGGCTTCTGGCTCGCGTTCGTCTCGTCGACCCACTCGGCGGCGACCTCGCTCACCTGCGAGGCGATGGGCTTGATCTCGCCCCACAGGAAGGCCCGGTGTCCCCAGTAGCTCTTCGCGAACTCCACGATCTCGGCGTCGGAGCTGTTCTCGTCCGAGTACTGCTTCGAGACCATGGTGAGCTTCACGGCGCCGACGTTGGAGGGGAGCACCGTCACCTGGTGGCCCGATCCGTCGTCGACGACGTCACTCGTCTCGGGACCGGTGGGCACGGGGTCGGTCCCGCCGTCGGGTACCTTGTCGTAGGGCCGGTAGTAGTACCGCACCAGCTGGTTGCCCGCCTCGTCGGTCACCTTGTTCAGCACCTTGTTGTCTGGCGCGGGCGTGGTGATGGCGTTGCCGGGTGCCGACAGGTCGTAGGCGGGCAGCGGCGTGCCGTCGTAATACTTCGTCAGCGACCTCAGGTACGCCTCGTCGGTGATCTGGAAGTCGAGGAAGCGCTTCAGCAGGTCGCCGGCCTGTCCCGGCTCGCGGAAGAGGGGCAGCACCTCGTGGACGTTGCCGTCGTCGTCTTGGTAGGTGAGCGTGACCGAGATCTGCTGCTTCATCGCGTCCTCGGGCAGCCACAGGTACAGCTTGCCGTCGGTGAACTGGGTCGGCGCGCCGTAGGGGTAGTCGATGCCGCCCACGGTGAGGTTCCAGTCGATGATGGGGTTGTCGCCGGAGCTGCCGGTCTTCGCCAGCTCGGCCATGAGGTCGATGGCGACCATGGACACGGCGGGGTTGTCGTTGCGGCTCGTGTCGACGGGCCATGCGCCGAAGGCCGAGTCGTAGCTGTGCTGCCCGTTGATGAAGGCCTGGAAGCCCTCCTGGCTCTTGGTGCTCTCCACGTAGCCGATGCGCACCGAGCCGCCGATGACGCTGACGGCGCCGCCCTGGGCGCCGATACCCATGGACACGCATTCGGTAAGGGGATTGCCGCCTTTCGACAGGGCCTTGCTGGTGTCGGGGAGCACCGTGCCGCCGGCGATGACGATCTCGTGCCCCTCGTTCCAGGAGCAGCATCCCTGGCCGATGGCGTTGCCGTGCATGTCGCCGTGGGGCTTCAGCACGCCGCCGTTGATGTAGATGTCGCCGGCGCAGGTCTTGCTGGCGGCAGGCACCGTGTGGGGCATTCCCTGGTTCGTCTGGACGAGGTTGTTGCCCAGGGTGTCTGCGAACTGGTAGGCGTTCGCCTCGGAGCACGTGGCCCACCCGCCGCCGCCGATGGAGGCGCCGTGGTATGAGGTCCATGTCTCGATAACGCCGCCGTTGAAGGTCATCTTGCCGCCGCTGCCGCCAGCTCCTCCTCCGATGGAGGCCGTGTAGGCGTATTGGTTGCCGGCGCCGCGGGCATAGGTGGTGATGATGCCGCCGTTAAAGGTCATGTCGCCCGCGTCTTCGTACTGGACGCTGCCGATGGCGGCTTCCAGGCTGTTGCCCGTCACCGTGAGCTTGCCGGTGGTGAGTTCCTTGGAGGCGTTTCGCGTGGCGTTCTCCAGGAGCGAGAGGCGGTCGCCGCCGGGGGTGGTGCCCGCGGTGTAGGTCTTGCCGTCGTTGCCCACGAAGGTGGTGCCTGCGGGGATCTTGCCGGGATAGTGCTCGGGATCCATCTTGATGGGCTCGCCGGAGGTGGTCACATTGGGGACATGGTCGTCGATGACGAGCTCGGTGCCCTCGCCGCAGTGGATGCCCGGCCCCTGACGGCCGTCGGTGGCGGTGAGGGTGTTGTCGGAGTTCTCCGCCAGGGTGATGCGCAGGCGCGTTTTCGGCTCGATGGTCTTACCGTCGGCGTCGCGGTTGCGCTCGATATGGCAGGGGATGGGCGAGTCGATGTTCACGTTGTTCAGGACGATGTTCGCCTGAACGCCGGGGTTCACCCAGATGGTGACGTTCTGGGTAGCCGAGGGGAAGCCGTCGGTGGAAAGCGTGAGCTCGGCAGAGCCCTTGATGACGAGCTTGTGCAGATTGTCGACAAGCGTGTTGCCGCCCGTGCGCGCGTGGCGCGTGTAGGTGTCGTCGACGAACTCGAAGTCGACGCCCGGCGTGCCGCCGGCGACGTTGATGCCGAACCGGCTACGCTCCGATGATCGGGAGGCATCTGGGGAGGGGAGGGCCGCAGGATCATCTGCCTGAGGGTCTCCTGCGGTTGCGGTGGAGCCGGCTAGCGGCTCAGAAAGCTCGATGGGGGGGGGTCTGTGTGATCTGCGCGTCGCCGGCGGCCAGCGCGAACGCGGCGGGCACCATCCCGCCGGCCAGCAGCGCGGCCAGGCCCCAGCGCAGAAGCGATCCCCGTCGCCTCTCTCTCATGGGGTTCTCCTTCTCTCGTCTCTGAGGATTCGGCCCGAATATACCCCTTCCGCCCTGCTCGCGCAACCATACGTCCTCCGCTCGGCGATAGGCGGGGCGGGGTGCCCCCGACCCGCCCCGCCGGGACGAGCGCGCGCGGAGGGCGTGGTAGAATCGGGGCTTCCGCTTTGTGCGCCGTGAAAGGGAGGCTCCCGTGGACATATCTTCGGTCATCGCGTCTGAACTGGGCATATCGCGCCGGCAGGTGGATTCCGTGCGGGCCCTTCTGGACGAGGGCTGCACCATCCCGTTCATCGCGCGCTATCGCAAGGAGGCCACGGGCGGCCTGGATGACGTGACCCTGCGCGATCTGGACGAGCGGCTGGCCTACCTGGAGGGGCTCGAGGCTCGCAAGGCCGAGGTGCTGCGCGCTATCGACGAGCAGGGCAAGCTCACGGCCGATTTGCGCGTCAAGGTGGAGGAGGCCACGGTGCTCCAGCGCGTGGAGGACCTCTACAAGCCGTTCCGCAAGAAGCGCGCCACGCGCGCGTCCAAGGCCCGCGAGGCGGGGCTCGAGCCCCTGGCCTCGCTCATCCTGGCCCAAGACCCGCACGGCGTCGACCCGGCGGCCGTGGCGGCGCGCTACGTGAACGCGTCGGCCGGCTACGCCACGGCTGCCGACGCGCTGCAAGGCGCCCGCGACATCGTGGCCGAGGTCATCGCCGATGACGCCGAGAACGTGGCCGACCTGCGCTCCTTCACGCGCCGGTCAGGCGCCTTGGAGGCACGCGGCGCCGACGAGGAGGCCCAGGTCGCCTACGCGGCCTACTGCGACTTCTCCGAGGGCCTGGGCCGCGTTCCCGGCCACCGGGTGCTGGCCGTCAACCGCGGCGAGCGTGAGGGGCGGCTCAAGGTGCGCGTGCGGGTGGACGGCGCCGCGGCTGTGGAGCGCCTGGAGCGGCGCGTCGTGCGCCGCCGCAGCCCCGCGGCTCCGGTGCTGGAGGAGGCCGTCGCCGACGGCTACAAGCGGCTCATCGCGCCGTCGCTGGAGCGCGAGATGCGCGCCGAGCTCACCGAGCGGGCCGAGGCCGACGCCATCCGCGTGTTCGCCAAGAACGTCGAGGGACTGCTGCGCCAGCGCCCGGTGCGCGGCGCGCGCATCCTCGCCCTTGACCCGGGTTACCGCACCGGCTGCAAGGCGGCGGTGATCGACGAGTACGGGCGCCTGCTCGACCGCGGCACCGTCTACCCCACGCCGCCCCGGTGCGAGACGGCCCAGACCAAGCGCGCCCTGGCCGACTGGGTGCGTCGCCACGGCGTGGACACCATCGTCATCGGCAACGGCGCCGGCAGCCGCGAGACCGAGGAGGTGGTGGCCGGCTTCATCGAGGAATCCGGGCTGGACGTGCGCTACACCATCGTCAACGAGGCCGGCGCGTCGGTGTACTCGGCGTCGGAGCTGGCCAGCCAGGAGCACCCGGACCTGGACGTGACCACCCGCGGGGCGCTGAGCCTGGGCCGGCGGCTGCAAGACCCCCTGGCCGAGCTGGTGAAGATACCCCCGCAGTCCATCGGCGTGGGGCAGTACCAGCACGACCTGGACCAGGCGGAGCTCGGGCGCGTGCTGGCCGGCGTGGTGGAGCGCGTGGTGAACGCCGTGGGCGTGGACCTCAACACCGCCAGCGCGAGCCTGCTCGGCTACGTGGCGGGCGTGAGCGGGACGGTGGCGCGCAACATCGTGGCCTACCGCGATGAGCACGGGCCCTTCCGCAGCCGTCGTGACCTCAAGCGCGTGCCCAAGCTGGGGCCCAAGGCGTTCCAGAACTGCGCCGGCTTCCTGCGCATTCCCGACGGCGACGACGCCCTGGACGCCACGGGCGTACACCCGGAGAGCTACGACGTGGCCCGGGCCGTGCTGCGCCGGGCCGGCGTGGGGCCCGAGGCGCTGCGCAACGGCGGCGTGGCCGGGTTGGCCGCGCGGGTGGGGGATGTGGGCGCCCTCGCCGCCGAGCTGGGGGTGGGCGAGCCTACCCTGCGCGACATCCTGGCTGAGCTGGAGAAGCCCGGCCGCGACCCGCGCGACGATGCGCCCCCGGTGGTGTTCAGCCGCTCGGTGCGCGACGTGGCCGACCTGGCACCGGGCATGGAGCTCACCGGCACCGTGCGCAACGTGGTGGACTTCGGCGCCTTCGTGGACATCGGCGTGAAGCAGGACGGCCTGGTACACGTGTCCAAGATGGTCGACCGCTTCGTCCGCCATCCCACCGAGGTGGTCACCGTGGGCGACACCGTGACCGTCTGGGTGACCGCCGTAGACCAGCAGCGCGGCCGCATCTCCCTCACCATGGTGAAGGGTCGGGAATAGGAGAGCGCCTGCGCTTCCCGCTTCCCTACGAACCTCGGCATGATATAAAGAAGGCGATTAAGCGACCCTCCTCACGTCCGTAGATCAGGAGCAGAAGTGCCGAAGTCTCTCAATTCCCTCATGAAGCATCTTCGCGTTAGCGGTATAGCTATCAGCGGCTCTTCGCAGAAGCGAAAGCTTAAGAACATCGGGTATTACCATGGGTACAAAGGCTACCGATTCGCCAAAAAGGCTGCAAACAAGCTCCCAATTACCAATTTTACCCAAGTTGCTGCGCTGTACGACTTCGATACCCAGCTCAAAACGCTGTTCTACCCGCGTGTCATGGCCATTGAGACGGCGTTGAAGAACTACACGCTGGAGGCGGTGGTTCAAGACGCAGGATCGGCGTCCTTCGAGACAATATGGCATAAGAGCCTTACGGGCTATCGGGCTAAAAACGGGGAAGGCGTATCGGAAGGCTTGGGAAGAGAGGCAGCGCCTTCGGCAAGAAATAGACGGTATGATTTATGGGCATAGAGGCCGTGACGTTATCGGGCATTTCCGGGATGCCGACAAGGACGTTCCCCTTTGGGCTATCTTTGAGGTAATGACGCTCGGCAACTTCGGTGCGTTTTTCCGTTGCCTCGATCTGCGCGTTAAAGCAAAGGTCGTGGGCGATCTTGGCATGCCCGCGAACATAGACTCGGAGCTTAGGCTGGGCGAGATAATATTCGCGCTGAAGGATTTTCGTAACGCTATCGCCCATAACGCAGTCGTACTCGATGTCAGATTCCAGACCGGCGCAGTTAATACGGGCGTTTCTCAGTTGCTCAAGCAGGAGACGGGCGTGAGTGGGGTCGACTTCGCGGATATCACCGATTACGTCGCGCTGCTCGTTTATCTTTTGCGTCGCATGGGCTTCTCGAAGACGGAATGCAGGCAGCTCATTGCTGGATACGATTCCATCATTGAGCGTTATCGGGCGGAGCTCCCTTTCAACGTGTACTCGAAGATTATCAAGACGACCGCACGTGGGAAATTGACCGCCCTTCGACAGTTTGTTGGTAACAGCTAGCGCTGGTCAGCAAGTTTGACACTCATGTTAGAATGTATTTGAAAGCGGTGAAAGGCTGCGGCCGACACCTGGAAAAGCCCGATGCGTCGGGCTTTTCTTATGCCATATGAAGGGCGCGGACAAGAAGAGGCTTCTCGCGGTAACGCGTATCGTCTTGAAATGTCCCGAAGGCCCGTTACTTTTCAAAAAAGCGTGCCTTAGGTGCAGCGTGGGCGCCAGTCTGCCCGAGTCTCGGGTGTGCTACAATGGAGCCGGCCTAGAGGCTTGGCCCCATGGGGCCGTGGCGCCCGGAGGCGCCACGGTTGCGAGGGGGCCTAGTCCTCGCGTTTGTTTGAGTTCCCGCCGTTATTCGGCGGGTTCTCGCCTTTTAGGGCAAGAATTGCCACGCCAAGCGCGGCTGCTCCTACAAACGTCTGGATCAAAGCCAGGAAATCACTCATCTGCATCACCTCCCCTCGGTATCGAGAATCCTCGGTAGGGAAGGTCTATGCAGAGAGGTCATCCCTCCCCGCATTTTCATTTTTTCAAACAAATGTTCTTAAATCAAGTCTTGAAATAAAGGCGAATGTATGTTTGTATTACAAGCAATCGAAGGTTTTGTCACGATCGCCCTTTTTGCGAGGAGGAGGCTGTCTACCAGGTATTTCTTGATTATCTGGAAAAAAGAATAAAGTCACATTGTCGCAATGACTTGCGACAATCGTACGATCGTCGTACACTGTGCCCAACGAGTGGGGAGGGGCCAGCCCTGCTCAGGGGACGGGCGCTCATGCATGGCGCCTTTCGTCCCGGGGAGGGAAGAGCGCAGGGGGCGTTCTTCATGATCGAGAAGGAGGAGGAATGTCGGATTCCAAGACCCCTGTCCGGGGTATATCCCGCAGAAGCTTTCTCAAGACCTCCGCAGCCGTGGCGGGTGCCGCGGCCGTAAGCGGAGGAACCATGACGGCCCTGGCAGCCGACGCCAACGCCGCCGAGTCGTCTGACGAGCATGAGGTCGTGTGCGTTTGCGGCTGCAACTGCCAGGGTACCTGCTCGCTGGTGGCCACCGTCCGCGAGGGGCGCATGGTGAACATTCGCGCCAACGAGAACATTCCCTATCCGGCGTACGAGCGCATCTGCAACCGTGGCTTCAGCCACGCGAACCGCCTCTATGACTTCAACCGCGTGCTCTATCCGATGAAGCGCAAGACGTGGACGATGGAAGAGCCCCATGTCGAGAACCGCGGCAACGACGAGTGGGAGCGCCTGTCCTGGGACGAGGCTGCCAAGCTGGTCGCCGACACCCTCAACTACAATACCGAGAACTACGGCCCCCGCTCGAACTTCTTCCTGTGCTCGGCGGGCAACTCCTTCGGCGTCTACGGCGGCTCCTTCACGGGTAACAGCTTCGCCAACGTCAACGGCTACACTACCATGGACGTGTGCCTCGACTATGGCGATCTCCATGGCATCGGCCAGGTCACGGGCGGTGGCTGGGACTTCAACCAGCGCAACATGGCCGGCGACTACCGCTTCGCCAAGACGCTCTTCATCTGGGACACCAACCCGCCTAACTCCCAGCCGCACAACTGGCACTTCTGCATGGAGGCTAAGGACGCCGGCGCCAACCTGGTGGTCATCGACCCCACCTACACCATCGCGGCCGCCCAGGCCACCAAGTGGGTGCCCATCAAGCCCGGCACCGACCCGGCGCTCGGGCTCGCCATCCTCAACGTCATCATCGAGAACGAGTGGTACGACGAGGAGTTCCTGCGCGACAAGACCTGCGCTCCGCTGCTCGTCCGCGCCGATAACGGCCACTTCCTGCGCAGCACCGACTTCGGCGAGGCGGGGCCCCTGGAGCTTCCCGAGTATCCGTTTTCCGGCATGCTCCTGCTCCAGTCCTCCAAGGCCAACAAGATTCCGACGGACGAGCAGACGGCCATCTACGTGGTGTGGGACGCCGACGCGAACGCATCGGGCGGCCTGAACGATGTGGCCAACCCGGCGCTGGAGGGAACCTACGACGTCAACGGTGTCGCGGTGACCACGGCCTGGACCCTGCTCAAGGAGCACGTGGCCCAGTACACGCCGGAGTGGGCAGAGAAGATGACCGAGGTGCCGGCCGACACCATCGTCGAGCTGGCGCGCATGTACGCCCTGGACACCCCGTCCACCATCTACGCGGGCTACCACCTCTACGATAACTGCGAGGTCATGGGCATGACCTGGGCCACCATGGCGGCGCTTACCGGCAACATCGGCAAGAAGGGCGCCTCCATCGGACATCTGGGCAAGGACAAGCCCTACCTCAACCGCTCGCCAGACCTGTTCCCCAACGGCCTGAAGGGCCTGGCCAACGACATCCCGTGGCTGGCGTTCAACGAGATCCTGCAGACGGGCCAGTACCTGGGCAAGGAGTTCCCGGTGCGCCTGCTGTACAACGTCGGCGCCAACCCGGTGGGCAGCTATGCGGCGCAGCGCAAGATCATCGAGGAGATGCTTCCCAAGATCAACTGCATCGTGACGAACGACCTCGAGTTCTCCGACACCGTCCACTACAGCGACATCGTCCTGCCGTGCACCCACTACTTCGAGTACGAGTGGATCCAGGGCGCCTCGCACGTTCCCTTCATCAACATGGCGGGGAAGGTGGTCGAGCCCATCGGCGAGGCCAAGGAGGACGTGGACATCTTCCGCGAGATCGCTAACCACCTCGGCAATGAGGCGTGCTCGAAGTTCTACTCCAAGAGCAACGAGGAGATGATGCGAGTCATCGTCGACACCCCTGCTGGGGAGAAGCTGGGCATCAACCTGGACAACCTGCGCGAGAAGGGCGTTATCGCCGACCGTGACGAGAACTGGGTGCACTGGCCCGACCAGCGCTTCCCCACGCTCTCCGGCCGCCTGGAGTTCTACGTGGAGAACCCTGGCGCCCGCATCAACATCGGCAAGCCCATCGACAAGGACTTCTATCACCTGGCGACGTACCACACGCCGAGCGAGGCGTTCGACGAGAGCGAGGAGTTCAAGAAGTACCCCCTCTACCACTACTGCGAGCGCACCCGCTGGCATATGCACACGCAGTTCAACTACGCGCCCATCCTGCGCGAGCTCGACCCCGAGCCCTACCTGCGCATGAACCCGGTGGACGCGGAGGCCCGCGGCATCGCCGAGGGAGACTACGTGGAGGCCTACAACGACCGCGGCCACTGCGTCTGCAAGGCCAAGTTCGATATGGGCGTGCGCCCGGGCATGGTCTCGTCCCCGAAGGGCTGGCCGCGCGAGCTGTACGTGGCCGGCAGCTACCAGGAGCTGACTAACGACCACCTGAATACGATGCATCAGAACAGCTCGTTCGATGACACGCTGGTCGAGGTGCGCAAGTACGAGGGAGAGGTGAAGTAAATGACTCACTACGGAATGGTGATCGACACCAAGAAATGCGTCGGGTGCCACGTGTGCGCCATGGCGTGCAAGCTGGAGAACAACCTCCCCAACGACGTGTGGTGGAACCGCATCCTCACCGATAACGGCGGGGAGATGGGCTTCGACATGGTGGGCGGCTCGTATCCTGACAACCTCAAGCTGAGCTTCCTGCCCACCTCCTGCCAGCACTGCGAGAACCCGGCCTGCGCGAAGGTATGCCCCGTCGGCGCCACCTACCGCGACCCCGACACCGGCGTCGTGCGCCAGGACTACGACAAGTGCATCGGCTGCCGCATGTGCATGAGCGCCTGCCCCTACACCGGCGTGCGGTCGTTCAACTGGGAGGATCCGCAGTACCACATGGACTACGCCACGGGCGGAAAGGATGTGCCCGAGCATCAGAAGCACGTGGTGGAGAAGTGCACGTTCTGCTACCACCGCACGTCCCAGGGCGTCGAGCCCGCGTGCATGCACCTGTGCATCGGCCGCGCCCGGTTCTGGGGCGACTTGGACGACCCCGACTCCGAGGTCTCCCAGCTCATCGCGAGCCGCTCCTACAAGCAGCTGCTCGAGGACCGCGGCACCAAGCCGTCCGTGTACTACCTGGTGTAATTCCTGACGCGGCGCGCTGCCTGCCTGGCGCGCCGCCTTCTGAAGGAGATACTTATGACTGATACTAGCAACGTCGCCGTTCTCGACGACAACTTCGCCGCCACCGTGCCCGAGGCGGCCGGCGCCAAGGCCGCGGCCTGGGGCGGGAAGGGCCTCAACGCGGGCATCGCCGTCGCCGGCGTGCTCACCGTGGCCGGCCTGGCCCTGTGGGCCATGCAGCTCACGGGCGGCATGGCGCAGACCGCGATGAGGAACCTCGACAGCTGGGGCCTCTACATCACGATGTTCATGTTCTTCGTGGGCCTGTCGGCCGGCGGCCTCATCATCTCGTCGGTGCCCAAGGCCCTCGGCATCAAGGGCTTCGGCGGCATCTCCAAGGTGGCCGTCATGAGCTCGATCGCGGCCACGGTGGCCGCGATCGGCTTCGTGGTGGTCGACCTCGGCCAGCCGCTGCGCGTGTGGGAGCTGTTCGCGTACTCCAACCTGGGGAGCCCCCTCATGTGGGACATCATCGTGCTGGCGACCTACCTGATCCTCTCCTGCGCCTACCTCTGGGCCCAGGTGCGGGCCGAGGCCGGCAGGGTGTCGAGTACGGCGCTGCGCGTGATCTCGGTCGTGGCCCTCGTGTGCGCCGTGCTCGTCCACTCCGTGACCGCCTGGATCTTCGGCCTTCAGCAGTCCCACGAGATGTGGCACACGGCGCTGCTGGCCCCCTGGTTCGTGAGCTCGGCGCTCGTGTGCGGCACCGGCCTCGTGACGCTGGTGTGCATGGCGCTCTCCCGCGCCGGCTACCTCGAGCTCTCCCGCGAGAGCCTCGTCAAGCTCGTGAAGCTGCTGGGCGCCTTCGTGGTGGTGGACCTGTACTTCTTCGGCTGCGACCTCCTGACCGAGGCCTTCCCGGGCGCCTCGGGCGCCGAGGTCGTCGCCATGCTCGTCTCCGGCCCGCTCGCGCCCTTCTTCTGGGTGGAGGTCGTCGGCTGCGCCGCCGCCGCGGTCATCTGCTTCACGCCGTCGCTGCGCCGCCCCGGCCTCATCGCGCTCGCCTCGGCGCTCGCCATCCTCGCTATCCTCTGCAAGCGCGTCCAGATCCTCGTCGGCGGCTTCCAGATCGCCAACCTGGCTGACTACGCCGCCGCCTCTGGCCCCATGACCGTGACCAACTGGGAGTCCGGCCTGGCCGCCGCCTACCAGGGCATGGTCTACTGGCCGGCCCCCATCGAGTGGGGCGTGGCGCTCGGCGTCGTCGCCCTCGCCGTCCTCGTCTTCCTGCTGGGCCTCAAGTTCCTGCCCCTGCGCCCGCAGGACTAGCGCGCCCGTTCCCTCCCATGGCGGCGCGCCTCAGGGTTTTACCTGAGGCGCGCTGTCGGGGGGGCTGCCCTTCAGACGCCCCTTGCCCGCCGGGCGCCTTCCCCTCTGGCGCTGGGCGTGGGCGCGTGCCTGGCACGGAGGGCGAGTTGGCCTGATCCCGTCCTCCGTGCTCTCCGCAAGCCCTCCCTTTTCGGGCGGATCGGATTCTCCCTCCTCCGATCCGCCCCTTTTGTCATAGCTTGTCATACATTAAGAGGGCTGTCATAATGCGAGTGGGTCGCATGCGGCGTGGGGGGGGGAGCGTGCGACGAGTCGACCGGTGGGTCGCTGCCTGCCGAGATGAGAGAAGGTTTCGCCCATGGGGAAGAAGCTGCTGATTACGCTTGCGGCGCTGGCGCTCATCGGTGCCTGTGTGCTGGGGGCCGGCGCGCTCGCTCAGCCGGGAACCGCGCCGCTGCCCGTGCCCATCGCCGCAGACTCGCCCTGCCCGGCCACCGGCTGCGCGAGCGGGACGTGCCACGGGTTCGATGATGTGCCCGAGCCCGACGGCGTCCATGAGATGACCTGCCCCGAGGCCGGCTGCGCCTCCGTCGAGTGCCACGCGTGGGACACGCTGCTTGGCCGTTACCACCAGGCCTCTGACGCGAGCCTCAACCTCTGGATTCTCATGCCGGTGGCGCTCGTCATCGCGCTTGCCTTCGTCATTCGAAAGGTCAGGTGATCTTGTGCGCGGAAAGCTTGCCGTCGATGCGGTGGCGCTCGTCGCCTACGTCATCGTCTCGCTGCCCTCGCTCACGGGGGTGGCCTTTCACGAGTGGCTCGGCCTGGCCGTGTTCGTGGTGCTGGCCGTGCACCTGGCCCAGCATCTGTACCAGGTCATCCTCAAGCGCGCGCCGGCGTCCGACGGAGCCGCGCGCCGCGCTACGCCCGCTCGCGTGGCCCGTGCCGTGCTGGCGGTGCTGCTGGCCGTGGCGCTCATGGTGTGCGTGGTGTCGGGCGTGATGGTGTCGGGCGCGGTGCTGCCTGCCTTCGGCCTGTACGCCGAGGGCTACTACTTCTGGAATCCGCTGCACGCCGTGTCGGCTAAGGTGCTTCTTGCGCTCCTTCTGATTCACCTGTTCCTGAACGCTGGAATGGCGTATCGTTTGCTGCAGAGGAAAAAGCCCTCCGCGAAGAAGGAGACCGAACATGACCGTGACCGCTGATACCTGGCAGGCCCGCGCGGCCTTGTGCGAGCTGCTCGCCCTGAGCTTCCGCTATCCCGATGACGTGCTCGTGGGCGCCATCGCCAGCGGCGAGTGGGGCGAGGCGGCCGAGGAGATAGCCGGCGCCCTGGGGCTCGCCTGGCCCGCTGACGGCGCTCCCGGCGCCGCTGAGGCTGCGGCCGTCGATGACCCCGACGAGCTCAAGCACGCCCTGCGTGCCGAGGCCACGCGCCTGTTCGTGGGCGCGCCTGAGCCGCTGTGCAGCCCCTACGAGGGCGTTTGGCGCGCCGCCGATGACGGCGTGCAGGCGCTCCTGTTCGTCAACCCGCACTCCATGGACGTGGAGCGCTTCTGCAAGGCCTGCGGCCTGGGTCGTCCCGAGGGTACCAACGAGCCGCTCGATCATGTGGCCACCGAGTTCGAGCTGCTGGAGTACCTGGCCCTGCGTGCTGCCGTGGATGCGGCCGCTGAGGCGGGCGATCCCGTGGAGGACGCAGACGAGGGCGAGCCGGGTGACGTGGTGGCCTCGGCCGATTTGCCTGGCGGCTCGCCTGCGGCAGCGTACGACCAGTTCATGGACGAGCACGTTCGCACCTGGACGCCGCGCTTCGCCGACAAGGCCGCCGAGGACGCGCGCCTGGGCTTCTACCCCCAGGCTGGCAGCCTGCTGAAGGCGTTCGTCGCGGCATAGCGACTGGCGTGACCGTCGGCGCCGGTTTCGTGCGCTGCAGTACGCGGGCCCCGGTTCACGCCGGGGCCTTTTCGTTTGGACGCCCAGGTGCGGCGGGTTTCGAGTTTCTGGCCAAAAACACCGCGGTTTACGCGATTCTTCGGCGTCTCGGAGCGGCGCAGGCGGCGTTTCCCCAGGTCAGCTCCGGCCGCTTTGCTTCCCGTGGGCACGTTGTTGCGTAAACCATGGTGCTTTTGGCCAGAAATCCGGATCCTCCCGAGGCGCCCGCCGTCCTGCCTTGTCGGCTCCCGCCTTGCTCTCGTCCTGTTCCGCTCCGTTCCGCCTTGCGCCGCACCGTACCCGCCTCGCACCCCCGCACCCTCGCGCCCCTGCTCCCGCCTTTCGCTTTCGCCCCGTCCCGCCGTCCTGCCTTGCTTCGCTCCATCTCGCATCTGCCGCCCCCCGTCCCTGCGTCAAGCCCGCTGCCTCGCTTGCCCTGCCAAGCCTTCGCCCGGCCTCACCGCGTCGCCCCCGCGATACGCCCGCTCCGTCCCACTCCGTTCAGCCTTGTGCCTGTTCTTGCCCTCCTGTCTCATACCCACCTCGCACCCCCGCACTCTCGCGTCCCTGCCCCGTCCAACCCTCTTCTGCTTCGCCCTGCCAAGCCTTCGTCCGGCCTCGCCTCGTCGCTCCCCCCCGCGATACGCCCGCTCCGCCTCGCCCTCTGGGAGGCGTCGTTGCCCCGCTTTACCCGTCCCGCTCCCGCCGCTCTGCCTTGCTCTCCGCCGTCTCGTCCTCGTCCCACCGCCCCACCTCGCATCTGCTGCCACCTCCCCGTCCCCGCATCAAGCCCGCTGCCTCGCTTGCCCTGCCAAGCCTTCGTCCGGCCTCACCTCGCTGTCCGCTCCGCGCCTTCCATCCCCTCGCACCCACCTTCCCATCCCGCCCGCCCCGCTCGTCCCGTTCCCGCTCTCTCGCACTCGCCTCCCCATCCCGCCCCCCCAACATTCCGCACACTTTTGACGACTTTGCGACGCGCCGCCGCCCTTCCTGCCCTTCATCGACGGGCGGCCGTCCGCATTTCCCCAGGTGGGCCTCGGTGGCTGCTCTTCCTGCGGCTGGCGAGGGGCTCTCGGATGCCTGCCCAGGGTGCCTTTGCGTCGCAAAGTCGTCAAAAGTGTGCAGAAACCCCGTGCGGCCGCGGCGGCCGCGGCAGCCGCGATGGTTGCGGCGGATGGTGGTTCCGAGTACAATGCGCGGTAATGAACAGGGTGTTGATTTTTGTTCGTGATGTGCAAGATAACGAAGGGAACCAATGGCCACCACGCTCGAGACCTGCGCGTCGCCCATCGCGGCGGGGGAGGATCGGCGCATCGTCCGCTCGAAGCGGGCGCTGCGCGACGCGCTCATCGCGCTCATGGAGGAGCGCGGCTACGAGGCTTTCACGGTCAACGACTTGTGTGCCCGCGCCGACCTCAACCGCGGCACGTTCTACAACCACTTCCGCGATAAGGAGGACCTGCTCCTCACGCTGGAGGACGAGGTCGTTGCCGACCTCGAGCGCTTCCGCGTGTCCATGCAGCAGCTCTCGCTCGCGGAGCTCTTGCGCATCCGCGTCGGCCGCGCCCCGCTCCCGTTTCTCGTGGAGCTGTTCGACTACCTGCGTGACCAGGCCGATTTTCTGCACGCGGTGATGGGGCCCGGCGGCGACATCCGGTTCGCCCCGCGCCTGCGCGACGTCGTGTGCACCGACCTCATCGAGAACATCCTGCACGACCGCTACCGCGAGAACCCCACGCCCTTCGTGAACTACTACGTGGCGTTCTACGCGTCAGCCTACCTGGGCGTCATCACCCGCTGGCTTGAGACGGGCATGGCGGAGTCATCCGAGGAGATGGCCGTCATTGCGCTGCGCCTGCTGTTCATCAAGCCCGGCGAATCCATCGAGCTCTAACGCGAACAAGGGAGGGTTAGAGAAACCATGAAGCGAACGAAGACCAGCAAGTACGTGCAGATCACGAGCGATGGCGCCGTCGATCCCGCCGTCATGCGCGTGACCCGCGTGGAGGCTGCGGGCGAGGTGGGCGATACCGCGGCCGCTGGCGTCGCGCCCGCGCCCGTCGACCCGAACGCCCTGCGCATCGGCATCGACGTGGGCTCCACCACGGTGAAGCTGGCCGTGCTCGACGCGGCAGGCGAGGTGCGCTGGGCGGTGTACCGCCGGCACCACGCCGATGTGCGCGCCACCATCATCGAGGTGCTGCGCGAGGCCGCGGCCCAGTTCCCCGACGAGGCCATGACCATCGCCATCACCGGCTCCGGCGGCCTGCTGCTGTCCCAGTGGCTCGGCATCGAGTTCGTGCAGGAGGTCATCGCGTCCAAGACGGCCGTGGAGACCTTCATCCCGCGCACCGACGTGGCCATCGAGCTTGGCGGCGAGGACGCGAAGATCATCTACTTCGACAACGGCATCGAGCAGCGCATGAACGGCACCTGCGCCGGCGGCACGGGCGCGTTCATCGACCAGATGGCCGCGTTGCTCAACACCGGCGCAGGCGGCCTCAACGAGCTGGCCAAGAGCCATACCACCATCTATCCCATCGCCAGCCGCTGCGGCGTGTTCGCCAAGACCGACGTGCAGCCGCTGCTCAACGAGGGCGCGCGCAAGGAGGACATCGCCGCGTCCATCTTCCAGTCGGTGGTCACCCAGACCATCTCGGGTCTGGCCTGCGGGCGTCCCATCAGGGGAAACGTCGCCTTCCTGGGCGGTCCGCTCCAGTACCTGCCCGAGCTGCGCAACCGCTTCTACGAGACGCTTGCGCTCGATGAGGATCACATCCTCGTGCCCGAGAATGCGCACCTGTTCGTGGCGTCGGGCTGCGCCATCGCCGGTGCCGAGGCCGGCGCGGCCCCCGAGCGGCTGGCCGACATCCTCACGCGCCTGGAGAGCCTGGGCGACCTGCAGGGCTCGGAGGTGGTGCGCCTGGCGCCGCTGTTCGCCGACGACGCGGCCTACGCCGCGTTCAAGGCCCGCCACGACGCCGAGCGCGTGCGCCGCGCGAGCCTCGTGGACTACCGCGGGATGGCGTTCCTCGGCATCGACGCCGGCTCGACCACCTTCAAGGCGGCCCTCATCGGCCAGGACGGCGCGCTGCTGTGGTCCACCTATGCGTCCAACAAAGGCGACGTGCTCGGCTGCGCGAAGGCGGCGCTCGCCGACCTGTACCGCGCGCTGCCGGCCGACCCCGTCACGGGCGAGCCGCTCGTGACCATCGGCCACGCCACGGTGACCGGCTACGGCGAGGGGCTCCTGCTCGAGGCCCTGCGCGTGGACTCCGGCGAGATCGAGACGGTGGCCCACCTGCGCGGCGCCCAGGAGATGCTGCCCGGGGTGGAGTTCATCCTGGACATCGGCGGCCAGGACATGAAGTGCCTGCGCGTGAAGGACGGCGTCATCGACCACATCATGCTCAACGAGGCCTGCTCGTCGGGCTGCGGCAGCTTCATCGAGTCGTTCGCGTCCGGCCTGAACCTCGACGTGGCCGCGTTCGCCGAGACCGCCATCCGCGCCGAAAGCCCGGTTGACCTGGGCAGCCGCTGCACTGTGTTCATGAACTCGCGCGTCAAGCAGGCCCAGAAGGAAGGCGCCACCGTGGGCGACATCGCCGCGGGCTTGGCTATCTCGGTCATCAAGAACGCGCTGTTCAAGGTCATCAAGATCCGCGATCCGCACGACGTGGGCACCAAGGTGATCGTCCAGGGCGGCACGTTCCTGAACGACGCGGTGCTGCGCGCCTTCGAGCAGCTCTCCGAGGTGGACGCTGTGCGTCCCGACATCGCCGGCAACATGGGCGCGTTCGGCGCGGCGCTCCTGGCCCGCGACCGCTACGAGGATGCGCGCCGCCATGCTGAGAACATGCCCCTGTCACCGGATGTGGGCCCGAAGGTTCCCGTGAGCGGGCTGCTCTCGCTCGCGGCCATCGAGGCGCTCGCCCCCACCCACAAGACCGTGCGCTGCAAGGGCTGCTCCAACGCCTGCCTGCTCACCGTCAACGACTTCGGCAAGGACGAGGCCACGGGCAAGAACCGCCGCTTCATCACCGGAAACCGCTGCGAGAAGGGCGAGAGCCTGGGCACGGGCAAGGCCGCCTCGGAGGTGCCCAACCTCTTCGAGTACAAGAGCCGCCGCCTGTTCGACCACTACGAGCCGCTCGCGCCCGAGGACGCTCCCCGCGGCACCGTGGGCATCCCGCGCGCGCTCAACCAGTACGAGAACTACCCGTTCTGGTTCACCTTCTTCACCCAGCTCGGCTACCGGGTGGTGCTCTCCGACCCGTCCACGAAGAAGACCTACGAGGCCGGCATCGAGTCCATGCCCTCCGAGAGCGTGTGCTATCCGGCCAAGCTCTCCCATGGCCACATCATGAACCTGCTGGCCAAGAAGCCCGACTTCATCTGGATGCCCTGCTCGAAGTGGGAGCGTCAGGAGGACGAGACCGCGGGCAACCACTTCAACTGCCCCATCGTGGCCAGCTACCCCGAGGCGCTGCGCCTCAACATCGACGAGCTGCGCGGCGGCGACGTGTCGCTGCTCACCCCGTGGCTGCCCTACGACAGCAAGGAGCACTTGAAGAACCGCCTGTTCGTGGAGCTGGGCCAGAACCTGGCCGCGGCCGCCGGGCGCCACGGCGCGCCGCTCACGGCCGATGAGGTGGCGTCGGCGGTGGAGGCCGCTTGGGCTGAGGACGAGGCCTTCAAGCGCGACATGCGCACTAAGGGCGTGGAGACGCTCGCCTGGATGGAGGAGACCGGCACCCGCGGCATCGTGCTGGCGGGCCGCCCCTACCACAACGACCCGGAGATCAACCACGCCATCCCCGAGCTGCTCACCAGCTTCGGCCTGGCCGTGCTCACGGAAGACTCCGTGGCGCACCTGGGCCAGCTGGAGCGTCCCATCCGCGTGGTGGACCAGTGGATGTACCACACGCGCCTCTATGCGGCGGCGAAGGTGGTCACTCAGCGGCGCGACCTCGACCTCATCCAGCTGAACTCCTTCGGCTGCGGCCTGGACGCGCTCACCACCGACCAGGTCCAAGAGGTGCTCGAGGCGGCCGGCAAGGTGTACACGGTGCTCAAGATCGACGAGGTGTCCAACCTCGGCGCCGCTCGTATCCGCGTGCGCAGCCTGCTCGCCGCGCTCAAGGACCAGGCCGACCGCGACGCCGAGGCCGATGCTGACGCGCGCGCCGCGAACCGCGCCTGCCCGGCGGCGTCCATCAACCTGGACGACCTGGACAAGCTCGTGCCCGCCTCGTTCACCGAGAAGGCCGACGGCGTGGTGCGCGCCGCCGAGGTCGAGCAGCGCGAGGGCGTCTCCACCGAGTTCGCGCGCCCCCAGTTCACCGAGGAGATGAAGGAGGCCGGCTACACCATCCTCGCGCCGCAGATGGCGCCCATCCACTTCGACCTGCTCATCGACATCTTCCAGCGCTTCGGCTACAACGTGGAGCTGCTGCCGTCGGTGGACCATGGCGCGGTGGACGCGGGCCTCAAGTTCGTCAACAACGACATCTGCTACCCGTCCATCCTGGTCACGGGCCAGATCATGGAGGCGGTGCTCTCCGGCAAGTATGACACCGACAAGCTGGCCGTGCTCATCACCCAGACGGGCGGCGGCTGCCGCGCCACCAACTACATCGCGCTCATCCGCAAGGCGCTCAAGGCGGTGGGGCTCGAGCACATCCCCGTCATCGCGCTGTCGTTCAAGGACCTGGGCGAGGTGAACCCCGGCTTCAAGATCACGCCGAAGATGCTGCTCCAAGCCCTCTACGCGCTGTGCTACGGCGACTTGCTCATGATGTGCCTGTACCGCACGCGCCCCTATGAGGTGGAGCCGGGCAGCGCCACGCGCCTGTTCGACCACTGGATGGCCGCGTGCAAGGGCCAGCTGCACCGGGGCGTCACCTACGGCGAGTTCAAGCGCACGGTGCGCCAGATCGTCGGAGACTTCGACACCCTGCCGCTGGCCGGCGAGGGCACCAAGCCGCGCGTGGGCGTGGTGGGCGAGATCCTCGTGAAGTTCCATCCCACGGCCAACAACCAGCTGGTGGACGTCATCGAGCGCGAGGGCTGCGAGGCCGTGGTACCCGGGCTCATCGAGTTCTTCCTGTTCGGCATCGCCGGCGCCATCTTCCAGAAGGATCCGCTCGGGCGTTCGCCGAAGGGCGCCGTGGGGTCGAAGATCGCCCTTCAGGCCATCGCGAAGTTCCGCAAGCCGGTCAACGACGCCCTGCGCCGCTCGCAGCGCTTCGAGCCGGTGACCGACATCTACGAGCTGGCCGACTACGCCGAGCAGATCCTGTCGCTGTGCAACTCCATGGGCGAGGGGTGGCTGCTCACCGCTGAGATGGTGGAGCTCATCCGCGAGGGCACGCCCAACGTGGTGTGCGCCCAGCCCTTCGCGTGCCTGCCCAACCACGTGGTGGGCAAGGCCGTCATCAAGGAGCTGCGCCGCCAGTACCCCGAGAGCAACATCGTGGCGGTGGACTACGATCCCGGCGCATCCGAGGTCAATCAACTCAACCGCATCAAGCTGATGATCGCGGTGGCCAAGGCGAACCTGGCCGAGAAGGAGCGCGAGGCCCGCGGGGCGCGGGATGCCTTCGTCGGCGCGGGGCGGCCCGGGCCCGCCACCGAGAAGCTGGGCTCCGTGGAGGTGGAGACCGCCACGGCGGAGTAGCGCCGCCAAGTCGCCTCGCGCGGTGCCTTTGGGGCCTGGGAGCGCCCGCTCTCGTTCGCCTGATGGCGGGAGGGCGGGCGTTTTTTTGCGTGCGGGGCGCAGGATCGCGGGATCGCGGGTCGCTGGGCGTCGCCTGGGCGCGATGGACGGTCGGGCGAGGGGGCGCCGCGCCCAGGTGCCCGGGCGCGGCGTGCGCGTGCGGCGCCTGCAGGTGGGGGTGGCTGGAATTCCGGCTGCCGCCCTCGCGTGGTTCTAGGGCGCGAGAGGGCTGCAGCGCGATGCGCGGTTTTTGGCCATTTACTTCGAAATTCCGAGGCATCGACGGCCAAACGAGGCTCCGAAAGCGGTTTGCTTCCGGAGCGTCCATAGCCGACCAGGGGAAACGCTTCCAGGTGAAGCCGTGCGAGTCCCAGGCGGGTCGGAATTTCGAAGCAAATGACCAAAAAAGCCGAAAAATCATGCAAGGGAGCGTTGGCAAGGCCTGGCTGGGACGTGCTGACGGCTGCTATGGCATGCGGGGCTGGAGTGCGGCGGCGCTAGCGCGGGATGGTGGCGAGCTTGGCGATGAGCTTGCGGTAGATGCGGTTGCGGATCCACGGCTCGGTGGACAGCGCGATGGCGTCGTCGAGGGGTGCCCAGCACACGCCCGAGTTCTCGTCGGGCTTGACGCGCAGCGGCGCCGAGGGATCGGCGATGGCCAGGTACGTCACGTTGAGGTGCAGGTGAGACCCGACGTAGCTCCCGCGCTTCTCGTGGCCGTTGACGGTGAGCACCTCGATCGAGTAGATGCCGCCGGGCCCGCAGGGGACGAGCCGCGCGTCGGTGACGCCGGTCTCCTCGGCCAGCTCGCGCAGGGCGACGGCTGCCAGGTCGGTCTCGCCGTCGGCGTGGCCGCCGATCCAGCTCCAGGAGTCGTAGAGGTTATGGTAGACGAGCAGCGTACGTGTGAACATGGGGTCGACCGTCCAGATGGAGCAGGCGAGGTGGGCGAGCGCCGCTCGGTCGAGACAGGCGGGCCCGGCTTCGAGGGCGCGCAGGATGACGGGCTTGTCGACGGCCTCCTGCTCGTTGAACGGCTCGTAGGCGCGGAGGTCGTCGATGAGGGTCATGGCGGTCCTTTCGAGGCGGGCGAGGGGCAGTGCGACGGGAGGCGGCGCGCCAGGCGAGCGCTGCGGGCGGGCTTGCCGGCGGGCGTGACGGGCCGGGCGAGCCCTTGGCCGCAGGCTGGGGCCGCGGGGCGCCTCTGCGGGCG